>DATJOK010000024.1:0-108703 GCA_035507155.1 Allostellaceae bacterium
CCCCGGCGATCTCGTGCTGACGCCGCGCGACACCTGGCACAATCACGGCAACTTGGGCGAGGAGCCGGCGGTCAATCTCTCGGTGCTCGACCTGCCGCTGGTGGAGCAGCTCAACGCCCTCAGCTTCGATCACGACTACGCCGAGAAAGGCGAGCGCAAGAAGCAGCAGACCGCGCGCTTCCCCAGCGACTACTCGGCGCGGGTCTATGGCGCCGGCGGCCTCCGGCCGCGCTTCGTCGACCATCGCCGCGGCGCCGGCAGCAGCTCGCCGATGTTCGTCTACCGCTACGACGCCATGCGCGAGCTCCTGGAGAAGCACCGCGACTGGGACGGCAATTCGCACGAGGGCCTGGCGATCGAATACGTCGATCCCATGACCGGCGGCCCGGTGTTCAAGACCATGACCTTCTTCATGCAGATGCTGCGGCCGGGGGAGCGCACGCTGCCGGTGAAGCAGACTGCGAGCCTGCTGGTGGCGCCCTTCGAGGGCAAGGGCCACACCGTCGTCGACGGTAAGCGCTTCGACTGGGGGCCTTTCGACACGCTGGCGGTGCCAGGCGGCAGCTGGTTCGAGCACGTGAACGGCAGCGACCGGGAGCCCGCCATCCTCTTCATCGCCAGCGACGAGCCGGCGCTGCAGGCCTTCGGTCTGCTGCAGCGCTCGGGCCGGCTTCAGAGCGGCGAGACGGTGCGGCTCGCATGAGTGTGGATGTGGCCATGGCGCCGCGCGCAGGCGAGCGCGCGCGCAACACGCGGCTCCTGTCGCAGATTGACTGCCCCGGCGGCGGCCAGGTCTGGGTCGACGGCACCACGCTCTACGTCGCGCATATGCGGCCGCCGGCGGGCACCTCGATCTACGACATCTCGGACCCGCGCCATCCGCGGCTCCTCAGCATGATCGAGATGCCGCCGGGCTGGCATTCGCACAAGGTGCGGGCCCAGAACGGGCTGATGATCGTCAACCACGAGCGGCTCGGTCAGGAGAATCCCGATTTTGGCGGCGGCCTCGGCATCTACGACGTCTCGAAGCCGTCGTCGCCCCGGCTCATCACCAAGTGGAAGACCGCGGGGAGCGGCGTCCATCGCTACGATTTCGACGGCCGCTATGCCTATATCTCGCCGACGGCAGAGGGCTTCGTCGGCAACATCGTGTTGATCCTCGACCTGCAGAACCCCTCCAAGCCCGAGGAAGTCGGCCGCTGGTGGATCCCGGGCCAGCACGCGGCGGGTGGCGAGGCCTATCCCTGGGACGGCTACGTGAAGCCACGCTGCCATCATCCGCTGCGCGTCGGCGACCGGCTCTATGTCTCCTATTGGCATCACGGCTTCTTCATCCTCGACATCTCCGACATGTCGAAGCCGAAGCTGGTCTCTGGCGTCAATTCGAGCCCGGCGCATCCGCATCCGACCCACACCTGCCTGCTGATCCCGCAGCCTTTGAAGGGCCGGCGCATCATGGTGGTGGCGGACGAGGACGTGGCAAAGCTCCGGCCCTCGCCGCCAGCCTTCTCCTGGATCTACGACATATCGGACGAGCGACAGCCGATGCCGATCGCGACGTTCCAGGTGCCGGGCCTCGACACCGACGGCCGGCCACAGCCGCCGATGACCGGCTGTCATCAGCCCTCGGAGCGCTTCACCGGCACCACGCTGCCCTTCGCCTGGTTCGCCCAGGGCCTGCGCCTCGTCGACGTCAGCGATCCTTTCGCGCCGAAGGAGGTGGGCTTCTACCAGCCGCCGCCGCCCGCCGGCTGCGACCGCGCCTCCTCCAACGACGTGACGCTCGACGGCCGCGGCATCGCCTATCTCACCGACCGCCAGCAGGGCACCTCGGTGGTCGAGATCTTTCCCTCCTGAGATCGAGGACAGAGTGAGCAAGCCCGGCATCAAGGCCTATGGGCCGAAGAACCCGAACCTTCCGTTCCATCCCGCCGTGCGCGCCGGCGATTTCGTCTTCGTCTCCGGCCAGGTCGGCAAGGACGAGAAGGGCGTGATGTGCGGCGGCACCATCGAGCAGGAGACCCGCGCCACCATCGAGGCGCTGAAACGCGCGCTGGAAGCCGCCGGCTGCACCCTCGCCGACGTGGTGAAGGTGACCACATATCTCGAGGACGGCCGCGACTTCGGGCGCTACAACGGCGTGTTCAAGGAGTATTTCCCGGAAGGGCGTCTTGCGCGCACCACCGTCGAGGCGCGCGCGGTGATCAGCACCCGGGTGGAGATGGACTGCATCGCTTACCGACCGATCGAGGGAGACGCATAGAATGCTGAAGCTGCTGGGCCGGGCGACATCCGGCAACGTGCAGAAGGTGATCTTCCTGCTGGAGGAGCTGGGCTCGCCCTACGAGCGCGAGGATTACGGCCGCCAGTTCAACAACACCCAGACGCCGGAATACGGCAAGCTGAACCCGACGCGGAAAGTGCCGACCCTGGTCGACGGCGATGTCGCGGTCTGGGAATCCCACGCGATCCTGCGCTACCTCGCCACCAAGGCGAAGAGCCCGCTTTATCCGACCGATCCCGCGAAGCGCAGCCAGGTCGATCGCTGGATGGACTGGGGCCTCGCCTCGCTCAATCCCGTTTTCCTCGCGGGCTTCCGCGAGGCGAAGAAGGAGCCCGCCGAGCGCCGCGCCGGCGTCGGCGACGAGATATCAGCCGAGCTCAAGATCCTCGAAGGCGAGCTTTCACAGCATCCCTATGTCGCCGGCGATTCTCTGACGATCGCCGACATGGCGCTGGCGCCGCTGGTGTCGCGCTGCCTCAACTTCCCGCTGGGGCTGCCGAAATTCCCGGCGCTCGAGGCCTGGCGCGCGCGCTTGAAGGAACGGCCCGCCTTCGCCAAGGCGACGGCGGCGGGCTGAGCGATGGGGCGAGGGCGATGCCGGCGCTCGGGGTGAGGGACGCTGCGGTGGCGGCACTGGCCCGCGGCGATCGCCCCGCCGCAGCGCCGCCCGCCCACGTCGTCGCCACCGGCATCTCGGTCGATTTCGCCGTCGGCGGCCTGCGCCAGCGCGTGCTGCACGAGATCGGCATCAGCATTCCCAAGGGCGGCTTCGTCTCGCTGATCGGACCTTCTGGCTGCGGCAAGAGCACGCTGCTGAAGGTGCTGGCCGGCCTCATCACGCCGACCTCCGGCACCGTCACCATCGGCGGCGTGGCGCCGGCGGAGGCGGCGCGCCGGCACCTGATCGGTCTCGTCTTCCAGGACGCGACGCTGCTGCCCTGGAGGACCGCGCTGGAGAACGCCGCCTTCCTGCTGGAGGTCGCCGACAAAGGGATGAGCCGGCAGGCGGCGCGGGAGCGCGCCGCCGAGATGCTGCGCCTGGTTGGTCTTGCCGACGCCGCCCACAAGCGGCCGTCGCAGCTTTCGGGCGGCATGCAGCAGCGCGTCGCCATTGCCCGCGCGCTCGCGCTCGATCCCGAGGTGCTGATGATGGATGAGCCCTTCGGCGCGCTCGATGCCATCACCCGGGAGGAGATGATCGGCTTCCTTCTCGAAATCTGGCAGCGCACCCACAAGACCATCATCCTCGTCACCCATTCCATCGACGAGGCAGTGTTCCTGTCGCGGGAGGTCCACGTGATGGCCGCCAATCCGGCCCGCATCATCGAGAGCCTGCCGATCGATCTGCCCCAGGAGCGCAGCGAGGCGATCTACGGCGATCCCGGTTTCGTCGAGATGACGGCGGCGCTGCGCCGGCTGCTGCGCGAGGGGCATGGGGGAGCGCGGAGATGAGCCGACTCAAGGATTCCCTCCCGGCGGTGGCGCTCGGCCTTCTCGTGCTGCTGGTGTGGGAGGCGCTGATCCGGTTTCTCCACGTCTCCGCCTTCGTCATCCCGGCGCCCTCGGCGATCATCGCCGTGCTTGTGCTGAAGCAGCATCTGCTGTTCAACGCCGCCATCGTCACCGCGGAGGAAGTGCTGCTCGGCTTCCTGTTCTCCGCCGCGGTCGGCATCGCCGTTGCGATCGTGATCGTGCGCTTCACGGCGTTCGGCCGCGCGCTCTATCCCCTCGTCGTGCTGTTCCAAACCGTGCCCAAGGTGGCGCTGGCGCCGATCTTCATCCTTTGGTTCGGCTACGACCTGATGCCCAAGGTGTCGCTGATCGTCGTCATCGCCTTCTTCCCGGTGGCGCTCAACATGCTGGTGGGATTGCAGTCGATCGATCCGGCGCTGGTGGCGCTGATGCGCTCGGTAGGGGCGGGGCGCGGCGAGATCCTGCGCCGGGTGCAGATCCCGCACTCGCTCCCTTATCTCATCTCCGGCCTCAAGATTGCGATCACCTTCAGTGTGATCGGCGCCGTGGTCGGCGAGTTCGCTGGCGCCTCGGCGGGGCTCGGCTACATGATCCAGTTCGCCTCGACGCAGCTGGAGACGCCGCTGGTGTTCGCGGCGCTGTTCGAGGTCTCGGTGCTCGGCGTCGTCTTCTACTATGTGATCGAGGCGCTGGAGCATCGCTTCATCGCCTGGGCACCGCGCTATGACGGGGCGATCACCGGTGCCGCCTTGGCGGCGAGCCATACCTGAAACCGCATGAACGAGGGGCAAAACATGAAAGGGCAGAAGCAGATCTGGGGCAGCGCGCTGGCTGGGGCCGTCCTGACACTGGGCATGGTGCTGGCGCCGGTGGCGCGGGCGGCGGACGACGTCACCGTGCAGCTCGACTGGGTGGTACGCGGTGACCACGCCATGTTCTTCGTCGCGAAAGAGAAGGGCTATTTCGCTAAGAACGGCATCAACGTGACGGCGATCCGCAAGGGCACCGGCACGCCGGATGCGCTGCGCCTGGTCGGCAACGGCAATGCGGAGTTCGGTTTCGGCGATCTGCCCACGCTGCAGGTTTCACGCTCGCAGGGCGTGCCCGTCGTGGCGATCGTCGCGGTCAACCAGAAGAGCCCGCTCGCCATGATCTCGCTGGCGAAGACGCTCAAGCTCGCCAAGGTGCAGGACCTGAAGGGCGTCAATGTCGGCATCCATCCGGCGGGCTCGACCTACATCTTCCTGAAGGCGCTCCTGGCGGCGAACGGCATGTCCGAGGCCGACATCAAGGAGAGCAGCGTGTCGCCGCCCTACGAGAACTACCTGCTGCTGGGCCGCGTCCAGGCGGTGCCGGGTTACATGGACGCCGAGGTTCCGGAGCTCGAGGCGAAGGCGGGCGGTCCGGGCTCGCTCTCGATCCTGCAGGGCGCCGATCACGGCTTCGTTGCCTACGGCTCCGGCGTCTTCACCTCGGAGAAGATGATCCAGGACAAGAAGGACCTGGTGAAGCGCTTCGTCGCCGCCTACATGGCGGCCTTTGCCGAGGTGATCGCCAATCCCAAGGAGGCGATCGACATCACCGCCAAGGCGAATCCGGAATACGCCGACAAGAAGGAGGTGCTCGCTGCCGAGCTTAAGGCGGATATCGACTCCACCTTCTTCAACGACGACACCAAGGCACACGGCATCGGCATCATCACCAAGGCGAAGTGGGACGGCACCATGGACACGCTGGTGAAGCAGGGCGCGCTCACCGACACGAGCAAGGTGGGCGCCGGCTTTGACGCCAGCTTCGTCACCGCCGCCGCGCCGATGAAGAAATAAGGTCGTCATCGTCGCGGCCGCGGCGGATGGTTGATCCGCCGCGCAGGTAGGGTACCGTGGGCGCGTAGCCGCAAGGGAGCGCCCATGTCCCTCGACGCCAGTGCGCAGACCGTCCTCGATCTGGTTGAGGCCACCGGCCGGCCGCCGTTCGAAACCCTCGATGCCGCTGAGGCGCGGCGGGTCTACAAGGCTGGCCGCGTCGTGCTGCAATCGGCACCGCAGCCGGTCGCCGCCGTCCGCGACCTGACCGCTCCCGGGCCGGGCGGGTCGATCCCGCTGCGTCTCTACCGTGCGGCGGGAGCGAGCCCCGAGGCGCGCCTGCCGCTCCTTATCTACTATCACGGCGGCGGCTGGGTGCTGGGCGATCTCGAGACCCATGACGTGGTCTGCCGCCATCTCGCCAATGCGGCAGGCTGCGCCGTTCTCGCCGTCGACTACCGCATGGGGCCGGAGCACAAGTTTCCTGCCGCGGTCGACGATGCTTTCGCCGTGCTGAACTGGGCGACAGGCGAGGCCGCAACCCTCGGCATCGATGCCAGGCGCATCGCTGTTGGAGGCGACAGCGCCGGCGGCAATCTCTCGGCGGTGGTGAGCCTGCTGGCGCGCGACCAAGGCGCCCCGAAGCTGGCGCTCCAGCTACTCATCTATCCCGCGACGGATTTCATCCGCGACGACTACGCATCCCAGCGCCGCTTCGGCGAGGGCTATCTGCTCACGACGGCGAGCCAGGCATGGTTCCATCGGCACTATCTGCGAAGCGAGTCCGACCGCGTCGATTGGCGGGTCTCGCCGATGCGCGCGCCGAGTCTCCGCAGCGTGGCGCCCGCCTGGGTGCTGACCGCCGGTTACGATCCGCTCTGCGACGAGGGCGAGGCCTATGCGCGTCGGCTGGCCGCGGAGGGCGTGCCGGTCGCGACCCGCCGCTTCGACGGCCAGATCCACGGCTTCGTCACCATGGGGAAGATGATCCCCGAGGCGGCGCAGGCCCTCGACGAGGCAGGCGCCGCCGTCAGGCGGGCGTTCGCCGCCGGCTGACTCAGGTGTCCGCCAGCGCGGTCAAGGTCCGGTCGCGGGCGGCGATGTCGCCTTCGTCGTGCAGCGGCTGGATGCAGACATGGGTGGCGCCGGCACTGAAATGGGCGCGGAGCTTCTGCTTCACCGCCGCCGCGTCGCCCGAGAGCACCATCGCGTCGATGAAGCGGTCGGAGCCGCCATTGGCGAGATCCGCCTCGGTGAAGCCGAGGCCGAGCCAGCAGTTGCGGTAATTGTCGAGCACCATGTAGCGCGCGAGCTCCTTGCGGCCGATGGTACGCGCCTTGGCAATGTCGGTCTCGACGCAGACCTTCTGCTCGACTGCCAGCCACTTGCCCGGCCCGAGGATCTTCGCCGCCCGCGCCGTGTGCTCCGGCGTGGTATTGTAGGGGAGCGCGCCCCGCGTCCGCTCGCCGGAGAGCTTCAGCATCAGCGGGCCGAGAGCGGCGAGCGCGATCGGCCATTCCTCCGCGCCGGGCTGATCCTTGGTGATGCCGTCGAGATAGGCGCGCATCGCCGGTACCGGCTTTGCGTAGCTGTGGCCGCGGATGCCCTCCACCATGGGCACGTGGCTGACGCCGAGGCCAAGGATGAAGCGGTTGCCGTAGAGCGCGTTCAGCGAGACCATGCCGCGCCGCGCCGTGAAGGCGTCGCGCGCGTAGATGCTGGCGATCGAGCTGCCGATCTTGAGCTTGGAGGTGTTGGCGAGCATGAAGCTCGCCAGCGACATCGACTCGAAACCACGGGATTCAGGATACCAGAGGGCGTTGTAGTTGAGCCGCTCCACCGTCGCGAGGAAAGGCGGGATCTGCGCCCCGGCGAGCTTGTCCATGCTGTACCAGACCCCGAGCCGTCCGAGCTGCATCGCGCCTCTCCCGTTGCCGCGTCACGCGGTCATTGCCAGGGTCCTTTATCGCGACATTCGAGCGCTCGATCAATGGGCTTGGGCGGTACCGGCGCGGTCTATTGCTGCATCTGCATGATCGTGGACATCGGCAGCATCATGTTCGCGTTGAGATGCCCCATGATCCAGAGCGAGCCGCCGATGATGAAGAGCACGATCAGCACGCCGAATGCCAACGCCATCACGTTGTTGACGTTGTCGGGACCGCTGGTGATGTGGAGGAAGAAGACGAGATGGACGCCCATCTGCCCCACCGCGAGCACCACCAGCGCCACCGGGATGCTCGGCTGCCAGACCAGGCTGGTGCGGGCGATGAAGAAGGAGACGGCGGTCAGGAGTGCCGCCAGGCCGAGGCCGACGAGGTAGCTCTTGACGCCCTCGCCGACCGTCCCGCCCGGCAGGAACTCGTCTCCCGGCGGAATGTCCGGATGCGTCGCTTCCCGATCCTGCTCGGTATGGCTCATGCGGCCACTCCCATGAGATAGACTACGGTGAACAAGGCTACCCAGATGATGTCGAGGGCGTGCCAGAACAGGCTGAAGCAGAGGACGCGCCGCAGGATATCGGCGCGGAACCCCTTGGCAAAGACCTGCGCTATCATCGTCAGCAGCCAGAGCAGACCCAGGCTCACATGCAGGCCGTGGCATCCAACCAGGGTGAAGAAGGCGGAAAGGAAGGCGCTCCGCGTCGGGCCGGCGCCGCGGGCGACGAGTCCCGCGAACTCGTGCACCTCGAGCCCGATGAAGGTGGCGCCGAGCAGAAAGGTCGCCGCCATCGCGGCATAGAACCAGACCGGGCGGCGGGCCTGGGCGCCGACGCTGGCGAGGCCGCAAGTGAAGCTCGACAGCAGCAGACAGCCGGTTTCGATGCCGGTGCTGCGCAGATCGAACAGATCCCGCCCGCTCGGTCCCCCCGCGGTGGCATGCATCAGCACCGCGTAGCTCGCGAAAAAGGCGGAGAACATCACGATGTCGCTGAGGAGGAAGATCCAGAAGCCGTAGCCGACGATGATGCGCTTGCTCAGAAGCTCGCCGGCGGTGTGTTCCACCAGCTGAACCGGCCGGGCTTCCCAGCGATCGGCGGTGGCGTCGAATCCGCTCATTGCGCGGGCCTCAATGTCCCGAGTGCCGCGCTTCGGATGGCGCGATTGGCGCGGTCGATGCGCGCGGCCACCTCGGCCGGAACGATATATTCGTGCCGATCGCGCCAGGCAAAGACCACGAATGTGGCATAAGCGCCCGCCGCGGAGACGCCCACCAGCCACCAGATGTGCCAGATCAGCGCGAAGCCCATGAAGGTCGCGAAGAAGGCGCAGATGAAGCCGGTCGGGCTGTTGCGCGGCATCTCGATCTGCTCGTAGGAGGGCTCCGCCGCGAGTCCTGCCTGCCTGCGCGCCCGCTGCTTCATGTGCCAATAGGCATCCCCGCTCTCCACATGCGGCAGCACCGCGAAGTTGAAGGCCGGCGGCGGCGAGGGAGTCGACCATTCGAGCGAGCGGCCGTCCCAGGGATCACCGGTCTCGTCGCGCAGCTCCTCGCGATGACGGATGCTGACCGCCATCTGGGCGATCTGCAGAATGATGCCGGCGAGGATGACCACCGCCCCCACCGCGGCGATCAGCAGCCAGGGCCGCCAGGCGGCGATGTCGTAGTGCTGCATCCTGCGTGTCATGCCATCGAGGCCCAGCACGTAGAGCGGCATGAAGGCGAGATAGAATCCTAGCAGCCAGCACCAGAATGCCGCCCTGCCCAGCGCCTCGTTCAGCCGGAATCCGAAGGCTTTCGGGAACCAGTAATTGTAGCCGGCGAAGGCGCCGAACAGCACGCCGCCGATGATCACGTTGTGGAAATGGGCGACCAGGAACAGGCTGTTGTGCAGCAGGAAATCCGCCGGCGGCTGCGCCAGCAGCACGCCGGTCATGCCGCCGATCACGAAGGTCACCATGAAGCCGATCGACCACAGCATCGAGACGGAATAGGTGATCCGGCCGCCATACATGGTGAAGAGCCAGTTGAAGAGCTTCACGCCGGTCGGCACCGCGATGATCATCGAGGCAATGCCGAAGATCGCGTTGACGTCGGCGCCCGCCCCCATGGTGAAGAAGTGATGCAGCCAGACCATGAAGGAGAGGAGGCAGATCGCCATCGTCGCCGCGACCATCGAGCGGTAGCCGAAGAGCGGCTTGTGGGAAAAGGTCGCGACCACCTCGGAGAAGATGCCGAAGGCGGGCAGGATCAGGATATAGACCTCAGGGTGTCCCCAGGCCCAGATCAGGTTCATGAACATCATCATGTTGCCGCCGGCGGCGTTGGTGAAGAAATGGAATCCCAGGTAGCGGTCGAGCAGCAGCATGGCGAGGGTCGCCGTCAGCACCGGGAAGGCGGCGATGATCAGCAGGTTGGAGGCGAGCGTCGTCCAGCAGAACATCGGCATCCGCATGTAGGTCATGCCGGGCGCATGCATCTTGAGGACGGTGGTGACGAGATTGACCCCGGAGAGCAGGGTTCCGATGCCGGATATCTCCAGCGACCAGAGGTAGTAGTCGACCCCGACCCCGGGCGAATAGGTGATCTCCGAGAGCGGCGGGTAGGGGAGCCAGCCGGTGCGCGCGAACTCGCCGACCACCAGCGAGATGTTGACCAGCAGCGCGCCGGTGGCGGTGAACCAGAATCCCACCGAGTTGAGCGTCGGAAAGGCGACGTCGCGGACGCCGAGCTGGAGCGGCACCGCGAAGTTCATCAGGCCGATCATGAAGGGCATGGCGACGAAGAAGATCATCAGCGTGCCGTGCGCGGAGAAGATCTGGTCGTAGTGCGACGGCGGCAGGTAGCCCTCGGAGCGGAAGGCGAGCGCCTGCTGCGCGCGCATCATGATCGCATCCGTAAAGCCGCGCAGCAGCATCACCATCGCCAGCAGCGTGTACATGATGCCGATCCGCTTGTGATCGACGCTGGTGATCCATTCGCGCCACAGATAGGGCATCCATCCCTTGACCGTGATCCAGGCGAGAATGCCGATGATCGTCACGATGACCAGCGCGCCGGCGAAGAGCGGGATCGGCTCGTCGAAGGGGATCGCGGCCCAGGTCAGTTTTCCCAGCATCGGGGTCAATCCTTGGTTCGCGGCGAGACGCTCGGGTTCGGCCGGCCCGCCTGGGGTCCGGGGCCGGGCGGCAATCGCTGCGCCACGATCTCCTGGAAGAGGCCGGGGGCCGCCGACCGGTAGCTAAAGGGGCTGGTATCGAGGCTCTGCACCGCGAGCGCGGCGTAGCTCTTGTCGTCGAGGATCGGGCCTGATTGCCGCGTGCGCGCGACCCAGGCGGCAAACTGCTCCGGCGCCACCGCGTGCACCCTGAACTCCATGTTAGGGAAGCCGTCGCCGCTGAAATGGGCGGAAAGCCCCAGAAAATCGCCGGGCGCGTCGGCCTGCAGGTTGAGTTGCGTCCGCATCCCGTTCATCGTGTAGATCATGCTGCCGAGCTGCGGGATGAAGAACGCGTTCATCACGCTCGCCGAAGTCAGCGAGAAGTGGAGCGGCACGCCGGCGGGAACCACCAGCTCGTTGACGCTGGCGATCTGCTGGCCCGGGTAGATGAAGAGCCATTTCCAATCGAGCGACACCGCCTGGATGTCGAGTGGCGGTGTCTTCGCGGCCAGTGGCTTCGCGGGATCGAGCTGGTGGGAGCCGATCCACGCCACGCCTCCCAGCAGCATGATGACAAGCAACGGAATGCCCCAGACGATGAGCTCGATGCGGCCGGAATATTCCCAATCCGGCAGATGGATTGCCCTGGTATTGGAGGCACGGAACCACCAGGCGAAAGCGAAGGTTGCGATCACCGTCGGCACCACGATCGCGAGCATGATCGCGACGGAATCCACCAGGATCGTCTCGTCAGCGAGACCGATGATCCCTTTGGGGTCGAGGACGGCAAGCTGGCAGCCCGTCAGCAGCAATGGCGCCGCGACAATGAGCGCGCGGCGCATCGCCCGCGTCGCGCTCAAGCGCGCTCCCTGACGAGGGAGCATTGCCGCGAACCACATCGTCGCCTCATCGGCATCGCCACGGACTGCTTGCTGATCTAGCGCCGCAGCATAAGCGGCCAACCCGCCAAATTGCCGCACGACGCGGCGGTCGCTATCCGCTTCTGCGCAATCGCCGGGCGTTCGCCGCAACCTTGCGGTGCCAGGGCGCAAGCGCTCTTGCCATCGCATCCGGTCCGCGATTGCTGAGGAGCGAGCAAGCGGAGCGGTAGACCGCGTCGGCTTTCTCGCTCACCATGCGACGATATTCGCGCGCGGAGCAGGTTCCCTGCGCCATCAGGAGGCTCCGCCGGAGGATGGTCTCCCAGGAGTGCAGTGTCAGATCGGTCAGCGTGAGCGGCAGCGGCAGCGGCCGTCGCCGCCTTCGTTTCCGCACCGGCGGCTCAGCGCCGCGCCAGCAGGAAGCCGATCAGCACGCCGACGGTGCCGGCGATGAGCGCGGTCCTGACCGGCTCCTCGCCGAGCTGTCGTGCGATCTCTCTGCTGCGGCCGTAGGCTTCACTGCCCAGTTCCGCTGCCCGGCCCCTGGCGCGCTCGGCAGCGTCCTTCACCACCTTCACCGTATGGCCCGCCGCATCCTTGTCGCCGCTTAATACCGAGGCTGCACCCGTCGACGCCGTATCCGTCAGATCCTTCATGGCTCGCTCCACCGATGGCTGTGACCCTCAGTGAACGCTCGAGGGCGCCGGGAGTTGCGAGCGCGATACCGGGAGATCCGAGTGCTTAGGGAAGGCTCAGCACCAGCTTGCCGAAATTCTCGTTCGCCTCCATGACGCGATGCGCCTCGCGCACCTCGGCGAAAGCCAGCACGCCGTGGATGATGGGGCGGATCGCGCCGGTGGCCAGCAGCGGCATCCAGCGCTCGGCGAAGCGCGCGACGATAGCGCGCTTCTCCGGAATGGTCTGCGGGCGGAGCGTGAACCCCATCACCCTGAGCCGCTTCTGCAGGATCGGGCCGGTATCGACGGGATGGCTGGCGGGCCCCATGACGCCGGCGATGATGAGGCGTCCCTGCGGCCGCAGCACCGCGAGATTGCGCGGCAGATAGCTTGCGCCGATGAAGTCGAGGACGACGTCGACGCCCCGGCGCTCGGTGAGGCGCAGCACCTCCTCGGCGAAGTCCTGGGTCCGATAGTCGATTCCCGCGTCGGCGCCGATCTCCCGCGTGCGCGCGAGCTTCGCGGCGGAGCCCGCGGTCACATAGACGGTGGCGCCGGCCCGCTTCGCCATCTGGATCCCGCTGCTGCCGACGCCGCTGCCGCCGGCATGGATCAGGACGCTCTCTCCGGCGGCAAGACCGCCGAGGGTGAACAGCGTCTCGTTGGCGGTGCAGAAGGTCTCGATCACCGAGGCCGCGGTGGCGAAGTCCCAGCCGGCGGGCATCGGCACCAGCAGGCCCTGGTCCACGACGGCATATTCCGCATAGGCGCCGGAATTCACCAGGCCGAAGACACGATTGCCGGGGGAAAAGCCGGTGACGCCGGGACCGACCGCGCTCACCTCGCCGGCAAGCTCCAGGCCGAGAATATCACTGATGCCGGGCGGGGGCGGATAGCGGCCGGCGCGCTGCAGCGCATCGGCACGATTGATGCCGATGGCGCGCACGCGCACCTGCACCTGCTCGGCACCAGGTGCCGGGATCGGGCGTTCCACCAGCCGCAGCACCTCGGGGCCACCGGTGCCGTCGGCGACCACGCCGCACATCGTCTTCGCGGTGGACTGGCGTTCCATGCTCCTCCCCACACGTCCTGCTGGTAAAACGTTTCATCATAGCGGAAAATCCGCAAGCGGAAATCGGACGGCAACAGAAACACAGCATCGCCGCAGGGAACGGGGAATGAGCAAGATCACCATCAAGGACGTGGCGCGCCGGGCGGGCGTGTCGCTGGGCACCGCGTCCCGCGTCATCAACCGGCACAAATCGGTGAGCGACCGCATCCGTCGCCGTGTCACCCTCGCGATCAGCGAGCTCGGCTACGAGCCCGACGCGGTCGCCCAGAGCATGCGCAAGGGGGTGACGCAGACCATCGGCATCGTGATCCGCGACATCACCGTGCCGGCGCTCGCCGACTTCGTTAAATCCGCCCAGGAGGTTCTGCACGAGGCGGGCTACGCCCTCATCATCACCTGCTCCGACGATCGCAAGGAGCGCGAGCTCGAGCTGCTGAACCTGCTGGGACGCCGGCGGATCGACGGCCTCATCATGACCACGGCGAACGAGGCCGACGCCGATCTGATGCGCGCCCGCCAGCACCAGTCCTATCCGATCGTGCTTCTCGACCGCGAGACGCCGCCGGAGCTCGACGCGATGACCGTCAATCACCGGGACGGGCTGCGTCGCGGCACCGACTATCTGCTCGATCTCGGCCATCGCCGCATCGCCCTCATCACCGGCACCGCCACCGTCTATCCTGCCCGCGAGCGCATCCACGGCTATCAGGAGGCTCACGCCGCGCGCGGGATTGCCCTCGATCCCACGCTGCTGCGCAGCGGCGGCTTCTCCGCCGATGCGAGTTTCCTCGAGGCCTCGGCGCTGCTGAGCCTCGCCGACCGGCCGACCGCCATCATCTGCGGCGGCATCAACATGCTGAGCGGCGCGCTGCGCGCGATCCAGTCCCACGGGCTCAGGATTCCCCAGGACATCTCACTGATCGGCAGCAACGACACCGACCTCGCCCGCCTGGCGACGCCGCCGATCACCGTCATCCACTGGAGCTTCCGCGAGCTCGGCGAAGCAGCCGCCCACACGCTCCTCGACCGCATCGCCAACGGCGGCAAGGGGCCGCCGCGCCGGATCGTCTTCCCCGCTGAGCTGGTGCTGCGCAACTCCTGCGGCCCGCCGCCAAGATAGAGCAGTCGCCCAGCTTGTTCGCGGGTCGCGTCGGTTGACGCCTGCGCCGGCCTGCGATACCAATTTGGAAACGTTTTCTTGACGCGGCTCGCGCGAACGGGCCGCTGTGGGATGGAGCGCGCGCAGGCATGAAGAGGATCGGCATCGACGTCGGCGGCACCTTCACCGATGTCGTTCTGCTCGACGATGCCGAGGGAAGGGTCTGGACCGCCAAGGTGCCGACCACGCCGGCAGATCCCGTCGAAGGTGCGCTCAACGGTATCGCTCGCATTCTCGAGGTGAGCGGCGCCCAGGGCCGTGAGGTGGGCTTCATCGGCCATGGCACCACCATCGCGACCAACCTGCTGGTGGAGGGGAAGGGGGCACGCACCGCCCTCGTCACCACCAAGGGGTTCCGCGATATCCTGGAGATCCGCCGGGTGTCGCGTCACGACCGCGCGGATCTCTACGACCTCTTCTTCACCAATCCGCTGCCGCTGGTGCCGCGCGCGCTCCGCCGCGAGGCCGAGGAGCGCGTGCTCTTCGACGGCACGGTGGCCGAGCCGCTGACGGCGGAGGCGGCGGAGGCGGTCGCCGAGGGGCTCGCCGACGAGGCCGTCGAGGCGGTCGCCGTCTGCTTCATCAACTCGCACGCCAATCCCGCCCATGAGCGGCAGATGCTGGAGACGCTGCGGCGGCGGCTCGATGGCCGCTTCGTCACCGCCTCCTGCGACGTCAATCCCGAGATGTTCGAGTACGAGCGCACCAGCACCACCGTCATCAACGCCATGCTGGGCCCGAAATGTGGCCACTACTTCCGCACCTTCCGCAACCGGGTGAGCGCGGCGGGCGTGCCGGGCGAGGTGTTGTTCATGCAGTCGAACGGCGGTCTCGCGAAGCCGGCGGTGGCGGCGCTCCGGCCGGTGTCGCTGCTGGAATCGGGTCCCGCCGGCGGGGTCACCGCGGCGGCGAAACTCTGTCAGCGCCTCGGCCTCGCCAACGCCATCACGGGCGACATGGGTGGCACCACCTTCGACGTGTCGCTGGTGCGCGATGGCCGGGCGGAGACCCGCAATTCTGGCTTGCTGCACAGCTACGCGGTGCGCTTCCCCACCATCGACATCGAATCGATCGGCGCCGGCGGTGGCTCGATCGCCTGGGTCGATGACGGTGGCGGCATCCATGTGGGACCGCGGAGCGCCGGCGCCGATCCCGGTCCCGCCTGCTATGGCCGCGGCGGCGACAACCCCACCGTCACCGACTGCAACGTGATCCTCGGCTATCTCGACGCCGAAAGCTTCCTCGGCGGCACCTTTCCGCTCGATATCGATGCGGCCCATCGGGTCGTCGAGCAGAAGCTCGCGCGTCCCTTGGGCCGCAGCATCGTCGAGGCGGCGCAGATCGTGCGCGCCGTTGCCAACGCGTCGATGGCACAGGCGATCCGCCTGATGACGGTGGAGCGCGGCTACGACCCGCGCGAGTTCGCCTATATCTGCTATGGCGGCGCCGGGCCGGTGCACGCCATCGAGCTCGCCCGCGAGCTCGAGATCCCGACCGTTGTGGTGCCGCAGATGCCCGGCCTCTTCAGCGCCTTCGGGATGCTGGTCGCCGACCAGACCTACGATCTGCAGCTGCCGGTGCTGAAGAACCTCGACGACATCGCGTCCGCCGACCTTGCCGAGCGCTTCCGCCAGCTCGACGCCCAGGCCGACACGCTCTTCCGCGAGGCCGGCATCGCACCCGGCGATGTCGCCCGTCGGCTGCGGGCCGACTGCCGCTACCTCGGTCAGGCGGAATCCCTGATGATCGACGTGCCCGAGGGACCGGTGACGGCGGAGACCGCGCCCGCGCTGGCACGCGCCTTCGAGGCGGAGCATCGCCGCCACTGGAACTTCACTCAGCCCGACCGGCCGATCAGTCTGGTCAATCTCCGCCTGCAGGCGGTGATGACGACACCCGGCCCGAAGCTGGACAGCGGCGGGTGCGGCGCGGAGACGCCGAAGCCCTATCGCCGGCGCAGCATCACCATCGACAGTATGCCGGTGCGGCTGCCGGCCTATCGCCGCGGGGATTTGCGGCCCGGGCATGAACTCGCAGGGCCGACCGTCATCGAGGAGCAGAGCTCGAGCCTGGTATTTCCCGCCGGCTGGCGCGCCACGGTCGATGGCGAGCAGAACCTCATCGTGAAGCAAGGGAGCTAGCGGTGATCGATGGCGAGTCTGAGGTATCAGAGGCCGTCATGGCCGGGCTTGACCCGGCCCTCCACGAGTTTGCCGCGACGTCGTGGATGCCCGGCACAAGGCCGGGCATGACGGGTGCAAAGAAAGCGTCAAAGCATTTGGGTTTCGGGCACTAGACCGATGGACAAGATCACCTACGAGATCATCCGCAGCGGTCTCTACGCCGTCGCCCGCGAGATGAAGATCGCGATGATGCGGACGGCGGCGAGCCCGATCATCCATTCCGGCGGCGACGCCTCGGCGGCGATCTTCGATGCCAATATGCAGCTGGTGGCGCAGGGCAACGACATTCCGACCATGCTGGGCTCTGCGGTCATCTCGACGCGGGCCTCGGTGGAGGCGATCGGCATCGAGAAGCTCCGGCCCGGCGACGTCATCCTCAGCAACGATGTCTATCTCGGCGGCGGCAACCATCAGCCGGACGTGCAGTTCACCCGGCCGATCTTTCTCGACGGCAAGATCATCGCCTTCTCGATGACCCGCGGCCACTGGTCCGACATCGGCGGTCAGGCGCCCGGCAGCTTCACGCCGGACACCTGGGACATCTTCGGCGAGGGGATCCGCATCCCGCCGGTGCTGCTCTATCGGAACGACGAGCCGGTCGGCGACCTCCTCAATCTCATCGTGCAGAACACGCGGGATCCCGCGAGCCGCGTTCTCGACATCAAGGCGCAGTATGCCGGGACATATGTCGGCGACCGCCGCATCGTGGCGCTCGCCCGCAAGTACGGGCCCGAGAACCTGCGCCAGGCGATGGCGGAGTCCCTCGACCATTCCGAGCGGCTGATGCGGGCGCAGATCGCCCGCATTCCGGACGGCGTCTACGAGGCGGGCGATCTCGTCGAGCCGGTGGGTGCCGAGGCCGATCTCATCCCGATCAAGGTCAAGGTCACCGTCGCCGGCGAGCGCATGATCTTCGACTTCACCGGCACCGCGAAGCAGGTGCGGGGTGGCATCAACTGCCCCTTCGCGGTCACCTGCAACAGCACCTGGTTCACGGTGAAGGCGATCACCGACGCCGCCATTCCGATCAATCAGGGCTGCTACCGGCCGATCGAGATCATCGTGCCGGAAGGGACCGTGCTGAACTGCACCTATCCGGCCTCGGTGGTGAGCGGCAATACCGAGACCTCGCCGCGCGTCATCGACCTGCTGCTGCGGGCGCTGGCGCAGGCAGTGCCGGAGCGTGTCATCGGCCAGAGCCATTGCGCTGCCTGCTCCGGCATCTTCTCCGGCGAGGATCCCGACAACGAGCGAAGCCACGCGCTGCGCCGCCGCTATGTCTCCTTCATCGACGTGCATGCGGGCGGCATGGGCGCTAGGTCCGACAAGGACGGCGTCAACGCGATCCGCGTCTATGTCGGCAATACCGGCGCTACGCCGGTGGAGCTCATCGAGCACACGACGCCGCTTCGCCTCGAGGAATGGGCGATTGTTCCCGATACCGGCGGTCCCGGCCGCTGGCGCGGTGGCTTGGCGGCACGGCGCACCTATCGAGTCCTTTACGAGGAGGCGACCTGCACGGTGATCGCCGAGCGCGGCCGCGTGGCGCCGGCGGGCGTGCTGGGCGGCAAGGCGGGTACCTGCTTCGTCTCCATCGTCGAGCACGCCGATGGCCGACGCGAGAGCCTGCCGGCCAAGGGCAAGCAGGCGGTGCTCGGCGCGGGCGACCGCGTCAGCATCCAGCCGGCGGGCGCAGGCGGCTATGGCGATCCGCTGCAACGGCCGGCGGAGTTGGTGCTGGAAGACGTCGTCAACGGCTACGTGAGCGCCGCAGCGGCCGAGGCATCCTATGGCGTGGTCATTGCCAAGGACGGCCGCAGCCTCGACGCGGCGGCGACGGCGCGGCGGCGCGCCAAGGCGGGAGTCTGAGATGTCGAGCACGAAGCCGCTGAAGGACGTCACCGTGCTGGAGATCGGCCACAGCATCGCCGCGCCCTATGCCGGCATGATCCTGGGCGAGCTCGGCGCTACGGTGGTGAAGCTGGAGAATCCGCGCACCGGCGACTATGCCCGCGACTGGGGTCCGCCGTTCGCCGAAGGGGCCGCCACCACTTTCCATTCGGTGAACCGCGGCAAGCGCGGCATCACCGTCGATCTCGGCAATCCCGAGGAGGTGAAGAAGCTCATCGCCTTCATCCGCGAGAGCGTCGACGTGGTGCTGCACAACTTGAAATTCGGCGCTATCGACAAGTACGGGCTGGGTGGCGCCGAGCTCGTGGCGCTGAAGCCGTCGCTGGTCTATTGCAATCTCGGTGCCTTCGGCGCGCAGGGGCCGCTGCGGGAGCGGCCGGGCTACGACCCGCTCATGCAGGCCTTCGGCGGCATCATGAGCATTCTCGGCGAGGATGGCCGGCCGCCGGTTCGCGTCAACGTCTCCATGGTCGATCTCGCCACCGGCATGTGGGCGGTGATCGGCATCCTGGCGGCGCTCAACGAACGGCACGCCAACGGGCGCGGCGGCGTGGTGGACACCTCGCTCTACGAGACGGCGCTCGCCTGGATGACCACGCCCGCCGCCGCCTATCTCGCCTCCGGCAACCTGCCGAAGCGGCGCGGCTCCGGCACGGCGGAGATCGTGCCCTATCAGGCCTTTCCGGTGGCCGACGGCCATATCATGGTGGCGGCGGGCAACGACAATCTTTTCCGCCGCCTCGCTAAGATGATCGGTCAGCCCGAGCTCGCCGAGGACCCGCGCTTCCGCACCAACAAGGATCGCGTCGTCAACCGTGCCGAGCTGATCCCGCTCCTGGAGAAGGTCTTCGCGCGCCACAAGTCGGACTACTGGCTGCCGCGGCTGGAAGCGGATGGCATCCCCTGCGCGCCGCTGCAGACCCTCGATCAGGTGGTGAGGCATCCGCAGACCGCGGCGCTGAGCATGATCCAGAAGTCGCCCGACGGCACACTCTCCCTGATGGGAATACCGCTCTCCTTCGACGGCAAGCGGCCGGAATTCGAGCGCAAAGCGCCGAAGCTCGGCGAGCACAACGAGGAAATCCTGCATCGGAGCAAGAGCCGATGAAAACCGACTATGAAACATTGCTGGTCGAGCGGCCGCGCGAGCACCTGGTCCAGGTGACGCTGAACCGGCCTGCGGTGGCGAATGCCCTCAACACCCGCATGGGCCATGAGCTGACCGAGGCGTTCGCCGCCTTCGAGGTCGATCCCTCGCTTGCCCGGGCGGTGGTGCTGACCGGCGCCGGCGAGCGGATCTTCTGCGCCGGCGCCGATCTTAGGGAGCGGCGCGGCATGTCCGACGAGGACTGGCTGAAGCAGCACCGCGTCTTCGAGCGCATGATGCGCGCCATCATCGACTGTCCGATCCCGGTCATCGCCGCGGTGAATGGCGCCGCCTATGCTGGCGGCTGCGAGCTGACGCTGGCCTGCGATTTCGCCTACGCGTCGAAAACCGCGCGCTTCGCCCTCACCGAGGTCACCATCGGCATCATGCCCGGCGGCGCCGGTACCCAGACGCTGCCGCGCATCGTCGGCGAGCGACGCGCCAAGGAGATCATCCTCGGCGGCGAGCCGATCTCGGCGGCGGACGCCCTCGCCTGGGGTGTCGTCAATCGACTCTGCGAGCCGGCGACGCTGCTGCAGGAGACCCTCGATCGCGCCCAGCGCATCGCCGAGAACGCGCCGATCTCGGTCCGCCAGGCGAAGCACTCGATCCATCACGGCCTGCAAATGGATCTTCGCTCCGGCATGATGCTGGAGATCGAGGCCTATAACCGGATGGTGCCGACCGAGGATCGCCGCGAGGGCGTCGCCGCCTTCAACGAGAAGCGCAAGCCGCGATTCAAGGGACGCTGAGCGCGACGACGCCAAGACAGGAGGGTCGCACAATGCGATGAGAGAAAAATCGGAGTGCCGGCATCAGGGATTTCATCTTCCGATCGTACGATCGCGCGACGCCCGATGACGTCGATAGCGAATGCCTTCGCGTTTGCCTCACATGTTTTTCATGTCGAGTTTTGAGCATGAGACGGCCGGAAAAAATTTCTGAATGTCTCGCTCGGAGACCAACAAGCTGTTGCCGCAGAGAGGCGGCATCGGTACGATATAAAATATTAAGTCCATAAAATGAGACTGTGGGAGGAAGCAGATGTCGATTACCCGTCGTCGCATTCTGGCCGGTTCTGCCGCGGGCGTGGTCTCGCTGGCGGCAGGGTTTCCGCGACCGTCCATCGCCGCGTCCGATCCGATCAAGATCGGATTCCTGCCGGCTCTGACCGGCCCGAGTTCCTCGACCGGCGTCGCGATCAATCGCGGCACCCAGCTCGCGGTCGAGGAGGTCAACGCGGCCGGCGGCATCAATGGCCGCCAGATGGAACTGATCGTTCGCGACACCCAGAGCGATCCCACCAAGGCCGTGAACGGCGTGGCGGAGCTGGTCAGCCGGCAGAAGGTCAACGTGATCTACGGCCCGCTCAATTCCGGCGAGGCGCTGGCGGCAACGCCGCTTCTCGCGCGCGACGGTGCCGTTCAGCTGCACCCCTGCTTCGTCGACTCGCTGACCGATCCCAAGAAGTATCCGCTCTGCTTCCGCAACGCGCCCACCAATCAGCAGATCGGCGCCTCCGCCAACCGCTACGTGCTGGGCGTGATGAAGCTGAAGAAGGTCGCGGTGATCGGCGACACCACGGGATACGGCACCGCCTCGGTCGATGCCTATGTGCCGCTGCTGAAGCAGGGCGGCGCCGAGATCGTCTATCAGGGCGAGGTGGACGCCAGTAATCCCGACCTCAAGCCGGAGCTGCTGCGCATGCGCGATGCCGGCGCCCAGGTCATCATGCCCTGGAGCGTCAATGCCGGCTTCCTTGCCCGCATCCTCAACACGCGCGGCCAGATGGGCTGGGACGTGCCGGTGGTCGGCCAGACGACGCTGGGCTCCGGCCAGACCCGCGCGCTGCTCGAGAAGCCGGATAACTGGAACAAGGTCTACGCCAACAACTTCCGCAGCTGCAGCTACGACGCCAGCGGCAAGCTGCCGGCGCGCACCCAGGCTTTCGTCGACAAGATCAGCGCAGCCAAGATCGAGATGACCGACACGCTGCTCTGGTGGATCGCGCTCGGCTATGACTCCGCCAAGCTCATCGCCGAGACGGTGAAGGCCGCCGGCAGCGAGCCGAAGGAGATCGCCGGCTACTGGAACAAGCTCAAGGATTGGCCGGGCGTTTTCGGCGATATCACCTGGACGCCGGAAAACCACAACGGCTATCCCGACAACGATCTCGTTTTCGTGGAGGCGAACTCCTTCAGGAACGGCTCCTTCAAGATCGCGCCCGGCTACACCTAAGCCGATGCTCGAGTCGATCATCTCCTACGGCCTGGCCGTAGGCGCCGTCTACGCGCTGATCGGCATCACCTACAATGTGATGTTCACGGCCTCGCGGGTGTTCAGTTTCACCGCGGGGATGCTGGGGATGCTGGGCGGCGTGTTCGGCGCGCTGTTCATCTCGCGGTTCGGCCTGCCGGTGTGGATGGGGCTCGTCCTCACCCTCGCCGGCGGGGCGGCGATCGGCGTCGTTACCGAGATCGTCACCGTCCGTCCCGTGCTGAAGAGCCTCGAGCAGCATCTCTACGTGCTTTCCACCCTTGCCTTCGCGCTGATGATCCAGCAGTTCACCGCCATCGAATGGGGTACCGAGTCAAAGCCGTTTCCGCGTCTCATCTCCATCGGTCCCGGCCTCGTGGATCAGCAGTTCTGGCTGCCGGTGCTGGCTTGCGCCGTGGTCATCATCGGGCTGGAGCTGCTCTACCGTCATACCCTGATCGGTCGCGCCTTCCTGGCGATCGCCGAGGACAATTATGCAGCGCGCGCCCTCGGCCTGCCCGAGCAGTCGCTGCGCATGACGAGCTACGCCCTTGCGGGCGGGATCGGCGTTCTGGCCGGCTTCGCCGGCGGCGAGGTGCTGCTCGCCTTCTTCGGCAACGGGCCGATGCTGAATTTCTACGGCTTCGTGCCGGTGGCGCTCGGGGGCATGGGAAGCAACCGCGGTGCCCTCGTCGGCGGTCTCGCTCTCGGTCTCTTCCAGCAGGCCGCCAACTTCCTCTTCGGCGGCATCTTCGCGTCCGTCGCAGTCTTCGTCGTCTTCATCATCGTGCTGCTGGCGCGGCCTGAGGGTCTCGCCGGTGCTGCCGTCACGCGTCGGGTCTGATGGACGCCGCCACGCCCCCGATCTCACGCGCGCGAATCCAGGCTCCGCGCTGGCTCGGCCGGATGGAGACGCTCTGGCCGTTCCTGGCGATCGGCGCTGCCGGGGTCTGCCTGCCGCTGCTCGGCGACAACTATCTCGGCGTGATCGCGACCCGGGCCTGCGTCTACTGGGTGCTGGTTTCCGCGCTCAACCTCGTGGTGGGATTCGCGGGCCAGATCGCGATCGGCTGGGTGGCGCTGCTGACGCTCGGTGCCTACGTGACCAGCGTGCTCGCCGCCGGCAACGTGCTGCCGGTGGTTCCGCCCTTTCTGGCGCTGGCGCTCGCCGGCGTGGCGGGCGCGGTCTTCGGGCTGATCATCGGGCTCCCGGCGCTGCGGCTGCGCACCTTCTATTTCGCCATGACCACCCTCGGCTTCGCCACCATCGTGACCCAGGTGGCGCTGGCCTGGCGCGACGTCACCGGCGGCGGCATCGGCGTTCCCGGGCCGGTCTTCCCGGCGCCCTTCGACGGCCCGTGGGGCTTCTACTATCTCTGTCTCGGCTGCGCGGCGATCTGCACCTGGATGACCGCCAACATCGCCGGCAGCCGCTTCGGCCGCGCCCTGGTAGCGATCCGCGACGCCGAGGTGGCGTCGGAAGCCTCCGGCATCTCCAAGCCGCGCCTGCTGATGACCGTCTTCCTGTTCAGCGGTGCGGTGGCGGCGGTGGCGGGCGGGCTCTTCGCCTCGCTGCAGACCTATATCACGCCCGACGCCTTCACCTTCGATCTCTCGGTGCTGTTCTTCATCGCCATCCTGATCGGTGGCCGCGGCTCGATCCTGGGCCCCCTGCTCGGCACCATCATCCTGACGGTCCTGCCGGAATTCGCGGCGCCCCTGGTGGCGTGGTCGACCTTCCTCTACGCGGCGCTGCTGCTGGCGATCGTGCTTGCGCTCCCCGGCGGCATCGCCGACATGCTGGACTTCAGGAACCGCCGCCCCCTCGAGCGGCATCGCGAGATCGCGCCGCGGCCGGACATCCTGCCGCGCGTGCTCGGGCACAGTGGCGACCGTGAGCCGCTGACCCTGAAGGGGATCGCGCTGAGCTTCGGCGGCGTGCGCGCGATCGACGGGCTGGACCTCGCCATCCAGCCGGGCGAGGTGCATGGCCTCATCGGCCCCAATGGCAGCGGCAAGACCACGACGCTCAATGTGATCTCCGGCTACTACGCGCCGCAGGGAGGCGAAGCGCGCCTCGGCGCGTCGGTGCTGCCGGCGAAAGCGCCCCAGCTGCGTGCCGGCCACCGCATCGCGCGCACCTTCCAGACGCCGCGACTGATCGGCGCTGCCAGCGTGTTGGAGAACGTGATGATCGGCGGCACCATCGCCGGCCGCGGCAGTTTCGCGGAGTCGCTCTTCTCGCTGCCGCGCCATCGGCGTGACGAGGCGGCGCTGCAGGAGGCGGCGATGCGCGCGCTGAGCAGCGTGGGGCTCGATCAGCTCGCCGGCGTGCGCGCCGACCGGCTGCAGCACAGCGAGCTACGCTTCATGGAGATCGCGCGGGCGCTGATGCTGCGGCCGGCCTTCCTGCTGCTGGACGAGCCGGCGGCGGGGCTTTCCGCCGAGGAGATCCGCCGCCTCGGCGGCTTGATCGTCGCCATCAGCCGGCAAGGCACCGGCGTGCTGCTGGTCGAGCATCATGCGGATCTGATCTTCGACATCTGCGACCATGTCACCGTGCTCAATCTCGGCAAGGTGCTGGCGGCCGGGACGCCAGCCGAGATCCGTTCCCACCGCGAGGTCGTCAATGCCTATCTCGGCGCCTAAGCCGCTGCTGGAGATCACCGGCCTCTCCGCCGGCTATGGCAAGATCGACGTGCTGCGCGACGTCGACATGGCGGTAGGTGAGGGGGAGATCGTCGCGCTGCTGGGGCCGAACGGCGCGGGCAAGTCGACCCTGCTTCGGGCGGTCTCGGGACTGCTGCCGCGCACCGGCTGCGTCCGCTTCGGCGGAACCGATCTCGCCGGTGCCGGGCCGCGCGATACCGTGCGGGCGGGCCTCATCCACGTGATCGAGGGACACCGCGTCTTCACCCATCTCTCGGTGCTCGACAACCTGCTGCTGGCCGGATATGCGCTGACGCGACGGGAGCGCGCCGCCCGGGTCGAGGAGGCGCTCGCCTTCTTCCCGGAGATCGCGGCGAAGCGGCACGATCGCGCCGGCACGCTCTCCGGCGGACAGCAGCAAATGCTGGCGGTGGCGCAAGGGCTGGTGGGAAAGCCGCGGCTGCTGATGCTGGACGAGCCCTCCGCCGGGCTCTCGCCGGTGCTCGTCGACCGCGTGCTCGCCGCCGCTGGCAAGCTCCGCGAGGCGGGAACCGCGATCCTGCTGGTGGAGCAGCTCATCGAGAAGGCACTGGCGCTCGCCGATCGCGTCTATGCGCTGGCGCGCGGCACCATCGTGCTGCAGGCCGGGACCGACGAGAGCGATCTCCCGAACCGTCTCGAGCACGCCTATTTCGGCCAGGACGTGAACGCGCCGCTCTGGTCCTAGGAGGCCGGGCGCGCCAGGACGCTGCTCGCTCATTCTCTCGACGGAGAATGCATTTCGCATGCCGTGCGAGAGGGCTTCCCCGACCGGAAGGTCACCATAATATCTTTCAAGTTCAATAGATTACGTGATATCAGTGGCTTGAGGGATGGCTTGACATTCTCGGGCGAGCGGTCTCAGTATGCATCAAAGAATGCATTATCCGGGCGAGGTCGTCCGCCAGGGGTCGAAAGGACGAGCGTGCGAAACGAAGCCAAATCGCTCAGCAACCGCGCCGCGGTGATCGCCGTCGGCAACACCGCCTATGGCAGTTTTCCCGAAACCGACGAGTACGGCCTCGCCGCGCGCGCCTTCAAGGCGGCGCTGGAGGATGGCGGCATCGACAAGAGCGAGGTGGACGGTCTCGTCGTCTGCCGAATTCCCTATTACGCGCGCATGGGTGAAGTGCTCGGCATCGATCCCGGCTGGTCGCTCACCTTGCCGCCGCACGGGCGGATGTCCGGCATCGGCCTCATCGAGGCGGCAATCGCGGTCGCCACCGGCCAGGCGAAGATGGTGGCGCTTCTCTACAGCAACATCGGCCGCTCGCGCCGGGTGAACTATGGCGGCGAGGAGATGGCCTCGGTCTGGGATCCCTGGGGCATGACCTCTCCCGGCGCCTCGCACGCCATGATGTTCCGGCGCCATATGGCACTCTATGGCACCACCACGCGGCAGCTCGCCGAGGTCTCGGTGGCGATCCGTCATCACGCCTGCCTCAATCCCAACGCGGTGATGAAGAAGCCTATCACCATCGAGGATCACGAGACGGCGCGGCCGATCGTGCTGCCGCTCCGGCTCCTCGACTACTGCCTGATCAACGACGGCTCGGTCTGTGTCATCGTCACCTCGCCCGAGCGCGCGCGGGACGGGCGCAAGCGGCCGGTGCTGATGAGCGGTTTCGGCGGCCTCGATTCGTTCAGCCATTCGGCGATCGGCAATTTCGATTTCGACTTCTGGTACGACGCGGTGAAGGTGGCAGGCGAGCAGGCGACGGCGATGTCGGGCATCGGCACCGGGGAGGTCGACGCGCTGATGGCCTACGACAACTTCAGTCCGACGGTGCTGTTCAGCCTCGAGGGGCTGGGCTTTTGCCCGCGCGGGGAGGGTGGCCGCTTCGTCGAGGGCGGCGCGCTCAAGGTGGGCGGCAGGCTCCCCACAAACACCGACGGCGGCCACCTGTCCAACTCCTACATGCAGGGCTGGGCCCTCAATGTCGAGGCGGTGCGCCAGCTGCGCGGCGAATGCGGCGCGCGCCAGGTGGCCGACTGCGAGGTCGTGCAATACGTGCAGGCGACACCCTGCACCCGCTCGATCATCTACACACGCGGCTGAGGGAGCGGACACATGAGCTATGGCAGTTCTTCCGCCGGCCCGAAAGCGACCGGCTACGACAAGCCGCTGCCGGTCATCAACGATCTGACCCGCGGATTCTGGGAACATGCGAAAGCGCGACGGCTTTCGGCGCAGGCCTGCGCCGCCTGCGGCGACGTACATTTCCCAGCCTCGCCGGTCTGCCCGAAATGCCTCAGCGACAGGCAGGACTGGCAGCCGGTGAGCGGTCGCGGCACGCTCGAATCCTGGGTCGAGTTCCACCGCGCCTATTGGCCCGGCTTCGCCAAGGAGCTGCCCTACCGCGTCTGCCTGATCCGGCTCAAAGAAGGGCCGATCATGGTGAGCAACCTAGTGGGCGCACCGGCGGAGATCGGCGACCCCGTCCATGTGGTCTTCGAGCCGGTCACCGAGGAGGTGACGCTGCCGAAGTTCGAGCGCGACGCCTGAATCGCGAGTCGCCGCCCTGAAGGCGGTTCCAGGAGGCGTCCATGTTGCATAGCGCAACAGCAATGGTATAAGGCCGGCCGTGTCGCGCAAGCATGAACAGGAGCACGAACGCGTGCCTCGGGCGGCCCTCCCGCTTGGGCTTGCAGCCAAGAAGCCGGGGGAGGCGCTGAAGCTCGCCGTCCCTTCGACCCGCGCTACGGGGCCGAACTGGAAAATCCCTGCCATTCAGACCAAGGAGCACCAGGTCGCCGAGCTGCTGCGCGAGCAGATCATCGCCGGCGTGGTGGTGCGCGGCCAGAAGCTGAAGCAGGCGGAGATCGCCAAGATGCTGGAAGTCTCGATCACGCCGGTGCGCGAGGCGCTGCGGCTGCTCGAAGCCGAAGGCTACGTGCACGTCTCCTCCCATCGCGGCGCCGTAGTGGCGCCGTTCCAGATCGAGCACGCGGACGAGCTCTTCGATCTGCGAATGACGCTGGAAGGCAAGCTCACGGCGGCGGCGGCGAAGCGCATAAAGCCCGCCGACCTGCAGGTGCTGGTGGAGATCAACGACGACATCCGCGACGCGCTCGCCCGCGGCGTGCGCGAGACCGTGCGCGGCAGCAATTTCCGCTTTCACTTCCGCCTCTACGAGCACGCCAACATGCCGCACACGCTGGAGTTCGTGCGCGTGCTCTGGGCGAAATACCCCTTCGATCTCCTGGGCTCGATTCCCGGCCGCCCGGTGCGGGTGCTGGGCGAGCACGAGGAGCTTATCAAGGCGCTGCGTGAGAACGACCCGCGCAAGGCCGCGCGCGCGATGCAGGCGCACATCGCCTCCGGCCATCGCGACTTCAAGGCGACCTACGCGATCGATCTCAACCGGTAGCGCCGGCCTCAGGTCCGGTCGCAGTCTCGAGAGCCACGCCGCCGGCCAGGTGGCAGGAGGCAAGGTGGCCGGCGCCGACCTCGCGGAGCAGCGGCGTCTCCACGCGGCAGCGTGTCACCGCCTCGGGGCAGCGCGGATGAAAGGGGCAGCCGCTTGGCGGCGACAGGGGGCTGGGTGGCTCGCCGCGCAGCACCATTCGGCGCCGCTCTCGGCCGCGCGAGCCGGCGGAGGGCACGGAGGCGAGCAGCATCCTTGTATAAGGGTGGGCCGGCGTCGCGAACAAGATCCGGGCCGACGCCGTCTCGACGATGCGGCCGAGGTACATGACGGCGATGCGGTCGCTGATGTGCCGCACGACGGCGAGATCATGCGCGATGAAGAGATAGCTGAGACCCAGCTCCTCCTGCAGGCGCACCATCAGATTGATCACCTGGGCCTGCACTGAGAGGTCGAGGGCAGAGACCGGCTCATCGCCGATCACCAGCTTTGGCTCTAGCGCCAGCGCCCGGGCGATGCCGAGGCGCTGGCGCTGGCCGCCGGAGAACTCATGCGGATAGCGCCGCATGTGATCGGGCCGCAGGCCTACTCTGGCGAAAAGCGCCGCCACGCGCTCGGCGCGCTCCCGGCGCGAGAACAGGCGGTAGTTGACGAACGGCTCGTTGACGATCGCGGCCGCGGTCATCTTGGGATTGAGCGAGGCGAAGGGGTCCTGGAAGATCGCCTGCATGTTGCGCCGCTGCTCGTGAAGCGCGCGGCGGGAGAGGGCGGTGATCTCGACGCCATCGAGGCGGACGCTTCCGGCGGTGGGTTCCACGAGGCGCAGGATCGCCTTGCCGGCCGTGGACTTGCCACAGCCGCTCTCGCCGACGAGGCCGAAAGTCTCGCCGCGGTTGATATGGAAGGAAATGCCATCGACGGCGCGCAGCGCCACGCCGCCGCCGCCGAACAGGCGTTTGCCGACGGTATAGTGCTTGCTGAGCTTCTCGACCGCGAGCAGCGGTCCGGTGCGGGTCTTCTCAGGCATGCGGGACCGGCGGCATTTCACCCGCGTGCCAGCACGCCGCCCAATGACCGGGCCGGCGCTCGACCAGCGGCGGCGGCGCCCTCCGGCAATGCTCCTCGGCCAGCGGGCAGCGCGGCGCGAAGCGACAGCCTGGCAGAGGATTGGTGAGCGGCGGCACGGTGCCGGAAATCTCGGCGAGCGGACGGCGATGCCCGGCCTCGTTTCGCTCCTCGGCGAAGCGCGGGCTCGCCGCCAGCAGCCCGCAGGTGTAGGGATGCAGCGGCGCTTCGAAGAGAGCGCCGACCGGCGCCTCCTCGATCTTCTGGCCCGCGTACATCACCACGACGCGCTGCGCCATCTCCGAGACCACGCCGAGGTCATGGGTGATCATCACTATGGCGGTGCCGGTGCTCTCCTGCAGCTCCACCAGGAGATCGAGGATCTGTGCCTGGATGGTGACGTCGAGCGCCGTTGTCGGCTCATCGGCGATCAGCACCTTGGGGCTGCAGGTCAGCGCGATCGCGATCATCACGCGCTGCCGCATGCCGCCCGAAAGCTGGTGCGGATATTCCTCCAGCCGGCGGCGCTGATCCGGGATATGCACCACGCGCAGCATCTCCGCCGCGCGGTCGAGCGCCGACTTGCGGCTCAGTCCCTGATGCAGCATGCCGATCTCTGCGATCTGCTGCCCGATGGTCAGCACCGGATTGAGCGAGGTCATCGGGTCCTGGAAAATCATCGAGATCGCGTTGCCGCGCACTTGGCGCATATCGGCTTCACCGAGCTGCAGCAGGTCGCGGCCCTCCAGCAGCACGCGGCCGCCGGCGATCCGGCCCGGCGGTGTCGGGATCAGCCGCAGCGCCGAAAGCGCGGTGACACTCTTGCCGCAGCCGGATTCGCCGACGATGCCGACAGTCTCCCGCGAGCGCACCGAATAGGACATGCCGTCGACCGCGACCGCCACGCCGTCCTGGGTATCGAAGCAGGTGGTGAGATTGTCGATCTCGAGCGCCGGCGGGGCGGTCGGCTCCGGCATGGTCGCTTGCCTTCCGATCAGAACCGGTTCGCGAGGCGCTGGTCGAGCAGGTCGCGCACGCCGTCGCCGAGCATGTTGATCGACATTACCATCAGTCCCAGGAAGGCGCCGGGAAACAGCACGATCCAGATCGCGAGCTGCACATAGGTGCGCCCGTCGGAGATGATGTTGCCCCAGCTCGGGATCTCCGGCGGGATGCCGACGCCGAGAAATCCGAGATAGGCCTCGAGCAGCACCGCGGAGGCGCAGACATAGGTCGCCTGCACGATGATCGGCGTCAGCGCGTTGGGCAGGATATGATGGAGAAGAAGGCGCGGCAGCCGCGTGCCGATCGAGGCGGCGGCCTGCACGTAGGTCTGCTCGCGGATCACCAGCACCACCGAGCGGACCAGACGCGCGACGCGCGGCACTTCCGGGATCGTGATGGCTATGATCACGATCAGCACGCCCGGCCGCACCAGGGTCATCATGGCGACGGCGAGCAGGATCGAGGGAATCGCCATCAGCCCGTCCGTGATTCGCATGGAGATCGCATCCGCCCAGCGGAACATGCCGGCAAAGAGGCCGATCGTGGTGCCGATCAGGCCGCTGGCAAGCGCGGCAGAGATGCCGACGAAGAGGGAGATGCGGCCGCCATAGAGCGTGCGGCTCAGGATGTCGCGGCCGTAGTTGTCGGTGCCGAACCAGTGCTGCGCGTTGGGCGGACGCAGACGGTGGATGACGTCCAGCGCGACCGGATCGTAGGGGGTGATGAGCGGCGCCGCGAGCGAGAGGGCGATCAGCAGGGTCAGCAGCGTGCCGCCGACGAGAATGGTGAGGTGCCGGGATACGAAACGGAAGCGCCGGCGGCGCCGCGAGAAGGCGAACCCGGTAGGGGCGGCCGCCGCACCGCTCATGGCCTAGCCCTGGATGCGCGGATCGAACAGCCGATAGCTGAGATCGATCATGAAGTTGACGAGGACATAGGCGAAGGAGGAGATCAGGATGACGCCCTGGATGACAGGATAGTCGCGCTGGGTGACGGCGTCGATGGTGAGCCGGCCGATCCCGGGGATCGAGAACACGCTTTCGGTCACCACCACGCCGCCGATCAGCAGCGCGATGCCGCTGCCGATGGTGGTGACGATCGGCACCGCGGCGTTCTTGAGGGCATGGCGCAGCAGGATCGCGAGCTGTCCCAGGCCTTTGGCGCGCGCGGTGCGAATGTAATCTTCTCCCAGTACCTCGATCATCGTGCTGCGCGTCATTCGCGTCAGCAGCGCCATGAAGACCAGGCCCAGCGATACCGCCGGCAAGATCAGATGCAGGAGATAGGGCCAGAAGCCGTTGGCGATGCTGGCATAGCCCTGGACCGGCAGCAGCCGCCAATGGAGCGCGAAGCCCCAGACCAAGCCGTAGCCGATGATGAAGATCGGAAACGAGAAGGCGACGATGGCAAGAACCATGATGGCGCGGTCGATCCAGCGTCCGACCTGCCAGGCGGCGAGAATGCCGAGGGGCAGGGCGGTGACGACCGCGAACAGCATGGTCGCGATCGCGAGCGACAGGGTGGGCTCGATGCGCGCGGCGACCAGCGTGCCGACCGGCATCCTGCTGAACAGCGAGATGCCGAGATCGCCGTGAAGCAGGCGACCGACCCAAAGGCCGAATTGCACGATCAGGGGCTGATCGAGGCCGAGACTCTGGCGGATGTGCTCGATATCCGCTGAGGTGGCGCGGTCGCCGGCGATGATCGCCGCCGGATCTCCCGGGCTCAGGTGGATCAACAGGAAGACGATGACGGCGACCACCACGACGACGACCGCCGTCGAGCCGAGTTTGCGCAGGATGACGCGAATCATGAGCGGGCTCGTCCCTCCGGCGGCCGTCTCCGGCGCGGTTCTTACTGCTTCTCGATGTTCCAGTAAACCGGCACGCCGGCCTCCAGGACGCCCTTGAGGTTGGCGCGGAACGCGATCGGCTGGAAATACTGACCGACATTCACATAGGGCACCGACACGAAAGCGCGCTCCTGGATCTTGTCGATCATCCCATGCCGCTTCGCTGCATCGGACTCGGCAGCCCAGCCATCGACGAGGCTGACCAGCTCCTTGTCGCAGGGCCAGCCGACATTCGCCTTCTCGCACGCCGAGTTGAACCAGATGTTGGCCATCGGCGAGGCGACGTCGGGCCCGCCCTGGGAGGTGATGAAGAGGTTCCAGCCGCCTTTGTCCGGCGGGTCCTTCTTCGCGCGGCGCGAGGTGATGGTGCTCCAGTCGAGGGACTGGACGTCGACGTTGACGCCGGCCTTGCGCAGCTCGTCGATCAGCACCGTCGTCGCGGCGGCGTATTGCGGCCGGTCGGTAGGTTGCAGCACCACCAGCGGCTCGCCATTGTAGCCCGCTTCCTTCAGCAGCTCCTTCGCCTTGGCGTAGTCCTGCTTGGCGAAGGGCGCCGCACCTGCCGCGGTCTCATTGTCCGAATTGCACATGAAATAGGTCGGGCAATAGCTCTTGAACAGGCTGGGATCGCCGACCACCGCCTGCATGGCATCGCTCTGGCTGGTGAGGTAGAGCAACGCCTCGCGCGCCTTGTAATTGTTGAAGGGCGGATAGAGGGTATTGGGCCGTATCATCATTTGCACGCCGAGATGGTCGATGATGAGCACCCGCAGATCCGGATTGCTTTTCATCAGCGCGACGAAGTCGAGGGGCGGCGACTCGAAATAGTCGATCTCGCCCGCCTGCAGCGCGGCAAGCGCCGTGTTATTGTCAGGCATATAGAGCCACTCGACCCGGTCGACCTTCGCAACCTTGCCGCCGGAGAGATAGTCCGGCGGCTCGCTGCGCGGGATGTAGTCGGGATTTCGGATATAGACCGCCTTGTTGCCGGGCTGCCATTCGTCCTTCTTGAAGATGAAGGGGCCGGAGCCGGTGGCGTCGGTGATCTGCTGATCGATCGGCTGGTTGGCGATCCGCGCCGGCATCATGAAGGCGGGCGCCTCGGCGCCGGCGAGCGCGTCGAGCACCAGGCCGAAGGGCTTGTTGAGCTTGATCTTGAAGGTGCGGTCGTCGACCACCTCGTAGCCTTCCATGGACTCGGTCATGTGCTGGCCCATGGCATTCCGCTTCGCCCAGCGCTGCAGCGAGGCGACGCAATCGGAGGCCAGGACCGGCGTGCCGTCATGCCATTTGAGGCCGGGCCGCAGGGTGAAGGTGTATATCCGCCCGTCTGGGCTCACGGTATAGGTATCGACCATCTGCGGCTTCGGCTCGAACTTGGAATTGAGCGCGAAGAGTGTGTCGTAGACCAGGTAGCCGTGGCGGATGGTGATGTAGGCTGTGGTCCAGGTGGGATCGATGATCTTGAGGTCCGCGTTGACGACGGCGCGCAGCGTCTTGTCGGACGCCGCGTGCGACGGAAGCGGTAACACCGCAAGAAAAAACGCCACCATCGTGGCGGCGGTAAACTTCAGAACGCCCTGCATCGGCTTGTCACTCCCCTTTGCTGCGGAAATCCCTCATCCGCAATCGATCATATTTGACGGATGATGCATTCTTTTGCGGCCCAAGGTAGATTGCGGCAGAACAAGGTGTCAAGGCTCCGACAGAGAAAGAAAGAGGTCGCCCATGGAGGACAACAGGTCCGATCTCGTCATTGTGGAGGATCGCTCGGCTTATGCGCTGCTCCGCATCAATCGACCGGAGAAGCGCAACGCGATGAGCCACGCGGCCCGGCGCGCGCTCGCCGAGGCGCTGACGACTGTCCGCGGGCATAAGGTTGTCGTGCTGACGGGCACCGGCGCCAGCTTTTGCGCCGGCATCGACCTCAAGGAGGCGGCGGCGGAGCGGGCGGGAGGCGGCGGTGAGGCCGGTGCGCGCGAGTGGATCGACGTGCTGCTCGCGATCCGCCGGCATCCGGCGATCTTCATCGCGGCGGTGAACGGCTTCGCGCTTGGCGGCGGCAGCACTCTCATCAACGTCTCCGATCTCGCGATCGCCGCCAACGAGGCGGAGATCGGCATGCCGGAGATGGGTTTCGCCACTTACCCCGGCATGGCGGGACCGGCGATGCAGATCATGATGCCGCGCAAGCGTGCTGCCTGGATGGTGCTGACTGCCCGGCGTATCGACGGTCAGACGGCGGAGCGCTGGGGCATGGTCAATCTGAGCGTGCCGCTCGCCGAGCTCGACCGCGAGGCAGACGCACTCGCCCGTCACGTGGCGCAGTTCGATGCCGCGGCGCTCAGCGAATCCAAGATCGCGTTGGAGACGATACCTACGCGGATCGGCGATTTCGCCGGCGGCTTCGACTATGGCCGCCACGTCAACGCGGCGATCGCCGCGCGGAGCGCCGGCCAGACCGAGGGCCTCGCCAGGTTCGCCCGCGGCGAGGCCAATGTGACGCAAGGCAAGCGCCGATGACACCGCTCGCCGGCATCACGGTGGTGGAGGCGCTCTCGGCGGCGTGTCCGCTGGCGCTGCGTCTCTCCGCCGCGCTTGCCGGCCGGATCGCCGCCGATCTCGGTGCGCGCGTCGTTAAGCTGGAGCCGTCCGAGGGCGATCCCGTGCGACGGCTGGCACCTTTCGCCGGCGGCGGCCGCAGCGCCCTCTTCGCCTTCCTCAATGCCGGCAAGCAGTCGGTCCGCGACGATGCGGCGATCGTCACCCGCCTCTTTGAGAAGGCGGATGCGGCACTGGTCGACGCGGCCCGCGACGGGCGCGCGCGCAGCTCCGTGGTCCTCTCGATGCTGGCTCCGGATCTTCCGGGCGCGGCCGGCGCCGGACCGCAGACCGAGTTCACCCTGATGGCGTTGGGTGGGCTTCTCGATATCGTCGGCGATCCCAGCCGCCAGCCGCTCAGCCTCGGCGGTCACCAGCTCGCCTATTCCGCCGGGCTCGCCGCCTATGCGGGGCTCGTCGCCGCGCTGCTGCGCCGGCCCGCATCGGAGGTCGCGCAAGTCTCACTCCTCGACGTCGCGGTCTGGATCAACTGGAAGAGCGCTGCCAGCGTCGCCTGCATGAACGAGCTCTCGACCCGCGCCGGCCGTGCGGCGGAATGGCCCGTGCTGCGCTGCGCCGACGGCTATTACGCCCTGGTGCACCAGCCTGCGGACTGGCCGGCACTCTGCGGACTCAGCGGCGACCCCCGCCTCGGCGAGACGCGCTTCGCCGATCCGGCGTCGCGCCGCGCCAATTCCCTGGCGCTCGCCGACATCCTCGAGCAGTCCCTCGGCCATCTCACGCGCCGCGAGCTGCAGCAGCGCGCGAAGGAAATGCGCTTGCCGCTTGGCGCGGTCTGGGACATGGCGGAGCTGCGCCGGGATCCGCAGACCCTGGCGCGCAACTTCCTCGCTGAGGCAAGGATGGGGGCGAGCGCGCCGCTCGCGATCCCGCGCCTGCCGCTGCTTTGGAACGGCGCTGCCTTTCCGGTCGGTGCCGTGCCCGAGACCGCCGTGGGCGGCCTGGAGCTCGCGTCGTGAGCCGGCCGCTTGCAGGCTGCCGGGTCCTCGATCTCGGCATCATCACGGCGGGGGCCGCGACCTCCGCCTTGCTGGCGGATCTCGGCGCCGATGTCATCAAGGTGGAATCGCGAAGCTATCGCGATCCCTTCCGCGCCTGGACCTCCGCTCCGCCAGAGGGAAAGCCTCAGGGCCTCGCGCCCTTCTTTCGTTTCACCAACCGCGGCAAGCGCGGCATCAGCCTCGACCTCAAGCAGGAGGCAGGTCGTGCCGCGTTTCTCCGCCTTGCCGCGCGCAGCGACGTGGTGGTGGAGAATTTCCGGCGCGGTGTGCTGGATCGCCTGGGCATCGGCTATGGCGCGCTCAAAGCTGCCAACGACCGTATCATCCTGGCCTCGATCTCGAGCCAAGGCGAAACTGGGCCGATGGCGGATTACGTCTCCTTCGGCAGCACGCTGGAGGCGGTGGCGGGACTCGCCTCGATCACCGGCTATGCGGCAGGCGCGCCGGTGCTGAGCGGCAAGGAAGTGAACCTGCCGGACCAGAATGTCGCGATCTTCGCCGCGGCGATGATCGCCACCGCTTGGCTGGCCCGTCGGGAGGGTGGCGATGGCGCCCATCTGGATCTGGCGCAGCGCGAGCTCACCAGCTTCATGGTGGGCGAGGCCTTTGCTGCGGAGATGCCAATGCCTCGGGAAGGCAACGCTCGGGCGCCCTATGCGCTGCAGGAATGCGTCCGCACCGCCGACGGCCTCTGGCTCGCTCTCAGCGTGACGCCGGATCAGACCGCCGCTCTCGACTGGCTGATCGGCCACGACGGAGAGGCGAGCGTGCGGCTGTCAGTGCTCGAGCGGTGGTGTGCGGCGCATCCACTCGCCAAGTGCCTCAAGGTGCTTGCTGCCGCCGGAATTGCCGCGGCGCCGGCGCTCGATGGCAGGGGCATGCTTGCCGCCCGGGGCGGGCTCTGGTCGCGGGCGATCGCGTCCCATGGCGAGTTCGGACTGCTGAAGGGTTTCCCGTTCCAGCTGGACGGCGCGCCACTTGGTGTCGAACGGGACGCGCCGGAGATCGGCGCCGACACGGCGGCGGTGCTGGCGGAAGTGGGTGGATACGGGCCGGCAGAAATCGCCGCGCTCGTCTCTTCCGGGGCGGCCGAGATCGCACCCGGCTGAGCCTCAGATGATGCCCTGCTCCGCGAGTTCGGCGATCTCAGAGGGAGAATAGGAGAGCAGCGTGCCGAGGATGTGGTGGTTGTCCTCGCCATAACAGGGCGCGCCGCGATCGATCGGGCCGCCGGCATAGGAAGGCGTCCGGCTCAGTTTGATCGGCAGCTCGGGCAGCGGCCAGCGGCCGATCTTGGTGCCCGTCACCTCCGTCATCCAGCCGAGGGCGGCGAGCTGCGGATCGCTATCGCAGCGGTCCCCGGCGGTTTGGCAGACGCCGGCGGGAACGCCCGCCGCCTGTAGGCGCAGCATGGCGGCGCCCGCATCCACGGTCCCGGTCCAGCGGCCGACCGCCTCGTCGAGGGCGTCCTGATGCCTGAGGCGGTCGGCAAGGGTCGCGAAGCGCGGATCGGCACGGAGAGACTCGAGGCTCACGGCCTCGGTCAGCGCCAGCCACTCCGCCTCGGTGAAGCAGGCGATGGCGAGCCAGCGATCCTCGCCTTCACAGCGATAGGCGCCGTGCGGCGCCGCCGGCTTGTAGGGCGAGCGATTGCCGAAGCGCGACCAGACGCGCTCGTTGGCGGACCAGTCGAGGACCGGCACCGCGGTCTGGAAGATGCCGGCCTCGCATTGGGAGCTGTCGATCCACTGGCCCTCCCCGGTGCGCTCGCGATGATAGAGCGCACCCAGGATGCCGAGGGCGAAGCCATAGGCGCCGATCCAGTCGAGGTAGGAATAGCCCCAGCCCGCCGGCATCGCCGGCTCCGGCATGCCGGACATGTCGGTGGCGCCGGCGAAGGAGGCGGCGATCGGCCCCACCGTGCGGAAGCGGCCATAGCGGCCGGCACTCCCCATGCCCGATTGCTGGATATAGACGATGTCCGGCCGGATCGATTTCAGCACCTCGTACCCGAGGCCGAGCCGGTCGAGCACGCCCGGCGAGAAGCCCTCGGCGACGACGTCCGAGATCCGGATCAGATCCTTGGCGATCTGCAGTCCCTTGGGATGGCGGATGTTGAGGGAGAGACCGCGCTTGCCGGCGTTCTTGTGATTGAACTGGCCGCCCATGTCGGAGTCGGTGACGCCCGGCAGCGGCGCCGTCGCCTTCTCCCGCGCGATGCGACCGCCCACCGGCGCCATCGCGGCAAGCCGGGTGTCGGGGTTCTCCTTCCACTCAACTTTGAGGCTCTCGGCGCCGAGGGAGGCGAGGAAGCGCGTGCCGCCGGCGGAGGCGAGGAACCAGGAGAAGTCAAAGATGCGGATGCCGGCGAGCGGGAAGGGTTTGCCGCGCGGCGAGAGCGCGATGGGCGGTTTTGCTGTGGCGAAAGCTTTCGCCGGCCGCGCCGCCTCGCCCAGCACGCTCGCCGTGTCCTCGCCGATGAGCGGCGCGCGGCGGCCCGGCTGCCAGGCGGTGGCGGTGCTCAGCCATTTGCTGGTGGGGTAGCGGAAGCTGCGGCCGAGCTCGGGATGCTCGATGTCGGTGAAGCTCTCGCGCACGAGCCAGTGCTCGTCGACGGCGTTCTCGCTCGGCTTGCGGATCGGCGCCCAGAGCAGTCCCGTGATCTGCGCCTCGTGCCAGGGCACGTCGCGATAGCAATAGGCGCGGACGAAGCGCTGGATCACGTCGAGGATGTGATTGCTCTCCTCGTTGCTATCGGTGGAGCCCGGCACGTTGCGGGCGGTGAGGTCGGCGCTGGCGTCCGGCGGTTTCAGATCGGCGGCCATGCCGTAGCGCTCGAGGAAGGGCACCAGCTTCGACTTGTCCCGCGCCGAAACGCCCCAGGTCATCACCCAGCGGCCGTCCTTGGTGTGACTCATGTTGGGCGTGCGGTTCGGCCGCTCCGCCGCGTGGCGGCCGGTCTGCCGGTAGAGCGGCGCGCGGCGCATCACCCAGGACATGATGTCGACCTCGGTGTTGATCGAGACCGCCTGGTGGACGGCGCAGGAAACGTCTTGGCCCTCGCCGCCGCGCTCGCGGTGGAAGAGCGCCGCCGCGATGCCGATCGCCAGCTGCTCGCCGGCGATGTGATAGGCGTGCCAGACCTGCGGCGCGATCGGCGGCAGGTCGTATTTTCCGCCGGGCGCGGAATCGTAGCCGCAGTTCATCATGATGCCGCCGAGCGCCAGATGAATGAGGTCCGAGGCCTTGAAGTCCTTCCAGGGGCCGCTGTCGCCGAAGGGCGTGAGGCGCGCGGTGATGAGGGTCGGGAAGCGCTCGTTGAGGTAGCCGGGATCGACGCCGAGGCTGCGCGTGAAGCCGCCGCCGGTGCTGTCGAGGAGGATGTCGGCGCCGGCGAGGAGCCTCAGATAGTCGTCGCGGCTCGAGACGTGCACCGACTTCTTGCCGCGGTTATAGGCCCAGAAGAAGAGCGAGCGCTCCGGCTCTTCCTTGTCCTCGTAGAAAGGGCCGATCTTTCGCGTCGGCGAGCCCTCCTTGGGCTCGATCTTGATCACCTCGGCGCCAAGCCCGGCCAGCAGCAGCCCGCAATACTCGCCGAGCTCGTCCGCGGTCTCGACGACGCGGATCCCTCTTAGCATCCCCGGCTTGATCATCGGCGGCGGACTCAGCTCTGGAGATAGACCATCTGGGTCTGAGTGTACTCGAGGAGCCCGTGCTTGCCATCGGCGCCGCCGATGCCGGAGCGGCGGACGCCCGCGTGGAAGCCCTGCATCGCCTCGAAATTCTCTCGGTTGATATAGGTCTCGCCGAATTTGAGGCCGCTCGAGGCCTGCATCGCCGTCCTGAGATCGCGGGTATAGATGGAGGATGTCAGGCCATAGTCGCTGTCATTGGCCTTGGCAATCGCCTCGTCGAGATCCTCGATCACGTGGACGGGGACGACGGGACCGAAGATCTCCTTCTGCATGATCTCGGACTTCTGCTCGCAGTTCGCCAGCACCGTCGGCTCGAAATAGACGCCGCCCGCAACCTCGCGTGGCTTGCCGCCGAGCAGCAGCTGGGCGCCGCCGGCTTTGGCGCGCTCCACCATGCCCTCGACCCGGGCCGCCGCTTTGGGATTGATCATCGGCCCCATGTCGACGGGCTTGTTGCCGAGGGGATCGCCATAGCTGGTATTGCGCATCGCCGGCACGAAGGATGTCAGGAACTCATCGGCGATCTTGCGATGGACCGGGCGCTTCTCCCAGCCGGGCTGTGCCTTGCGGGCGGCGGCGATTGCAGTCTCCACCGTCTCGCGGGGAGAGTCCGGAATCTCCGAGATCACCGTGCCGCGGGCGGGGTTGCGTACCTCGATCCGCTCGGCGCTGGTGGCGGAGACGAACTTTCCGTCGATGTAGTTCTGGTGCATCTGGGGCCTCTCCCGGAGGACGCTATTGGTTCTCGAACTTGAAGCGGAAGCCGTCGCCGTGGCGGACGATGTGGCCCGCAGTCGGATCGGTGAAATGCGCGGCGAGGATCATCATGTCACTGTCGGCGTAGCTGTCGATCATCCGCCGGCGCACTGCGATCGCCATCTCGCTGTTGTAATCGGCGGGGTTCATGAGATCGGGCCGAGCGAACTGGATCGGGTGGTGGAAGACGTCGCCCGACATGCAGGCACGGCGGCCGCCCCCGTTCAGGATGATGTTGACATTGCCCGCCGTGTGGCCGATCGCGCTTTCCAGCCGGATATGGTCGCCGAGATCGGCATCGATGGGGGCGCCGGGATCGACGAAGACCGCCTGCCTCGCCTCCACCACCGGCAGCACGCTGTCGATCCAGCTGCCGCGATTGACCGGCTGCGGCGGGTTCGACTTGTGGAGCTTGTCAAAGAATTCAAACTCGCCGCGCGACATCAGGTAGCGCGCGTTGCGGAAGGTTGGGACCCAGCGGCCGTTCTCCAGCCTTGTGTTCCAGCCGACGTGGTCGGTGTGGAGATGGGTGCACATGACAATGTCGATGTCGTCGGGCGAGAGCCCCATCGCCTTCATGCGGTCGAGATAGGGAGTCTTCAGGTTCGTCCAGGCCGGCATCGACGGGCGCTGCTTGTCGTTGCCGTTGCAGGTGTCGACGAGGATGTTGAGGCTCGGAGTCTGGATGACGTAGCTGTGGAAGGCGATATAGACTTGGTTTGAGTTGGGATCGACCAGCTTCGGTCCCAGCCATTGCCGATGCTCGGCAAGAATCTCCGGCGTCAAATTGCTGAGGAGCCAATTGCACTCGACCGCGAACTGCTCCATCTCGACGAGCTTGCGGACCTCCGTCGAGCCAAAGACCTGCGTCTTCATTCGTTCCCTCGCCCTTCCTTTGCTTGCTTGGCCGTGTCCGCCGCATCAGGCGAGTTCCACCTTGGGAAGTATGGTGCCTGCCGCGCGCTCCTCGTAGCAGATCTCGACCTCGCGGCCGATCCAGCTTCCCTTCGGCTCCTCGCCGACGAGATTGCTGATGACGATCGGCCCTTCCGCGAGCTGTACCGCGACGACGTTGTAGGGTGGCGGATAGTCGACGAGATACTGCCGGTGGAACACCACCCAGGAGAGAATCTTGCCGCGACCCGAGAGCGGCTTCCATGTATAGGCTAGCGAGAGGCAGTGCGGACAGTTGGGCGCCGGCGGATAGCGGTACTTGCTGCAGCCATCGCATCGCTGCAACTCCCACTTCCGGGCCTCGATGCTCTGCCACATCGGCTGGTCGTAGAGCGTCAGAACCGCGCGCGGATGCGTCATGGGAGGATCACTTGCCGTAGATGATGGAGACCGCCTTGCCGGCGACGTCCGAGTTGTAGTGCACGAAGCGGCAGTCCTCGACCTGGCGCTCGCCGCACTCGCCGCGCACCTGGCGGACCGCCTCCACCTGATGCGCCCAGCCCTGCATGTAGGTCTCGGAGAGGTGGCCGCCGGCGGTGTTCACGGGCAGCTTGCCCCTAAGGGAGATGCCATCCTCGGCCATGAAGCGGCCGACGTCGCCGCTGCGGCAATAGCCGTAGCCCTCGAGCGCCAGCGGAATATGGCAGGAGAAGCTGTCGTAGATCTGGACGGCATCGATATCCTTGGGCCCCACGCCGGCCATGTTGAAGACCTGCTCGGCGCAGCGCTCCTCGGCGGGGCGGTAGAAGTCCAGGAGCCGCGGCTCCAGGCTGGTGGCGCCGCGGTTCATGTCATAGCGGCCGACGCCATGGATCAGCACCGGCGGCTTCCTGCCGAGCTTCTTCGCCCCCGAGGCCTCGGTGACGATGAGCGCCACGCCGCCGTCGTTGATCAGGCAGTAGTCGAAGAGATGCAGCGGCTCGCAGATGTAGCGCGAGGCGAGGTACTCCTCGACGGTGATGCGCTTCTTCATCAGCGCGTGCGGCGTCAGGCTGGAGGCGAGGCGCTGCGCCACCGCCACTTCGCCGAGCTGCGCCTCGGTGCAGCCGGTCACCTCCATGAAGCGGCGGAACATCATGGCATAGAGCGCGCCTTGCGATGTGAAACCCCAGGGCGCGTGGTAGATGTAGGACAGGAACATGTTCCCGCCCATCGCCTCGGGGCCGCCATACTGGATCGCGGCGGAGCGCTGGTCGTTGCCGTAGACCAGCGCCACCGTATGGGCGAGGCCGGCATGGATGGCGATGGTGGCCTCGATCACCGCCAGCATCGCGTCCGCCTGGGCCCCCCAGGTCGGGTTGATGCCGAGGATCTCGCCGACCCGCTCGTAGGCGACGGTGGGGCCGACGATGAGGCCGTCGATGTCGTCGCGGGCGATGCCGGCGTCTGCCAGCGCGTCGTTGAACGCGATGGCGGCGTAGCCATAGGAGTCGTGCGGCTTCTCGCCGGCCCGCACCCGCGCGTAGTCGCCGACATAATCGCTCTGCCCGACGCCGATGACGGCAGCGATCTTGCTGAGCCCGCTCATTCCAGCACGCCCTCGGCGCGGAGCACAGCGATGCGCTCGGGCTCGTAGCCGAGGATCTCCTTCAGGACGGCGTCGGTGTGCTCGCCGAGCAGAGGCGGCCGCCGGAGCTCGATGCGCTCGCCGTCGAGGAGGTAGGGCGGCGAGGTGAAGCGGGCCTCGCCGATCTCCGGATGATCCACCTTCTGCCAGTAGCCGCGATATGCCAGCTGCTTGTCCTCGTCCATGAGATAGCGCGAGGAGGCGACGACGCCGGCGGGGACGCCCTTCGCCTGCAGCGTCATCATCGCCTCGGTCGCATCCTTATCGGCGATCCACTTCGCTACCGCAGCCTCGACCCGATCGACCTGGGTGAGGCGGCCCTTGGCGGTGGCGAGGTCGCGATCCTTCGCCAGATCGGACGCCCCGATCACCTCGCAGAGCGCCAGCCATTGCTGGTCGTCCATAACCGCGACCGCGCACCAGTCATCCTTGCCGGCACAGCGGAAGATGTTGTGCGGCGCGTGATGGGCCGATCGGTTGCCGAGCCGGTCCTGCTCGCTGCCGGTGGCGGCATATTCGAGCGCCGCCAGTCCCATGCAGTTGATGGTGGATTCCACCTGGGAGAGATCGATCTTGAGACCGCGGCCGGTGGCACGCCGATGACGGAGCGCCGCCACCACCGCGAAGGCCGCGTGATAGGGGTTGGCGGCGTGGTCGGGGAAATGCGTGCCCGGCCCCAGCGGGCCCTCGCCCTCGTAGCCGGTCTGCCACATGAGGCCGGTGACGGCGCTGATGGTCATGCCGACGCCGGTGAGATTCGCGAGCGGGCCGCTCTCGCCGTACATGGGCATGGCGAGATAGATGATGTCGGGCTTCACCGCCCTCACCGCATCGTAGCTGAGGCCCAGCCGGTCCATGGCGCCTGGCCCGAAATTGTTGCTGACGACGTCGGCGTGGCGGATCAGCTCGAAGATCGTCTCGATGCTCTTCGGATTCTTGAGATTGACCGAGAAGCTGCGCTTGCCGGTGTTGCGCGAGGCGAAGTAGCCGCTGCGGTTGATGCCGGGGATGGCATCGCGGTAGGGCCCGCCGACGCGCACCGGATCCGGCCGCGAGGCACTCTCCACCTTGATGATCTCGGCGCCGAAATCGCTGAAGAGCTTGGTGGAGAACGGGCCGGCACCGGCCCAGGTCAGGTCCACGAAGCGGATGCCCTTGAGAAAGTCCGGATACATCTTGCTTCCTCTTATCGGCCGACCTGCTTGGCGGCGATGCCGCCGAGCACGCTGTCGTTATCCTCGCCGAGCCGCGGCGCCGCGCGGTCGATCCGCCACAGCGGTTCGGAGAGGCGATAGGGTGCGCCAGGAAACGCCACCTCGCGGCCGAGCCCGGGCAGCGCCACTTTCCTGAAGAAGCGGCGGAAGACGAGCTGCGGGTCGAGTTGCAGATCGGCGATGCGGCTCACTGGCGCCATGACGATCTTGCGCTTGAGCGCCTCGGCGCCGAGCTCTGCCTTGCTCTTGTCGGCGATGAAGCGCTCGAAGAGCGTGCGGAACTCCACCTTCATTGCCGCCGTCGCGCGGGTCGGCCGGTCGGCCCAGTCGGGCTCCTGCAGGCGGGAGAGCCCGTCGAATTTCTCCTCCTTGAGCCATGCGAGGAGGCCAGACCAGGAGGCGCTCAGCGACAGCGGCGCCGCCAGGAAGACATAGCCGTCCTTGCACGCGAAGGCGCTCTCGGTGGCGTCCCGCACGCCCTCGCCACCGCGCGCGGAGACGCGGCCCTCGAGGTCATAGACCTGGATCGCATTCTGGAGCGAGTGCGCGATCGCCTCCTGCGCCGAGACGTCCAGCACGTGACTGGCCCCCTGCTGCTCGCTGTGCCAGAGGGCAAGCGCGGTGGCGGCCGCCGCGTAGAGTGAGGCGACGAAGATACTCTGCTGTCCGGCCAGACGAAGCGGGGGCTTGCCGGGCTCGCCGGAGAGCCAGGCGATGCCACCTAGCGCCTGCGCTACGAGATCGCAGCCGGCGAAATGGGCGTAGGGGCCGCTCAGCCCGAAATGCGAGACCGAGGTGACGACGCGCCGGCCGGGCACCGCGACGATCTCCGCGAGCTCGAGGCCGCTGTTCTCGCCGGGCTCGTGGATCACCACCTGCGAGGCCGCGATCAGGTCCCGGGCGACCGCACGGCCGGCGGCGCTGACGGTGTCGAGCGTGACGCTCTTCTTGTTGACGTTGAGAAACGCGAAGGGAATGCCGCCGAAGATCGCGGGCTCGGCGCCGGCAAGCGGCGGCGGCCGCCGCCGGTCAGATCGGCCGCTCGGCGGCTCGATCCGGATCACTTCGGCACCGAGATCGGCGAAGAGGCGCGCGCAGTAGGATCCGAGCTCATGGCTCAGGTCGATGATCCGCACGCCCTCATAGGGCCGATTTTCCGCACTCGCCATGGCTCTCATCCGTTGCTGTGGCCGCCTGCCGCGCAGCAGCGGGCGGTCGACGAAAAAGGATGCAACATATAAAAAATATGTTCAATGGCGAAAGCCGTGAGCTTCCGTCGTGCCCGCCGCGGCTCGCGCGAGCGCGGAATGAGAAAGCGCGACGGCGGGCTTGCAATCGACGGCGCGGTGACCCGCTCCGGCGACGCTCCTCGGGAGCGGATGGTCAGGCGCGGCGCGAGCGCGCTGGTCGCGCGCCGGCAATCTCCGCGCCTTCCGCCGGCGCAGATGGCGCTAGCCGTCCCGCGGGCGCGCTGGCGCCGGTGATCTCGCGCCAGCCGTTGCTGATGTGCCGGACCATTGCCTCGACAGCGCCGGCGTGGTCCTTCCGCTGAACTTTCTCGAGGAAGAGATCGTGCTCCGTCCGCATGCGCGCGGGGCGGTTGCGCTTCACATCCTGCTCGGTGAACGGATACTTGGCCCACAGCACGCGCACGAAATGCAGGGTCTGCGGCTGCTCGGCGATCTCGTAGAGCCGGAAGTGGAAACGGTAGTTGGCGGTGCGCACCGCCTGCAGGTCGCCGGAACCCAGCGATTGCACCAGGAAGCGCTGCAGCTCCAGCAGCTCCTGCAGCTTCGTCGGCGACATCCGCTCCAGCGCCGCCGCCGTGAGCTCGCGCTCGAGCAGCAGCCGCAGATGATAGATCTCCCAGAGCATTTCCGGCACCAGCTCGGGGACCAGCAGCCCTTTGTGCGGCAGACCGCGGACGAAGCCTTCCGCCTCCAGCGTCAGCAGCGCCTCGCGTACCGGCGTCACCGAGACGCCGAGCTCCGCCGCCAGATCCGCCTGCTTCAGCTTCTGGCCACGGCCATAGGCACCGACGATGATCCGCTCGCGAATGATCTCGGCGACGATGTCCTGTTTGGTGGCGAAGGCCATGAATCTCCCGATGGCGGCCGAATCCATACTCCGAGAGCTGCTCTCCCGCCGCCCCCGAGACACCATGTCGCGCCTGGGGCGCGAAAGCAAATGCGCAATCGCGACACCGCGCGGTCGACGATTCGGCTGCCCGAAACGGCGATCTCATGCCGATTCCAGGACGGCGAGCCCGGCCACCATGTGGCGAAAAGCCACCATGCCGGGGTCGTCGAGTCCGCGGGAGCGGTCGCCGAACATCCGGGCGCGGCCGATCCGGTTCGCCTCGCCGCGGAAGCGCTCCAGCGCGGCATCGACGGCGGCGAGAGCAGCGGCATGCTGCCGTGCGGGGTCGGCGAGGTCGGCGATGGCGGCGCGCGCCGCCTCGATCGCATCGAGCACGGTCTTGTCGCCGAGCTTGGCGCCGCGCGCGCGGACACGGCGGCGATCACCTTCTCCAGCAGCGTCGGCATTGTCTCCCAGGGGATCTCGTGCTGCCCGGCAGTCTCTTTGGCAGCGGCGAGAAAGGCGACCGCCAGCAGCGTGCCCAGGCTGGAGCCCGAGGCCTTGGTGCAGGCAACGGCGCAGGCCCTGAAGACCGCCCCGATATCCGCCGGCGGCGGCGCCAGCGCTTTGCGAATATTGGCGGCGCATTTCTCCAGCGTCGCGCCGAGATCGCCGTCGCCGAGGCGGCCGTCGAGGGCATTGAGCTCCGGCGCCACCTGCTCGAGGCGGATAGAGCACCGGCCGAGCGCCGCTACCAGGGTGTCGGAGCCGAGTCCCATCTCAGACGATCCAGAACGGGCAGCGGGCAGGAGCATGCAGCAGGGTCTCCAGCTCGCCGTCGAGGCGGATCACGCTGATCGAGGCGCCGGCCATCTCCATCGAGGTGACATAGCGGCCGACCAGCGGCGAGACGATCGAGAGGCCTTTGGCGGCAAGCTCGCGCGCGACATGGCGGTAGAGGATGTAGAGCTCCTCGTGCGGCGTGGCGCCCAGCGAATTGACAAGCACCGAGACGCGCTCGCCGCGGCCCGGCTTGAGATCGCCGAGGATGCGCTCCAGCATTTCGCCGGCAATCGCATCGGCGGGCTGGAGCTTGCCGCGCCAGATGCCGGGCTCGCCGTGGATGCCCATCCCCATCTCGATTTCGTCCTCGGCGATGGTGAAAGTGGACTTGCCGGCCTCTGGCACGGTGCAGGGGCCGAGGGCGACGCCGGTGGTGGCGACCGCCGCCGCGGCCTTGCTGGCGAGCGCCGTCACTTCGCGAAGGGTGGCGCCCCTCTGCTCCGCCTTGGCGCCCGCGAGCTTGTAGACGTAGATGAGGCCGGCGACGCCGCGCCGCTTCTCCTTTTCCGCCGGTGGCGCGCTCGCAACATCATCGGCGCCGAGCACGGTAGTGGTCTGGACGCCGCCCGCCTCCAGCAGTTCGCCCGCCATGTCGAAATTCATGCGGTCGCCGCCGTAATTGCCGTAGAGCCGCAGCACGCCGGCGCCGCCATCGGCGGCTTGCATCGCCGCGACGCAGTCGTCCACCGAGGGGCCGGCGAAGACATTCCCGATGGCGCAGGCGTCGATGAAGCCGGGTCCCACATAGCCGGTAAAGAGCGGCAGATGCCCGGAGCCGCCGCCGGAGACGATACCGACCTTGCCCTTCTCGGGTCCGTTCGCCCGGACGATCACCCGGCCGGACTCGCCGAGGCGGCGGTAATAGACGGGATGCGCGGCACAGAGGCCGTCCAGCATCTCGTCGACGTAGAGCTTCGGATCGTTCAGCAGCTTTTTCATGCGCATGCGTTTCCTGGTCGGGCTAGACGCCGAGGTGGGCGAGAAGCTGGCTTTCCTCGCGGATGACCTCGTCGTTGGTCATCGAGCGGACGATACTGCCGTTCTCGAGGAGATTGTGGCGATCGGCGACCGAGGTGGCGAAGGGCAGGTTCTGCTCCACCAGCAGCACCGTCAGCCCCTCCTTCTTGAGCTCTGCCACCGCGCGGCCGATGGCATCGATGATCACCGGCGCCAGGCCTTCCGTTGGCTCGTCCAGCAGCAGGAAGGAGGAACCCATGTAGAGGGGCCGCGCGATCGACAGCATCTGCTGCTCGCCGCCTGACAGCGCCGATGCCTTCTGGTGCTGGCGGCTCTGCAGCGCTGGAAAGAGCGCGAAGATGCGGGCGAGCGGCCAGGCGGCGTCGTTCTGCGGCGAGGCGATGGTGAGGTTCTCGATCACCGAGAGGGTGGAAAACATGCCGCGATCCTCGGGCACGTAGCCGATACCGAGCTTGCAGATCCGCTCCGGACCGCGGGCGATGATCTCCTCGCCCTGGAATTTGATCGAGCCGCTGCGCTGGGGAATGTCGCCGATGATCGACTTCATCGTCGTCGATTTGCCGGCGCCATTGCGGCCGATGAGGGTGACGATCTGGCCCTTGGCCACGTCGAGGCTGACGCCGCGCAGCACCTGGGTGTCGCCGTAGGAGGCATTGAGGTCGCGAATCTCAAGCATGGGCATGGCGTCCCTTGGTGCCGAGATAGGCATCGATGACGCGGGGATCGCGGCGCACCTCTTCGTACGTGCCGCGCGTCAGCAGCGCGCCCTGCTGCAGAACCAGGATCTCCTGGGCAAGATCGGCGATGACGCCGAGATTGTGCTCGACGACGATCACCGTGCGGCCCTCGGCAATGTTGCCGATGAGATCGGTCACCCGGCGGATGTCCTGCACCGTCATGCCCGCGGTGGGTTCGTCGAGAAGCAGCAGACTGGGGTGCGCGGCGAGGCTGATGCCAAGCTCCAGGGAACGCTTGAGGCCATAGGGAAGGGAGCCTGCTGTCCGCTCGCGGAGATCGCCTGGAATGTGGACCCGGCGCAGAATCTCGTCGATCTCGTCGATGTGATGCTGACGCCAGCGGCTGTGGCGAAGGAAACTCGTGTTGGCTCGCTCGCGGCGCTGGATCGGCAGGACGAGGTTCTCCGCCACCGTCAGGTTGGCAAAGATGCTGGTGATCTGGAAGCTGCGGACCACGCCACGGGCGGCGATCGCCTCGGGAGCAAGTCTGGTGATGTCCTCGCCGCGATGGCGCAGCCGCCCCCGCGTCGGTTTCAGGAAGCCGCTCAGCAGGTGGAAGAGAGTGGTCTTGCCGGCGCCGTTCGGCCCGATGATCCCGTAGACGGCGCCGCGAGGAAAGCTCGCGCTGACGTCATTGACGGCGACGAAGCCACCGAAGGACTTGGTGACATTTTCCAGCGCCAGCTCCGGCGGCTCGACGGCGTCGTTCCGTGGCGGGCGGTTGCCCGGCGCTGCAACAATTTGGGATGCCGCCATCTGGTCGTTTTCCTCCGTCCGGGTCGTGCTGCCCGTCGCGGCCGCTTCGGCCTTCTCTCAAATGAAGCACGGACGCCACAGAATGCAAAATGTATTTTATAAACTTCTTGACACTGCATGCCCGAGAGCGACAGCCTCCACGTCAACGCGGATCGAAAAAGAGGGAGGAAGGCATGAGGCGAGTGCTATCGGGCTTTGCGGCTGCGGGGCTGCTGGGAGCCGCGATGCTCGCGGCGTCGCCGGCGGACGCCCAGATGAAAAGCAAGCAGTTCACCATCCTGGTGGTCACCGATCTTTCGTCGGCGTTCTCGGACACCTCTGGCAAGGGCTCGGTCGAGGGCGTCAACATGGCGGTCGAGGACTTCGGCGGCTCCGTGAACGGCGTGCCGATCAAGGTCGTGGTTCTCGACAACAAGCTCGACGTGGCGCTGACGGTGAACAAGACACGCGAGATCATCGATACTGAGGGCGTCAACCTGATCACCGACGTGACGAGCTCCGCGGCGGCGATCGCGGTGGCGAAGCTCGCCAACGAGCGCAAGATCACCACCACCTTCGTCAGCCCCGGGACGACCGCGCTCACCAACGAGTATTGCAGCAAATACACCTGGCATTACGCGTGGGACACCAGCGCGATGGCGACCGCGGCCGGTCTGGTGACCGAGCAGGGCTTCAAGAAGTGGTATTTCATCACAGCCGACTACGCCTTCGGCCACTCGCTGCTGGAGGAATTCTCGAAGCAGGTGAAGGCAAAAGGCGGCACCGTTCTCGGCAACGACATGGTGCCCTTCCCCAACGATGATTTCTCGAGCTACCTCCTGAAGGCGCAGGCGGCGGGCGCCACCGGAATCGGCGTCCTCGAATCCGGACAGGATCTGCGCAATGCGGTGAAACAGGCGCGGGAATTCGGGCTGCTCGGCACCGGCAAGGTCGAGATCGTCCCCGGCCAGCTCAATTTCTCCGACGTGCACGCGACCGGCCTCGAAACCTGGACTGGCATCACCGCGGGCGAGATCTGGTACTGGAACTACGATCAGCAAACCCGCGAATGGGCGGCTCGCTTCCGGAAGCGCACGGGCATCACGCCCAGCAGCCTCTATGCCGGCAACTACTCGGCGGTGACCCAGATCCTGAACACGGTGAAGAGGATCGGATCGGACGATCCCGACAAGATCGCCGCGGCGTTGGAAGGGACCAGCTTCAGCGACTTCTTCGCCCGCAACGCGACCTGGCGGAAAAAGGACCATCTGGTGAGCCACGACATGTACGTGATCAAGGTGAAGAAGCCCGAGGAGGTCCAGAAGGGCAGTGAGGACTACTACAAGGTGCTGGCAACCATTCCCGGCAAGGACGTCTTCATCCCGGAGTCCGCGAGCACCTGCAAGCACGATTGGTAGCACGGTCGCATGGGGGAACGCGGCGGAGCAGTCCGCCGCGTGCTCTTGTCACAGCAGCCGGGCGCGGCTGGAGAAGCTGATGTCCTTGTCCCTCTACTCGATTCAGATCTTCAACGGCCTGGTCAATGGCGGCTTCATCGCGCTGATGAGCCTCGGCCTCAGCATCGTCTTCGGGATGATGCGGGTGGTGAACTTCATGCACGGCGCCATGTATATGCTGGGCGCCTATGTTGCCTTTCTCGCCGGCTCGTATTTCGGCATCTCGCTCTGGTTCGCGCTCTTTCTGGCCTGGCTGCTGGTGGGCGGGCTCGGCGTCATCCTCGAGCGGACGTTTCTGAGCCGACTTTATCGGCTCGATCCGGCCTACAATCTGCTGCTGACCTTCGGGCTCACGCTCATCATCGAAGATCTGATGCGGAGCTTCTTCAGCACCACCGGGGCGCAGTTCCTGGTGCCAAGCCTGCTCTCCGGCGCCTTCAATCTCGGCTTCACCTTCTATCCGAAATACCGGCTGTTCGTGCTGGTGATCTCGGTCCTGCTCTGCCTCGCCGCCTGGTTCGTCCTCGAGCGCACCCGCTTCGGCGCGCTGGTGCGTGCGGCGACCGAGCGGCCGGATCTGCTGAAATGCTTCGGCGGCAACGTCCCGCTGCTGATCTCCGGAACCTTCTTCTGCGCGACCGGCCTCGCCGGCGTCGCGGGCGCGCTGGCGGCGCCGATCCGCAGCATCTCTCCCTTCATGGGCCAGGAGATGATCGCCCTCACTTTCGCGGTGGTGGTGGCTGGCGGCATGGGGTCGATTGCCGGTTCCGTTCTGATGGGCTTTATCGTGGGCGTGCTCTCCGCGCTCTCCGCGATCTGGTATCCGCCGGCCTCCACGGCGATCACCTACGTCGTGATGCTGCTGGTCCTGGTGGTGCGGCCCGGCGGCATCTTCCGCGGCATCGACATCTCGCATTTCCCCCTCCACTACACGCCGATGACCGAGAGGGCGCGTCGGATCTTCCTGAGCCCCGCCTTCGCCTGTGGCGCGCTTGCGGTCGGGCTGGTGCTGCCCTGGCTCGTCTATCCGGTGGTTGCCACCGACATCATCCTCTGGGGGCTCTGCGCCCTCGGTTTCGACCTGCTGTTCGCGTTCGCCGGGCTCCTTTCCTTCGGCCAGGCCGCCTATTGGGGCGCCGCCGCCTATATCACTGGCATTCTGATCAGCAAGGCAGGGCTGCCGGCCTGGTCGGGCTTCCTCATCGGCGTCGCCGTCACCACGGCTCTGGGCATCGCGTTCGGCTTCATCATCGCCCAGAAGAAGGGCATCTACTTCTCGATGATCACCTTCGCCTTCGCCGAGATCGTCTATTTCGTGGTCAACCAGTTCCCGGCCTATACGGGCGGCGAGGATGGCTTGCACGACGTCCTGCGCGGGCGGCTTTTCGGCATCAGCCTGGCGGACGACCGTGTGTTCTACTATCTCGCTCTCGCCCTGGTGACGCTCATGGTGCTGTTCGTCTTCCGGATCCTGAAGTCGCCCTTCGGCATGTCGCTGGTTGGCGCGCGGGAGAACGAACGGAGGATGATGAGCGTCGGCTACAATGTCTATCTGATCCGGGTGCAGGCCTACGCGCTCTCCGCCTTCATCATCAGCGTGGGCGGCGCGCTCTATGTGCTCAATCACCAGTTCGTCAGCCTGGAGGCGGTCTATTGGCGCGCCTCGGGAGAGCCGGTGATGATGACTCTGCTGGGCGGCGCCGGAACCATCTTCGGCCCCTTCCTCGGCGCCGGGGTGGTGCTGCTGCTGCGCAACACGCTGTCGACCGTCACCGACAGCGGCAGCCTGGTGCTGGGCTGCCTCTTCGTGGTGATCGTCATGGTGTTCCGCCGCGGCATCCTCGGTGAGCTGGTGCACCATATCGTCCATCGAGATCGCAAGACGATGGCGGCGCCCGCAGAGGAAGCCCGGCTCGCGTCGACCACGCGCTGAGGGCACATCGCAATGGAAGGCTCCGACGGATGTTCCGCCTAGCGCTCCTCGACGACTATCAGGACGTCGCGCTCAAAATGGCCGACTGGCCACGGCTTGCCGGCCGTGCCCAGGTCGACGCGATCCATGAGCACATCCCTGCGATCGAGCGCCTGGCCGAGCGGCTCCGGCCCTATGATGCCGTGATGATGGTGCGCGAGCGCACCAAATTCCCGCGCGCGCTTTTCGAGAAGCTGCCCAATCTCAGGCTGCTGATCACCGCGGCGATGTGGAACGTGGCAATCGATCTCGATGCCGCGACGGAGCATGGCGTCCAGGTCTGCGGCACTGGCGACTGGTCCTTCGCCACCGCGGAGCTGGCGCTCGGCATGATGATCTCGCTTGCCCGTCATATTCCGCGCGAGGACCACGCCATGCGCGAGGGGCGCTGGCAGACGACGCTCGGCGCGGGCCTGCATGGCAAGACGCTCGGCCTCCTGGGACTGGGCTCGCTTGGCAGCCAGATGGCGCGCTTCGGTCAGGTGCTGGGGATGGAGGTGCTGGCCTGGAGCCAGAACCTGACCGCCGAAGCCGCCAGAGCCCATGGCGCAACCCTGGTTCCGCGGGACGAACTGATGGCGCGCGCCGATGTGGTGTCGATCCATCTCAAGCTCTCGGACCGGACCCGCGGTCTGATCGGACGCCGCGAGCTCGCGCTGATGAAGCCCACGGCCTACCTCGTCAATACTTCGCGCGGTCCCATCGTCGATGAGGCAGCGCTGCTCGAGCACCTGCAGCAAAAGCGCATCGCAGGCGCTGCTCTCGATGTCTATGGCGCGGAGCCGTTGCCTGCCGATCACCCGATGCGGCGGCTGGAGAACACCGTGCTGCTGCCCCACCTCGGATATGTGGTGGAGCAGAACTATCGCGTGATCTATTCGGACACGCTGGAGGACGTCGAGGCGTTCCTCGACGGCCGCATCCTCCGCCCGCTAAACACGCCGCAGCCGCGCGAGGCCCGCTGACGCCGGTGCTGCCGGCGCTCTCGAAGCCCGGCAAATTTTGTCCGGACACCCCAGCCATATTTTCCCCCGGGGCCGGCTTCCGAGCGGCCACTTAGCCACAAAATCGTTTCCATTCAATATCTTACATACGGAGCCCCGGTGGCACGCGGTTTGCTGAACCAAATGCCGCGGCCCGCCTGCGCGGGCGTCCTAGCTCCAGCGAGGGGAATTCGATGCTCAACTTCTGGCGACCTCTGGGTTCCTCGATCGGCGTCTCGGCGATCGCGGCGGCGCTCGGCCTGCTGTTCATTCTCGGCGCCATCGTCATGGGCACCCACAGCCTGATCGCCTTCTTCAGCGTCGAGGGGCTGGTGATCGTGGTGGGCGGCGTGATTGCCGTCGCCTTCATGAGCTTCGAGGCCGAGGACGTGCGCCGGGCCTTGGGCGCCATCGCTGCCGCATTCAGAAAGCCGGACGGCGCGGCGCAGGAGGATCTCCGCAAAGACATGATGGAGATCATCGCCTGGGCCTATCTGGTCAAGGAGAAGGGCATGCGCCGCCTGGAGGCGAGCCTTTCCAAGCGCGGCGTCGCCGACCCCTTCGTCAAGTACGGTCTCAACATGGTCATCAGCGAGTACTCGCCCGAGGAGGTGCGCGCGATGATGGAGACCGCCGCCGACGCCTGCCACGACCGCGACAGTGTTCCGGTGGAGGTGCTGCAGACCATGACGAGCCACGCGCCCGCTTTCGGCATGATCGGCACGCTGGTCGGCATGGTGACGATGCTCTGCAGCCTGAACGAGAACGTCAGCAGCATCGGCGCCAGCCTCTCGGTAGCGTTCCTCTCCACTCTCTATGGCGTGGTTTCGGCGCGCCTTGTCTATATGCCGGCGGCGGCGAAGCTGCGGCAGGTGATTGCGCGGCGTCGATTCCGCAACCAGCTCGTGACCGAGGGAATGGTGATGCTGGTGAGCGAGAAGTCGCCGAGCTACGTGAAGGATCGTCTCAACAGCTTCCTGCGGCCTGAGCATCACGACTATCTCGATCAGTTCGGCGCCGAGCCCGAGGGGCAGTTGGAGCCGCCGCGGCTGCGGATCGTCGGCGCATGAGGCGGGTCGCGCAGATGCATCGCGACAGTCACGGCCACGTCGATGACTGGCTGATGACCTACGCGGACATGATCACGCTGCTGCTGTGTTTCTTCGCGGTCTTCCTGGCGATCTCGCTGCAGAAGAAGGAATTGCCGCACACGGCGGCCATGACCCAGGCCCTGCCGCCGCCGGTGCAGCCGGTGGCGATGCCGGCGCCTCCGGTGAGCGTGACGCGCGTCGCGCGGTCGGATACGCCAGCCCAGCCACCGGCCGCTCCTCCTGCTCCGAAAGCCAAGCAGGAAGCGCCACCCGCTCCGACTGCTGCTGCCCCGCCTCCCGCCGCGGTCAGAGATATAACGCCGCCCCCCGAGCTTGCCGATCTGCTGAGCGCCGCCGCTCCTGCGGCGCTTCCCGCATCGGCGGCACCGAGCGCCAACACGCTGCAGCCGCCTGCACCCTCGCCTCAGCCGGACGGCGACAGGATCACCCAGCTGGAGATGAGCAGTGCCGCCTTCTTCGACAGCGGCTCGGCGACCCTGAGCAAATCCGGCGAGGCGATCCTGCAGAAGATGGCGGTGCAGCTGAAATCGGAGAAGTTCCGGGACTATAACATCACCGTCGAGGGCCATACCGACGACACGCCGATCAACACCCCGCGTTTCCCGTCCAATTGGGAGCTGTCGACGGCGCGGGCCGCCGCGGTGGTGCATTTCTTCCTTGAGCAGGGTATCCCGGCGCAGAAGCTCCGCGCCGCCGGCTACGCCGACACTTTCCCCAAGGCGCCCAACCGCGACGCCAATGGCAATCCGATTCCGGCCAACCAGAGCCTCAATCGCCGGGTCGTCATCACGCTCGAGAAGATCGACCGGGCGCAACATCCCCAGGAGTGATCCTGGTGCTCCGGGCCACCAGCACCTGGCGACCGTATCGACCGCTGCCGGGGATCGCGAGAGCTGCGCTCTATCGACGATTGATCGAACTGGTGCTTTTTCCTGGAACCGCCTCCCGTTCAGGAGGGTTCATAGGTGATGTCGACGGAACTGCCATGGTCCGAGGTGGCACTTCGCCTCGTGCTCACGGTCCTTGTCGGCATCGCGATCGGCTACAATCGCGAGGAGCAGGGCAAGGCCGCCGGCATGCGGACGACGGTGCTCGTCTGCCTCGCCGCCTCCGTCGCGATGATCCAGGTTAACCTGCTGCTTCCGACCCGCGGCCGTACGCCGGATTCATTCGTGATGAACGATCTGATGAGGCTGCCGCTCGGGATCCTCACCGGCGTCGGCTTCATCGGCGGCGGCGCCATCCTCCGGCGGGACAATATCGTGGTGGGGATCACCACCGCGGCGACGCTCTGGCTGGTGACCGTCATCGGACTTTGCCTTGGGGGCGGTCAGATCGTGCTGGGTCTGGCCGCGACGGCGATCGGCCTCGTGGCGCTCTGGGCGTCACGATGGGTGGAAGGCGGCCTGCTGCAGGAGCATCGGGGTCGCCTTGTTCTCGAGCTCCGCCGCGACGGGCCTTCGGAAGCGGAAATCCGGCAGAGGCTGCTCGCCGCCGGTATGACACCGGTGGGGAATGCGCTCGAGGTAGAGAGTCTCGGCGATCGACGCCGCGTGGTTCTAAGTCTGCGCCGACTGCGACGCGTCCGCGATACCGAGACGCCGGCGATCATCGAGGAGCTCGCGCTCTTGCCGGGAGTGGCCCGCCTGCACTGGAAGGATTGAGCCGAGATCCCCCATCCCCGTCGGCGCGCATCTACTTCCCGAAGGCCGTCCGCTTGCGGTCGATCGCGCTCAGCAGCTTATCGGCAGCTTCGGCAAAAAGCCGCACGCCGTCATCCACCAGCCTGTCAGTAGTCTGGTCGAGCGAGACGCCGGCGCGCTCCAGTTCTGCCAGGACCCATTCAGCCTCGTTGAGATTTTCCTCCAGGGTTGGCCGCACCTTGCCGTGATCGCGGAACGCATCCATGGTCGCAGGCGGCATGGTGTTGACGGTGTCGGGCGCGATGAGCGTTTCGACATAGAGGACGTCGCTGTAGTCCGGATTCTTTGTGCCGGTGCTCGCCCACAGCAAGCGCTGGGTCGAGGCGCCCTTGCCGCGAAGCTTTTCCCAGCGCGCGCCACTGAAGATCCGCTGGTACCGCCGGTAGGCGAGTTTGGCGTTGGCGATCGCCACCTTGCCGCGCAGGTCCTCGCCGACCTGCTTATCGATTGCGCTGTCGATGCGGCTGACGAAGAAACTGGCGACGCTCGCGATCCGGGCGGCATCGCCGCCTTGCGCGACCCATTGCTCAAGGCCCGCGAGGTAGGCGTCCGCCACCTGCTCGTAGACCTTCTGAGAGAAGAGCAATGTGATGTTGACGTTGACGCCTTCGCCGAGGAGCTGGCGGATGGCGGGAAGGCCCTCGCGGGTCGCCGGCACCTTGATCATCAGATTGTCGCGGCCGACGGCCTTCCAGAGTCGTCGCGCCTCGGCGATCGTGCCCTCCGTGTCGCGGGCGAGGTAAGGCGAGACCTCCAGGCTGACATAGCCGTCGCGCCGCTGCGTCTCGTCGTAGACCGGCCGCAGCACGTCGGCGGCTTTCTGGATGTCCTCGACCGCCAGCGCTTCGTAGAGCGCCTTGGCGTCCTTATCACCGCGGCGCACCATTTCCTGCATCGCGCCGTCGTAGTCGGCAGTCTCACCGATCGCTTTCTCGAAGATCGTGGGATTGGAGGTGACGCCGGCGAGGGCGTCGCGGCGGACCAGCTCCTTCAGCTGACCCTCGATCACGAAACGGCGGGCGAGGAAATCGAGCCAGACCGATTGGCCATGCTCGTGGAGCGCGCGGAGCGGGTTCATGGCTGCCTCCCTCTTCCACGGGCGACCTGCTCCTTGGCGGCCGCGACGACCGCCTCCGGCGTGAAGCCGAATTTCTTCAGGAGATCCTTGAGCGGCGCCGAGGAGCCGAAAGTATGCATGCCGACCTTGGCGCCGGTTCGCCCGACATAGTGATCCCATCCGAAGACCGACCCCTCCTCGACGGAGACGCGGGCGGTGATGTCGGGCGGCAGAACGCTGTCGCGATAGGCCTGATCCTGCTGCTCGAAGAGCTCCCAGGAGGGCATGCTGACGAGCCGGGACGGTATGCCCTGGCGATGAAGCTCGTCATGCACCTCGGCACAGAGCGCCACCTCGCTGCCGGTGCCGATCAGGATCACCGCAGGCTTGCCGTCCTTGGTGTCCGCCAGCACATAGGCGCCGCGGGCGACACCCTCCGCCGATGCGTAGCGACCCCGGTCGAGGGTTGGCATCGGCTGTCGGCTCAGCACCAGACAGGCCGGTTGATGCCTGAGGGCGATGATGACGCGCCATGCTTCGACAACTTCATTGGCGTCGCCAGGTCGCAGGGTGATGAGGCCCGGGATGGCGCGCAGGCTGATCAGCTGCTCCACCGGCTGGTGGGTCGGTCCATCCTCGCCGAGGCCGATCGAATCATGAGTGAAGATGAAGATCGCCGGCAACTCCATCAGCGCGGCAAGGCGGATCGCCGGCTTCATGTAGTCGGAAAAAGTGAGGAAGCTCGAGCCGAAGGCGCGGATCTTCGACAGCGAAAGACCATTCACGATAGCGCCCATGGCATGCTCACGGATGCCGAAATGCATGTTGCGTCCTCCCGGTGTCGCCGCCTCGAGATCGCCGGCGCCGGAGAAGGAGAGGGTGGTCTTGGTGGACGGAGCGAGATCGGCAGCACCGCCGATCAGCCAGGGATGACGCGACGCGATCGCATTCAGCGCCTTCGCCGAAGCATCGCGGCTCGCGAGCCCTTTGGCGTCGGCGGGAAACCGTGGCAGGTCTGCCTCCCAGCCGGAAGGCGCCTCGCGACGCTGCATTCGATCGAGCTCCTCCGCGAGTTCGGGATATTTCCCGCGGTAGCGGTCGAACTGTCGGAGCCAGTCCGCGCGCAGCGCGCGGCCGCGCTCGCCGATGCCGGCACGGAAGTGATCGAGCACGCCATCAGGTACCAGGAATTTCGCGTCCTCCGGCCAGCCGTAGCTCTGCTTGGCAAGGCGGACCTCCTCCTCGCCGAGCGGCTCGCCGTGGGCCGCACTGGTATCCTGCTTGTGCGGCGCGCCATAGCCGATATGGGTATCGACGATGATCAGGCTGGGGGCGTCCACGACGCGCCGCGCGGCTTCGATCGCCTTCGCCAGCCGTCCGGTGTCGTTGGCGTTGTCGACCTTCTGCACCTGCCAGCCATAGGCCGCGAAGCGGGCGGCGACGTCCTCGCTGAAGGCGAGGTCCGTGTGGCCCTCGATGGTTATGCGGTTGCTGTCGTAGATCCAGGTGAGGTTGCCGAGCTTGAGGTGGCCGGCGATGGAAGCAGCTTCGCTGGAAATGCCTTCCATCATGTCGCCATCACCGCAGATCGTATAGACCCGATAGTCGAAGATCTCGAGGTCCGGCCGGTTGAAGCGCCGCGCGAGCCAGCGCGCGCCGATCGCCATGCCGACGCTGGTGGCGCAGCCCTGGCCAAGCGGGCCGGTGGTTGTCTCGACACCGGAGGTGAGGTGGTATTCGGGATGGCCGGGGCATTTGCTGCCGAGCTGGCGGAAATGCTTGATGTCATCGAGGGTGACGGAGGGCTCGCCGAGCCGCTCGTAATCGGCGTTTACCGCCTTGACACCGGTCAGGTAGAGCAGGGCGTAGAGGAGCATTGAGGCATGGCCGTTCGAGAGCACGAAGCGGTCGCGATTGGGCCAGATCGGATCCTCGGGATCGAAGCGGAGGAATTGCTGCCAGAGCGTATAGGCCACCGGGGCGAGTGCCATCGGCGTCCCGGGATGGCCGGATTTCGCCTGCTGCACCGCATCCATGGCGAGAGTGCGGATGGTATTGATGCAGAGCGTGTCCATGGACCGGCCGGCGTCGGCCCCGGTCTTCTGGGCGGTAACGGGTTGCAAACGATCAGCCATCGGCCTCCTCATGAGAGCCGCCGCGGCGGGTCATCCCCAGACCACGGGCGGCGTTCTGCCGAATCTCTGGGGTGGCGGCACTGCGATGAAACGGCCGCGGCCTGCGCTAAGTTGCAGAGCCGAAATGGGCCGACAAGACAGAGAGATTGCGTGCGCACGGTGCGCTTCCGACCGCCATACTCCTTTCATCGGGATCGATGCTCCATCGCCTTGGGGTTGTGTCGGCGTTTCCGCCGCTGGCGCCAATCGGTGATCGCCTTGGTGATCTCCGCACCGAACAGCAGGATCTGGCTCGAGTAGTAGGCCCAGATCAGCAGGACCGCTGCCGCGCCCGCGGCGCGATAGAACGAGTGCTCGGCGATGCTCACGACATAGACGCCGATCGCGTATTTGCCGATCTCCAGCAACAGGCTGGTAATCGCGGCGCCGGTCCAAGCCTCCCGCCAGCGCACGGCGGCGCTGGAGAACAGTTTGAAGGTCAGGGCGATGATGGCTGTCATCGCCGCAAATGACAGCAAGGCATTGATGATCTCGATCAGAGCCGGAATGCCGTTGCCGAGCTGTTGCTTGAACGTCGCCAGCAGGGCATTCACTGCAAGCGACAGGATCAGAATGAAGCCGAGCGCCAGGATCAGCACAAAGGACAGCACGAAGCGCTTGCTGGCGGAGAGTAGGCCGGTGCTGTGGTCTCCGCGCACCTTCCAGATCACGTCGAAGGAAAGCTGGATTTCCCAGAACATGCCGGTGGCGGCTACCACCAGCATCCCCAAGCTCACCGCCGTCGCCAGCGGGCTGGAAGCGGAAGCTCCGGTGAGTTGCAGCATGGATTCCAGGGAGCGGGCGGCATCCATTCCCATCGCGCGCTCGACGGTCCGCTCGATCGCGCCTTTGGTTGCCGTCTTGCCGAAGATGAACCCGACGATCGCCGTGATGAGCCACAGCATCGGGGCCAGGGAGAAGATCGTGTAGTAGGCGATGGCGGCGCCCATGCTGGGCGCGCGGTCGTCAAGCCAGGCCTTGAATGCGGCTCTGATGATCCGGAATGGGAGGCGCAGGGTGATGCGTCGTCACCTGCCGTCCGTCCCGCTATCTCCGGTGCCGCGCCCGGGTGCGCGCGGCCTTGCGAGCGGCGGCGGCGCGACCAGCGCGGCCCTTGGTCTTCGCTGCCTTGCGTGCGGCGCGGGAACGTGCCGATTTGCTGCGGCGGGACGCAGCGCTTCTGGCCTGGCGTGACAGAGCCCGGCGCGAAACAGTGCCTTTGGGCTCGCGTTTTAAGACGCGCGACACCGCGCGCGAAACCCGCGGCCGACGCTTCGGCTTCCGCTTGCCCTGGCCCGCGGCATAGGCGTAGGCCGCGCTCTTGCGCGTGCGGCGCTTGGTCTGTCCCTTGCGGGGCGGTCGTAACGGGACGCCGGCGCGGCGCGCTTCCGACAGGCCGATGGCGATCGCCTGTTTGGTCGATCGCGCACCATGCTCGCCGTGGCGGATCTTCTCGATCTCCTCGCGCACGAACTCGCCTGCCTGAGTCGAAGGAGACTTTCCCTCGCGGCGATCCTTCCTGGCTTTCTCGATCGTTCGCTGCTGCGGCATATCGCCCTCCGATGCGCGCTCTGCCTCCGTTCCCTTAACCGGACCGCTTCCCGATAGTTCCCTGACGACTGGGAACTCCATGGACGGGGAGGCGGTTTGGTCGAGGATTCCCGTGCCAATTACCAGACTCGAGGAGCTGACCTTGAACCGACGGCATCTGTTGACACGTGGCAGCGCCATGGCAGCGGCAGGCGGCTGGGTGACCCGCCGTGCGCAGCACACCGTGACCGCTGTTCAGCCGGCAGCTTCGGATCCGGTGCCGCCGGTGATGGCTGCCCCCGTTGTCGGTTCCGCGAGCGTCGCTGAACCGCGGTCGGGCAATGGCCGCCTGGAGAAGGGGCAGGTCGGCTATATGCTCGCGCACGAGCAGTTCCCCGTGCGTGAGCTTGCCGATATTGGCGAGGCTGCCGCGCGCGCAGGCTTCGGTTTGCTGGCGACCAGCGATCACTTTCAGCCGTGGCAGGCAAACGAGGGACACTCGGGCGAGGCATGGGTCACCATGGGTGCGCTTGGCGCCCGTACGGAGCCGGCTTGGATGGGAACGACGGTGACCTGTCCGACCCTGCGCTACCAGCCGGCGGTGGTGGCGGAGGCTTTCGCGTCCCTGAGCCAGCTCTATCCCGGTCGTATCTTTCTCGGCGTCGGGTCCGGCGAGGCGCTGAACGAGCAGGCGGCGACCGGCTCCTGGCCCGCGTGGAACGAGCGATGGGAGCGGCTCATCGAGGCGATAAGCATCATCCGTGCCTTGTGGACCGGCGAGCCGGTCGCGCATGCGGGCAAATATTACTCGGTCCACGCCAGACTCTACGATCCGCCGCCGCAGCCGATTCCGCTGCTGACTGCGGCCAACGGCCGGAAATCGATGCGTCTTGCGGGCCTCCATGGGGATGGGCTGGTGACCGATCCTGTCACCTGGAAACAGCATAGGGCGCAATGGGTCGCCGGCGTCCGTGAGAGCGGCAGGGACCCTGCCAGTCTGCCGGTTCTGGTCGAGCAGTACGTGGTGGTCGGCGGAACGGCCGAGGCGCGACAGGCGGCAGAGCTCTGGCGCTTCGGGCCCAAGGCCTTCAAGGGTTATTTCGATATCCGCGATCCCGAGGTCATCCAGAAACGTGCCGAGGCGGAGCTGCCGCTCGAGAAGGTGATGGAGGGCTGGGCGATCGGAACCGATCCGGCGGCACATGTGAAGGTGATCCGCGAGCTTTTCGAGAGCGGTGTCACCATCGTCAACATTCATGCCGGCCAGCAGGATCCCGAGCGCGTGATCGCCTTCTATGGGGCGGAGGTCTTGCCGAATTTCAAGCGGCTCGGGTGAGGACGACCGCCAACAGGGAACGCCGGCCAGTAACCGGAACCTCCCCAGGTGAAGGCCATCCGCTCCATGTCGCTGACGGGGTCCAGAGCCCAGTAGCGCGCAGACGGGAACGCTTCTCGTCCCGCCCGATCACCGCCTCTAGGCCACGGCGCGCTGTCGAGGCTGCAGTATGGCCGAAAGGGCTCCGATCAGCTCCGCCATCATGGCATCGGTATGGAGCGGTGTCGGCGTGAAACGGAGCCGCTCCTCGCCGCGGGGAACGGTCGGGTAGTTGATCGGTGTCGCGTACATGCCGAACTCCTCGAGGAGGCGCCGGCTCACGTCCTTGCAGAGCGCCGCCTCGCCGATATGGAGAGGCACGATGTGGCTCTCGGAGGGGATCCGCGGCAAACCAGCGGTGTCGAAGAGTCGTTTCAGCGTATCGGCACGCTCGAAGAGCTTGGCTCGGCGAGCGTGGTCTGCCCGCACGTGCCGCACGCTCGCCAGTGCCGCGGCGGCGACCATCGGCGGCAGCGAGGTGGTGAAGATGAAGCCTGGCGCCACCGAGCGCAGGTAGTCGATCACCTCTGCGTCGCCGGCGACATAGCCGCCATGACAGCCGAAGGCCTTGGCCAGCGTTCCCTCGATGATGTCGATGCGGTTGGCGACGCCGTCGCGCTCGGAGACGCCGCCGCCATTGGGGCCATACATCCCCACCGCGTGCACCTCATCGAGATAGGTCATCGCGTCGTATCGTTCCGCCAGATCGCAGATCGCGCGCAACGGGCCGATGTCGGCGTCCATGGAATAGACGGACTCGAAGGCGATCATCTTCGGCGCCTGCGGCGGAGCCGCGCGCAGCAGCGCCTCCAGATGCTCCGTGTCGTTGTGGCGAAAGATATGGACATTGGCGCGGGCGCCCTTGATGCCGGCGATCATCGAGGCGTGGTTCTTGGAGTCCGAGAATACTTCCCAGAGCGTGTCCGCGCCGGCCGGCCGACTGTTCAGGATGGTGGCGATCGCCGCCTGATTGGAGACGAAGCCGGAGGTGAAGAGGAGGGCTGCGGGCTTGCCATGCAGCGCCGCCAGCTCGCGCTCCAGCGCGTCGTGGGCGGGGCTGGTGCCGCTGATGTTGCGGGTACCGCCGGCGCCCGCCCCCATCGTGCGGGCGGCGTCGCGGGCGGCCTCGACCACGATGGGATGGCCGCCCATGGCGAGATAATCGTTCGAGGACCACACGAGCACTTCGCGGCCGTCCGGCCGCCTGTAATAAGGAAAGCGCTCGGCCTGCTTCTGCAGGGGGGTGAACTCGCGATAGCGCCCCTGCGCCCGTATATCGTCGAGGGCCTGGCGGCAGAACGCTTGGAATGTGGCCATTCTCGGAACGCCTCAAAAGCGGGTGAAGAAACGGGAGCGGCGTCGGCCGCGTGTCCCTTAATAAACAGGGCAGCCATCGGGACAATGACTTAGATCACCCTAAATTTAGATCAACGCACGGGCCAAGGGAGATCAACGCGACATGCCGCCGCATTACGGGAATTTAATGCGATCGGCGGTTATGCCGGTCTCACCGCCGCCGCTCTCCAGGGGCGGCCTTTCATCGATTGATTAGGACGATAGCGCCCCATACCATCGCATTGAGGTTATTGGGGGATCTCATGCGCTCGCAAAATGTCATTCCGTCGCTCTTCCTCGATTTCATGCAGATGCAGCAGTTCGCCAAGAACCCGCTGGTCTTCACGGAGGGGAAGGGGATCCATCTGGTGGATGCGACAGGGAAGCGGTACATCGACGGGCTTTCCGGCGTCTTCGTCACCAGCCTCGGCCACGGCAACCAGGCGATCATCGACGCCATGTCGGCGCAGCTGAAGCAGCTCGCCTTCGCGCCGCCGCTCCACAGCACCACTGGTCCCGCCCTCGATCTGACGCAGATGCTGCTCAAGATCGCGCCGCCGGGCGTCACCGCCCTCAAGTTCCTGAGCGGTGGCTCGGAGGCGACCGAGGCCGCGATGAAGCTCGCGCGGCAGTACCATCAGCAGAGTGGCCATCCCCGCAAGTACAAGATCATCAGCCGCTACGGCTCCTATCACGGCGCCACCATGGGGGCGCTCTCGGCGGGCGGTGGGCGCGAGCGGAAGTCGGTCTATGAGCCGCTGGGCGTCGGCTTCATCCACGTCCATCCGCCCTATTGCTACCGGTGTCCCTTCGATCAGACCTACCCATCCTGCGGAAGGAGCTGCGTCGGCCTCATCGAGAGGACGATCGAGGCGGAGGATCCGGAGACCGTTGCCGCGGTCATCGTTGAGCCGATCTCGATCTCCTCGGCCGGATTCATGGTGCCGCCACCCGACTACCTGCCGCGCCTCCGCGAGATCTGCGACCGCCACAACGTGGTGCTGATCTACGACGAGATCATCACCGGCTTCGGCCGGCTCGGCACTATGTTCGGCTCCGAGTACTTCAAGGCGGCGCCGGACATCACCTGCTGCGGCAAGGGCATGAGCGGCGGCTACGCGCCGCTGGCGGCGATCCTGATCCGCGACCGCATCGCCGCCACCTTCTACGGCGAGGACGAGGAGAACGTGCAGTTCCATCACGGCCATACCTATGCCGGCAATCCCGTCGCCTGCGCCGCCGGCATCGCCGCGGTGACCCAGCTGGTCGAGGACGATGTGGTGGGCAACGCGAAGCGCCAGGGCGAGCGGCTGCGCCAGCGCTTGCTGGAGCTTGCCGAGCGCTACCCGATCATCGGCGACGTTCGGGGCGCGGGGCTGCTGCAGGGCGTCGAGCTGGTGAAAAACCGCGAGACCCGCGAGCGCTTCGCCGCGTCGGTGAAGCCCGGCAAGATCGTCGAGCGCGAAGCGCGCACCCGCGGCCTCCTTTTCCGCTGCGGCAATGATTACGCCGCCTTCGCGCCGCCGCTGATCTCGACCGCGGAGCAGATCGACGATATGGCCGGCATCCTCGGCGAGAGCCTCGCTGTCGCCCAGCGCGAGGTCGGGATTGGCTGCTAGAGGAGCTTCAACGGCGCAATCTTGCGATTCTCCACCATCGTCGCGCTCGCTGTCGCGAAGCTTTTGTAGTGCGGCATCTCCAAGTGCGCCTTGAAGGCCACCTCGTCGTCGTAGATCTCGTAAAGAAAGACGCGTGGCGAGCCATCCGGCGGCACGCAGACGTCGAAGCGGCGGCATCCCTTCTCGGTCTTGAGCGAAAGCGCCGCGTTCTCGCGGATGAGCTCAAGAAACTGGTCCAGACTTTCCGGTTTGAGCTGGAAATCGACGGTGATGACGTGGCCGGCCATGCTGCTCCTCGTTCGGTCTATCTCTAGCTCGCGCGCAGGCGGATTGGGCGCAGGTCCGGCGGCGCGATCAGCTCCGCCCCGACCGTCGTCCTGACCTCGGCGAGCTCGATGCCGGCGGCGATCTCCCGCAGCAGGAAGCCTTCTCCCGTGGGCTCGAAGAGGCCGAAATTCGTGGCGACCAGCGTCACCACGCCGGGCGCAGTGAGCGGCAGCGCGCAGGATTTGACCAGCCGCGGCCGATTGTCCCGCGTCGTGTGTTCCATCACGATGAAGACGTGTCTGGCGCCCACTGCCAGATCCATGGCGCCGCCGATGCCGCCGCCTTTCTGGCCCAGCATGCGCCAATTGGCGAAGTCGCCGTTCTGCGCCACCTCATAGGCGCCGAGCACGGTGGCGTCGATGCGGCCGCTGCGAATCATGGCGAAGGCGTCCGCGTGGTGGATGATGGCAGCGCCCGGGTTGAGCGTCACGTGCTGCGCGCCGGCGTTGGTGAGATGCGGATCCTCTGCCCCGCGCGGTGCCAGCGGACCATAGCCAATGACGCCGTTCTCGGAATGGAAGATCACCTGCCTTTCGCCGAAATCGAAATTCGAACAGAGCGTCGGGATGCCGACGCCCAAATTGACGATCCAGCCATCGGCGAATTCCATGGCGAGACGGTCGCACATCTGCTGACGGGTGAGGCCGCGGGCTTCCGTGCTCATTTCCGCGGCAGCCTGTCGATGTGCGGCCAGAGTCCTTCCGGCGGCGGCGGCACCTTCACCATGCGATGGACGAAGACGCCGGGCGTGTGGATCTGGTCGGGGTCGATGGCGCCGACGGGAAGGATCTCCTCTTCCACTTCCGCCAGCACCGTCTTCGCCGCCATCGCCATGATCGGGTTGAAGTTGCGTTGGGAGCGGCGGTACTGAAGATTGCCGAAGGCGTCGGCGCGATAGGCGCGGATGAAGGCGTAGTCGACCGGCAGCGCGTATTCGAGGAGGTACTTGCGGCCGTTGAACTCGCGGATCTCCTTGCCCTCCGCGAGCTCGGTGCCGACGGCGGTCGGCGTGTAGAAAGCGGGAATGCCGGCGCCCGCCGCGCGCAGCCGCTCGGCGAGCGTGCCCTGTGGGCAGATCTCCGCCTCCACCAGCCCCGCCTCGTGATACCTGGCGAAACGCAGCTTCTGGGAGCGGCGGGTGGGCGCGGTGAAGGCGCAGATCACCTTGCGCACCTGGCCGCGCTCGGTGAGGAGACCGATATCCGCGGTCTCCGGCGGCACGTCGGCGCCGCCGGTGCGGTTGGAAACGCAGATCAGATCCTTGGCGCCCTGCTTGGCGAGGGCGCGAATGAGGTTGGCGGGCATGCCGATATCGGCGAAGCCCGCGAAGGCGATGGTGGCGCCGTCGGGAATGTCTCGGACAGCCTCGTCGAAACTGGCGACCACCTTGCTTCTGCTGGCGACTGCCATTGCTGACCTCCCATGTCGGGTCGGTGCCGTCCCTACGACTCCCGAATCACCGGATTGCTGAGGACGCCGATGCCGCTGATCTCGACCTCGACGGTATCACCGTGCTTGATGTTGGCGGGATCGCCGTCGGTCCCCATCCAGATGACATCGCCGGGATGGAGGGTGAGATAGCGTGTCATCGCCGTCAGATATGTCGCGATGCCGAAATGCATCTCGTTGGTGGGGAAGGAGATCATCTCCTTGCCGTTGACCCGCACCTTGGTCACGAGCTTCGCCAGATCGACGTCCGTCTCGATCCACGGTCCCATCGGTTTGAAAGTGTCGGTGTTCTTGGCGCGCCAGAAGGTGCGATCCTGGCGTTGCCAGGTCCGCTCGCTCACATCGTTGCCGATCGTGTAGCCGAAGACGCAGGAGAGCGCGTCCTGCTCGCTGAGGTGCTTCGCCTTCTTGCCAATGACCACGACGAGCTCGCCCTCGTACTGCACTTTCTCAGTGGCGTCCTTGGGGATCACGATGGTGTCGCCATGGGCGATCAACGCGCTGTTGGCGCGATAGCCGATTTCCGGCCGCTGCGGCAGCGTCATCGGCGTTCCCGTCGCCGCGGCCACTTCCTTGATGTGGCCCACATAGTTGAGGCCACAGGCATAGAAGGTGCCGGGCAGCACCGGCGGCAGCAGCTTGACAGCGGCAAGCGATAACTTCTCGCCGCTCTTCTCCCAGGCAGCGAAAGGCGTTCCCCGCACCGGCAAGACGGTCTCGCCCTCGAGAATGCCGAAGCTCTCCACTCCGTTGCCGGTGAACCTAGTCCATCGCATGTTCAGGACTCCGGTCTGTCATGGCGAGCGCCATCCGCATCTTTGCACCGGGTGCGGATGATGCCAAGCTGAGGTGGGGAGGGTTCATCATGTCCGCGAAGATGACACTGCACTGGTCGCCACGCTCGCCCTTCGTGCGCAAGGTGATGATCGTGGCGCACGAGGCGGGCGTCGCCGATCGGCTCACCTGCGTGCGGACGGTGGTGGGTGGCACCAAGCCGCATCTGGAGTTGATGCGCGAGAATCCGCTGGGGAAGCTCCCGACCCTGGTGCTGGCGGATGGCGCCGTGCTCTACGATTCCTCCGTGATCGCCGAGTATTTCGACAGTCTCCATGACAAGCTGAAACTGTTCCCGGCCGGCGGTTCCGAGCGGCTGGTGGCGCTCCGCCGCGATGCGCTCGGCAGCGGGATGCTGGACGTGCTGCTGCAGTGGCTTGCAGAGCGGCTCCGGCCCGCCGAGCGGCAGTCGCAGCCGCACATGGATCTCTGGCGGCTCAAGATCCACACCTGCGTCGGCGCGCTGGAGCGCGAAGCGGACGATCTCGCCGCCACGCCCTTCGGCATCGGCCACGTCTCGATCGGGGTGGCGCTGGGGTATCTCGATTTCCGCTTCGCGGCGGAGAACTGGCGCGAGGGCCACCCGCGGCTCGCTCATTGGCATGCCGGGTTCGACCGTCGCCCCTCGGTGGTGGCGAACTTGCCGATCGATGACAGCTAGGCGGAGAACCGCGGCCATCGCGCCTCAGAAATAATGCCAGAAGTTCGATTCGCGGGCCTGCTGCGGCAACCCGTCGAAGACGATCTGGCCATTGTTCATGATGATGACGTGATCGGCGATCTTCATCGCCGCCGCCACGTTCTGCTCCACCAGGATCGCCGTCATCGCCGGCGCGCGGCAGAGAGTCTGGATCTGCTCGAAGAGCCGCTCCACCAGGTTGGGCGCGAGGCCGATCGAGGGCTCGTCCAGCAGCAGGCAGCGCGGCTTGCCGAGGATGGCAAGGCCAAGCGCCAGCATCTGCTGCTGGCCGCCGCTCAGGTTTCCGGCCCGCTGGGAGCGCCGCTCGGTCAGCACCGGAAAGAGGCCATAGACCTCGTCGGGGCCGAAGAGGGAGTCGCTGCCGCAGTTGCGCGCGGCCACCACCTCGATGTTCTCCGCCACCGAGAGGTCGGGAAAGATGCCGCGGCCCTCCGGCAGCAGCCGGATTCCCATCGCCACCCGGTCTGCGACGCTCGCGCGTTCGATGGGCTCTCCGTCGAGTCTGACGCCGCCGGCGCGCGCCGGCAGCAGCCCCATGATGGTCTTGAGCGTGGTGGTCTTGCCAGCGCCGTTGTGGCCGAGAAAAGCCAGGATCTTGCCCGGCTCCAGCGCGAAGGAGACGTCGGAGATCACCGTCTTGACGCCATAGCCGGCGGCGATGCCCTCGAGCTGCAATCGCATCGGCATCGTCAGATTGCTCCACCGAAATAGATCTCGGCCAGCTGCGGATCGCTGATGATCTCCGCCGGCGAGCCCTGCGCCATCAGGTGACCCTGATGCAGGAACAGCACCTGATCGGCGATCTTCTGCACGACGCGCGTGTTGTGCTCGACGACCAGCAGCGTCTTTCCCTCCGATTGCAGGCGGCGCAGCAGCGCCATGATCGCGTCGAGCGCGCCGGCGCTGAGGCCGGAGGCGGGCTCGTCCAGCAACAGCAGCTCGGCGCCGGTGGCGAGGAGGCGCGCCACCGTCAGCAGCTTGCGCTCGCCGTAGGAGAGATTGCGCACCGCCTGCCTGGCCTGGTCCGCGAGCCCTACATGCGCCAGCGTCTGCAGCGCCAGCTCGGTCGCGCGTCGCTGCTCGCGGGCCGCGCGAAGCGGGCGGAAGATCGCGCCCAGTGGCTCCTCGGCGAATTGCCGGGCCACCGCCACCAGCACGTTGTCGAGGGCGGTGAGATCGTCGAAGAGGCGCAGGTTCTGGAAGCTGCGGGCGACCCCGGCCTCGACGATCGCCTGCGGACGAAGCCCGTCCAGCTTCCTGCCGCAGAACGTGACGCTGCCGCTGTCCGGCCGGAAGAAGCCGGTGACGACGTTGAAGATGGTCGTCTTGCCGGCACCGTTGGGGCCGACGAGGCAGGTGATGCGCCCTTTTTCCACAGTAAAGCTGCAATCGCGGAGCGCCTGCAGCCCGCCAAAGCGCTTGTTGATGCCGCTGGCTTCCAGGTAAGGCGTCACAGCCGCTCTCCCGCCAGCCCCTGCGGCCGGAACAGCATGAAGGCAATCAGCAGCAGCCCGTAGATGAGCTGGCGCATCGCCGCGGCGATGGTGCTGGGGATCTCCACCAGCGTCAGCAGCTGCGGCAGCGCCAGCAGCAGAAAGGGCCCGACTATCGAGCCCATGAGCGTTCGCGCCCCGCCCACCACCACCATGGTCAGCATCAGGATCGAGGCGTCGAGATCGAAGGAAGAGGGATCGATGAAGCTGAGGAAGGTGCCGTAGACGCCGCCGGCGATGCCGGCGAGCGCGCCGGCGAGCGCCGCGGCGCCGACCTTGGCACGCAGCACGTTTTTGCCGGCAGCGGCCACCGCCATCTCGTCCTCGCGGATCGCCCGCAGCAGCCGTCCGAAGGGTGCCCGCATGATGAGCCAGAAGGAGAGGCAACCCAGCGCCAGCGCCGTGGTGGAGAGCAGCAGGAACTGGCCGGTGGAATCGAACTCGAATCCCAACACGGACGGCGGCGGAATGCCGGGCAGGCCGTTGGCGCCGCCGGTGCCCTCGGTCCAGTTGGTGAAGACGGCGGTTGCGAGGAGCTGGATGCCGAAGGAGGTCACGACGAAGTAGTCGCCGGCGACGCGCAGCGAGGGCAGCGTCACCAGGACGTTGAGCGCGACGCAGCCGAGGGCCGCCACCAGGATCGCCGGCAGGAAGGAAACGACATTGCCCATCAGCAGCGCCGCCACGATATAGGCGCCGACGCCGAACACGGCGGCCTGGGAGACCGAGAAGATGCCGACGATTCCCACCAGCAGGTTGGTAGAGAGCGCCAGCAGCACGTAGATCTCGGCGAGGACGATGTAGCTGTTGAGGAAATCCACCGATCGTCCTCGTCAGTGCGCCGCGAACAGGCCGCGCGGCCGGAACAGCATGAAGATCACGAAAATGAAGAAGGTGACGCCGATGCTCCATTCGCCGGGCATCACCAGCAGCGACAGGTTCTGCAGCACGGCAATGGCGACGGCCAGGACAAAGGCGCCGGTGATGCTGCCGACGCCGCCGGCGATCATCGCGATCGTGGCGGTCAACAGCACGGTAACCCCGCCATAGGGCTGCAGCCCCAGCTCGAAGGGGACCAGTACGCCCGGCAGGCACACCACCGCCGAGGCGATGGCGATCACGATCACGTAGACGTCGCGCGGATTGAGCCGCGTGATCTCGGCCAGGAACGGATTGGAGGCGACCGCGCGGATCCGCTTGCCGAGGGGGGTCCGGTAGGCGAAGAAAAGCAGGCCGCCATAGGCCAGCAGGCTCGCGGCCACGATCAGCAGCTGGGCGTAGCTCAGCAGCACGCCGCCCAGGGAGACGGTCTTGCCGCCCCAGCTGCTCTCGAACTGCAGGATATTCGGGGTGTAGATCGCCGCGAGCAGGTTCTGGATCACCGCCAGCACGCCCAGCGAGGCGATCAGGACGACGAGCTGGGTCGCGCGGCGCCGCTCGAGGCGATGGTAGAGCTGATGCTGGATCAGCGCGCCGACCGCGGTGCAGGCGGCGATCGCCAGGATCAGCGCCAGCACGTCCGGCACGCCGTGCTGGGTCAGCGACCAGGCAAGATAGCCGCCCATGGTGTAGACGCCGGCATGGGCGACATGGAAGATCCGCGTGGTGGCATAGATCAGCGAGAAGCTGATCGCCACCACGCCCAGCGCGCAGCCCGTCACCAGGCCTTGCGCCAGAAGCTGCAGCAGCACCATGGGCGGCTGGTCCTGCGCCCGATTACTCCGAGGTCATCTCCTTGATGCGCTGGTCTTTGCCGTCGCTCATCATGTTGATGCCGATGGCGGTGGCCGCCGTGTTGGTCTTGAACTCCATCGGGATCAGGCCCTGGAACTTGCGGATCTCGAACAGAGCGGCCCGCATGTTCTCGCCGTTGACCTCTTTCTTCTCCTTCAGCACCTTGGCGAGGCAGGTCAGCACCACGGTGGTCGCGTTGTAGTACTGCTTGGCGAAGAAATCCATGTCGGTGCCGAACTGCTTCTTGAAGTTCGCCGCCATGTCGGCGGGAGCGTCGATCTGCACCTGGGTGTGAATGAACCCCTTGGAGGAAGGATCGGCGATGGTCGGCGGATCCGCCATGAAGGTGGTGCCCGCGACCATGAACTTCATGTCGAGCTGCTTGTACTGCTGGGCGAACTGCAGGAGGCCGGCGGTGATCGACAGCAGCACCACGTCGGGATTGGAGCCGGCGAGCTTCAGCAGTGCCGGCCGGTAATCGGTCTGGCCGAACTGGGACGGCTCCTGCGCCACGATCTGGCCGCCGGCGGCGGGGATGAACTTGAGATAGTCGTCGCGGCCGGAGATGCCGGCGGCGTCGTTCTCGAACAGGATCGCCGCCTTCTTCTTGCCCTCGGCCGCGAGATATTTCGACAGCACCTTGATCTCGTCGGCGATGGTCGGGAGCGTGTTGATGAGATAGGGCGAGGCATCTGCCAGCTTGTCGGCCTGGGCGCCGGCGTTCACCAGCAGCACCTTCTTGCGGGTCGCCAGCGGCGCCATGGCCAGCGTCGGTCCGGAATAGCCGGTGAAGACCACCGCCACATGCTGGAGATCGACCAGCTTGTTGAAGGAGAGCACGGATTGGTCCGGCTTCGCTTGGTTGTCCTCGAACTGGACGACGATCTTATGGCCATCGACGCCGCCCTTGGCGTTGATCTCCGAGACGGCGAATTCGATGCCGTGCTGCTCCTGGGTGCCGATGACGCCGGCAGGGCCGGTGAGCGGCAGCACCGCGCCGAACTCGACGGAGTCGGCGGCAAGCGATGGGCTCGCGAGACCGCCGCCGGCAAGAGCGGCGAGGACGCCGGCGACTCCGATCCAGTATCTCCGCACCATGACAATTTCCTCCCTGGATATAGGTTGATTCTCGACGGCTTCGCCGCGGCTCCGTGGTTGCGTGAGCGTGGCGTCCGCTTAACGTGCTTCGTCTCCTACATCGTCATCACACCTTCCAAGTCGTGCGCCTGCATGCTCAAACCGGCGTGAAGGTCGGCACCGGCGGACCACCCTCGCTGGGCGTCCAGACCAGCTTGACCTGCTGGCCGATGCGAAGCGCGTCGAAGTCGCATTGCACGATGTTGGTCATCATGGTCGGGCCCTCGGCAAGCGTGACATAGGCGATGGCATAAGGCTCGGGCGTCCGGCGCATGACGCTGAACGTGTAGATCGTCCCCTTGCCGGAGCCCTCGACCCATTCGGTACGGGCGCTGGCGCAGAAGGGACAGATGGCGCGAGGATACCAATGGGCCTTGCCGCACTCGGCGCAGCGGCGCAGCAGGAATTTTCCCTGCGCGGCCGCGTCCCAGAAGGCCTGGGTCTCGGGATTGGCGGTGGGGGCGGGGATCTTGCGCTGCTTGGCCGGCGTCATGGTCTACTCCCGCTCCAGGATCACGGTAGCGCTGCCGTGGCGGCTGCCGAGCGAGCCGCCGGTGCCGTGCGCCAGCGCCAAGTCGCAGTTCTTTACCTGCACTGCCGGATGCGCCTCGCCGCGCAGCTGCCGCACCGCCTCGATCACCTTGGTCATGCTGCCGCGGTTGGCCGGGTGGTTGTTGCAGAGCCCGCCGCCATCGGTGTTGAAGGGGAGCTTGCCGGTGCCGGAGATCAGGTTGCCGTCGGCGACGAAGCGGCCGCCCTTGCCTTTCTCGCAGAAACCGAGATCCTCGAGCTGCATCACCACGGTGATGGTGAAGCTGTCGTAGATCGAGGCGTATTTCATATCCGAAGGCTCGACGCCAGCCTCGGCGAAGGCGGCGGGTCCGGACCAGGCGGCGCCGGAATAGGTCAGATCGATATTGCCGCCCATCTGATGCTTCGGCGCCTCCCCGCAGCCGAGCACCTTCACCAGCGGCCGTTTCAGGCTCCGGGCGATTTCCGGCTTCACCACCACGAGCGCGCCGCCGCCGTCGCTGATGACGCAGCAATCGAGCCGGTGCAGGGGATCGGCGATCATCGGCGAGTCCACCACTTCGTCGACGGTGACGACGTCGCGCAGCATGGCGTGGGGGTTGTGTTGGGCGTGATGGGAGGCTGCCACCTTGACCCAGGCGAGCTGCTCGCTGGTGGTGCCGAACTGATGCATGTGGCGCATCGCGCACATGGCGTAGTTGTTCACGGTGGCGACGCCGAAGGGATATTCCCATTGGTAGTCGGGCTGCGCCGCGTTGAGGATGCGGGGCGCAGTGCCTGTCGCCATGCCCTCGCTGCGTGGCCGCCCGGCGAGCGTGATGAGGGCGACGTTGCATTTGCCGGCGGCGATTGCCTCGGCGGCGTGCTCCACATGCACGACGTAGGACGAACCGCCGGTGTCCGTCGAGTCCACGTGCCTCACCCTGAGGTTCATGTAGTCGACCATGGAGAGCGGGCCGGTGCCGGGCGCGTCGCCGGCGCAGAAATAACCGTCGACGTCGTCTTTGGTGAGGCCGGCATCGGCGAGCGCGCCGATTGCCACCTCGGCATGCAGCTGCGCCACCGACTTGTCCTTGGCGAGCCGCGTCGGGTGCTCGAAGGCGCCCGCGATATAGGCCTTTCCCTTGATGCTCATACTCGCTTCCCGCTCATGATTCGAACCCGGCTTCGCGCAGGAAGCCGATGATGGCATCTGCAACCGGTTCCGGCGTCTGCACTGCCATGAAGTGACCGGTCGCAAGCGTCCTGAATTTCGCGTTCCGGATCGCTCCGGCCACCCGCTCGCCGTCGGCCGGCGGCCGGCCGCGATCGCGCGTGCCCGCGATCACCAAGGTCGGGCAGATGATGCGGGCGAAATCGCCGCTCATCTCGAGGCCTGCCAGCATGCGGTAGATGGCGGCATAGCTTGCGGGATCATTGCCGATCCGGCGCGAGCGGAAGGCGGCGAATTTCGCCGCGTCGCCGCGCAGCTCGACCGCATAGGATCCGGCCAGACCTTCGTCCGTGGTGGCGCGGACGCCTTCCTTCTCGATCCGATCCGCATAGGCGCGGGTGGCAGCGCGGCGCTCGGGCGGGATGCCGGTTGCCGGCGCCATGGCGATCACCGCCGTCACCTGTGCCGGATGGCGGGCAGCAAAGTGGAGCGCGATAGCCGCGCCGACAGCACAGCCCACCAGCGCCACCGGCTCCGCGATGGCGAGACCGTCAAGGAGCGCCTTGAGATCCTCCGCCATGGTCTCGATGGCGACAGGCCCCCGGATCTTCTCCGAGAGGCCGGCGCCGCGGGTGTCGTAGCGCAGCACCCGCCAGTGCTCGGCCAGCGCGGGCAGCACGAAATCCCAGCTCTCCAGGCTGCCGCCCATCTCGTGCACGAGGACCAGCGTCCTGCGGCCGGTGCCCGCGAGCTCGTAGCGGAGCGCCGCCCCGTTCGCCTCGATCCACTCTGCCGCCAGCGGTCTCGACACCGTCAGCCTCCGCGACTACCAGCTTGCCGCTTCGAAGGCGAAGCCGTCGCCTTGGCGGCGGATGTAGCCGCAATAGGGCGCGCCGAAGTGCTCGGGAATGATCAGGGCGCCGCGATCGGCGGCGCGGGTCAGCACCGTGGTGCGGGATTTGCGCGCCTCGTCGGGCGCCATGCAGAAGCGCGAGTTCCAGGCGGGCTTCACCACCTGGATCGGGTGATGCATGACGTCGCCGGAGAAGATCGCCTCCTCGCCCCGCGAGCGCAGTCGGAAATTGACCTGGCCGGGCGTGTGGCCGGGCGCCGGCTCCGGCTGCAGGCAGCCGGCGATCTCCTTGCCAAGATCGATGAAGCCGGTGAGCCCCGCTTCCACCACCGGGATCACGCTGTCGGCGAAGGAGCCCGCCTGTACATCCGGCACGCCGGCGTCGAAATCTCGTTTGAAGGTGTCGAAATCCGGCTTCGGCATGAGGTAGCGGGCATTGGGGAAGGTCGGCTCCCATTTCCCGTCCACCAGCATGGTGTTCCAGCCCACATGATCGGTGTGGAGATGGGTCATCACCACATGGGTCACCTTCTCGCGCGGCGCGCCGGCGGCTTCGAGCCAGGGCAGGACAAGGGTGTTGAGCATGTTCATGCGCGCCGCCGGGCGCGGCTTGTGGTTGCCGACGCCAGGGTCCACCACCACGATGCTGGCGCCCGCATGGATCACCCAGAGCTGGATGGTGATGATCAACCGGTCCATGGCCGGGATCCAGTGATTGGGAGCGAGCCAGCTGCGGTTCGCCTCCAGCTCGGCGCGAAGCTGCACGGGATCGTAATCGGGAAAGAGATATTCCGGCAGATGAGTCGGACCGGAATATTCCAGCACGCGGGTGACGCGGGCGTCACCGATCATGCGGGATTGAATGAGCATCGAGCGTCTCCCTCCCGGATCGCGCGCCGTCGAGGGCGCGCGTTTCACTCAGGGTACTTTACCCGCCTCCCCCCGCACCATGACAAACTTGGCGATGCCTGCTAGGCGGGCATCGCGCTCGGTCCGTGGAAACGCAGATTCTCCGGTGCGATACCGCCCTCGATGTCGGTCTGCTTCCATTTGAGATCGACGGGATGCGCGGTCTCCACGAAGGTAAGCATCAGCTCGTAGAGCACCCTCGCATCGGTCGGCAGATCGTCAAGGGGCAGCCGCGAGAGATGGGCCACGATCGCTTCCGAGCGCGGCAGCATCGCGTCGTAGAAGACGCGAAGATCCTCCAGCGACGTCGCCAGCAGCTTGAAATAACGGTCCCGCCTACGGGCCGCTCGGCCGTGGCTTTCTCACGGGCACGATCGGCAGCGAGGGGACTCTCGCGAAAGATGACATCCGCCGCACCATGCCGCGGTTCCAGGGCGAGAATTTCGAGCGCAACATCCGCCTGGTGCACGAGCTCGAAAACCTCGCCAAGGCCGAGCGCTGCTCACCGGCGCAGCTCGCCATCGCCTGGGTGATGGCGCGCGGCGACGACATCGTGCCGATCGCCGGCACCAGCAAGAAGCAACGGCTCGAGGAGAACGCGGCGGCCGCCGCGCTGCAGATCTCGACGACCACGCTTGCCGCTCTCGACGCGCTGTTCCCGCCCGGTGTCGCGGTGGGCGCGCGGACGGTGCTCACTTTATTGCCGCGCCTCGGGCTCTGATCGCGCCCCCTCGCCGCCGCCCGGAAAAGTGCTAGCATCGGGCAAACGACAGCCCCAGAGCGGGCGGCGGAGGAAAGCCGATGGCGACGACAGAGCAGAATCTGACCCCGTCCAGCTCGGCCGCCGGCGCGCGGCCGCGGGCGCCGATCCTCAGCGAGACCCGCACGACGTCGCAGGTGCCGCGGCATCTCAGGCGCTATCTCTCGCTCGAGGACTTCCATCTCGGGGCCCGCCGGCGTCTCCCCTGGATGCTCTACGGCTTCATCTCCGGCGGCGTCGAGACCGACGCCACGCTGCGTGACAACCGGCGCATCTTCGAAGACTACGCCTTCGTCCCCCGCGTGCTGGTGGACGTGACCGGCCGCAGCCGCTCGACGACGATCTTCGGGCGCACCTATGCGGCGCCGTTCGGCATCGCGCCGATGGGGGCGAGCGCCATCGCCGCCTATCGCGGCGACTGCGTGCTGGCAGGCGCGGCTGCTGCCGCCGGCATTCCCATGATCATGAGCGCGGCCTCGCTCATTCCGCTGGAGGAGATCCGCCGGAGCGGCACGACGACCTGGTACCAGGCCTATCTGCCAGGTGACACCGCCCGGATCGAGGCGCTGATCGATCGTGTGGTGGCGGCGGGGTTCGACACGCTGGTGCTGACCGTCGACGTCCCGGTTCCCTCCAACCGCGAGAACAATGTCCGCAATGGCTTCAGCATCCCGCTGCAGCCGAGTTTGCGTCTCCTGTGGCAGGGCGCCACCCACCCTTCCTGGGTGCTGGGCACGATGCTCCGGACGCTGCTGCGCCACGGCATGCCGCATATGGAGAACATGGACGCGGTGCGCGGCCCGCCGTTCCTGTCGCGCCATCTGGTCCGCGCGCTCGGCAACCGCGACGGCCTCACCTGGGAGCATCTGCGGCTCATCCGGCTCCGCTGGAAGGGAAAGCTGGTGGTGAAGGGCATCCTCTCCAAGGAGGATGCGGAGCAGGCGCGGGAGAGCGGCGCCGACGGCATCATCGTCTCCAACCACGGCGGCCGGCAGCTCGACGGCGCCACATCGCCGCTCCGCGTGCTGCCGGAGATCGCGGCGGCGTCGGGCGGCATGACGGTGATGATCGACAGCGGCTTCCGACGCGGCACCGACATCCTGAAGGCGCTCGCCCTCGGTGCCGATTTCGTCTTCCTGGGCCGGCCCTTCCTCTATGCGGCGGCGGTCGGCGGCGCAGAAGGCGTCACCCACGCGATCAACCTGCTCAGCGAGGAGATCAACCGCGACATGGCGCTCCTCGGCATCAAGAGCCTCGACGAGCTCGGGCCGGAATTCGTGACCCGGATCGGCGGTCCTGACTCAGCGCGCTGAGCGCCGCGGCTTGGTGATGCCGGGCGCCTCCAGCCGGTAGGCGGTAGCCGCGGTGCGGCTGAAGAGAGCCGCCTTCTCGGCGGCGGAGTAGCCCGCGGCGATGCGCTTGAAGGCGTTCCAGATCACCCGATAGCTGCAGACCTCGTTGTCGACGGGGAAGTTGCTCTCGAACATGGCGCGTTCGACGCCGAAGGCCTCGATGCAGGTCTCGATATAGGGTTTCCAGGCGCGCGCCAGCTCGGCGGAGGATGGCGGCATCTTGGCGCCGTGGAATCCCAGGCCGAAGATCTTCATGCCGAGCCCGCCCAGCTTCACGTAGACGTTGGGGCAGCGGGCGAGGTGCCTGATCGCAGCGCTCCAGTCGGCGAAGACCGTCTCGCGCTTTCCTTCGAAGGGACCGATGCCGACCGCCCCGCCTACGTGATTGAGGATGATGGTGGTGTCGGGGAAGGCGTCAGCGAGATCGGCAAGTTCGCGGAGCTGGGTGTGATAGGCCCAAGCTTCGAAGGAAAGGCCGAGCGGCGCCAGCTGCGCGAAACCGGCGCGGAACTGCCGGTCGCGCATGAGATCGCCGGGTGGATCCGTACGCGGGCTGCGCAGCCGCTTGTCGGGATGCCAGACGAAGGGCATGCGGATGCCGCGGAAGGGGCCGCCGCCGGCGGCGATATGCGCCTCCAGCACCTCGGCGATGCGCGCACCCTGCAGCAGATCGGCGAAGCCCACGATGCCGGCGCAGGCGCGCAGCGGGCCATAGGTGCCGCTTGCGAACATGGCGGCAACGCCGTTCACGAAGTCGGTCTCACCCACAGGGCGGAATTCAGGCGGTCCCTCGCTGCGGTACATCGACGAGCACTCGACGAATACCGTCGCGCGGATGTCGTGGCCGGAGCGGAGATCGCTCAGCAGCTCGGCGAAGAGATAGCGGTGGTTCGGATGGTCCCAGAGGTGATGGTGGGGATCGACGATCGGAAGCCCGGGCTCGATCACCGGCTCCCGCCGGCGACCGAGCCAGCGCTGATCGGGCGCATACTGAGTGAGCCAGGTCTCGTGCTTCTTCGCGGGCATGGGCGCAAGGCTGGGCTTTGACGCGGTGCGGTTCATGGACAATCGGGAAGAGGTGGGAGGGACGGCAAACTCGGCGCCATCTTAGATTCCGCCGCGACGGGAGCAAGCGTCCTTCGCCGCGCGCGTCAGATCGCAATCGCGTCCTCGAAGGGCGTCCGCGAGAGCGGCACCGCGCCCCGCTCGGTGATCAGCACCTGCTGTTCCAGTTTGATGCCTTCCTTGCCGCCGACCTCGCCCATGAAGCTCTCGACACAGACCACCATGTTCTCCTGGAACTCCCCGTCGTAGCCCCAGTCCTTGAAGTCGCGGGTGAAGGCGACGCTCGGATACTCGTCGACGAAGCCGGCGCCATGCACCATCATCATGTAGCGGTGCGGAATGAAGGCTTCCGGCACCGGCCAGCATTTCTCCGCGAATTCCCGGAACCCCAGGCCCGGCCGCAGCAGCGCCATGTTGAAGAGCACCTGCTCCTGCGCCAGGCCGTAGAGGCGCCGCTGCTCGTTGCTGGGCGGCTTGCCGGGGCAGACCCAGCTCCGCGAGATGTCCGCGAGATAGCCCATCGGCCCCACCATGTCGGTATCGAAGGCGACGACGTCGCCGGCTTCGATCACGCGGTTGCCGCATCCCTTGAACCAGGGATTGGTGCGCTCGCCGGAGGCGAGCTCGCGGGATTCGATCCACTCGCCGTCATGGGCGATGTTGACCTCGTGCAGCACCGACCAGAGCTGGTTCTCGCTGATGCCGGGCCTGAGTGCCGCGCGCATGGCATCGATCGCCGCGTCGCAGACCGCCATGGAGAGCCGCATCGCCGCGATCTCCTCCGGCGACTTGATGACGCGGGCGAGCTCGATCGCTTCCTGGGCGTCGAAGAGCTGGACGCCGCGCTCGGCGAGCTTGAAGGCTCCCATCGGCTCGCAGCGGTCGACCGCGAGCCGGCGGTTGCCGCCGCCGTGCTTCAGCACCATGTCGGCAATGTCCGCCGCCCAGAGACCGGCCTTCTCCTCGCAGCGCGGGCCGGCGAGGAAGTAGAACCAGGGCGTGGCCGGACGCATCTCGGCGATGGTCTCGAGGCCCTCGTTGCTGTGCATGACGCCGGTGAACTCGTAGAGCACCACCGGCCCCTCGGTCGGCACGAAGGCCCACCGTCCCGGCGAATGCATGGACCAGATCTGCATGTTGCGGCTGCCGGTGGCGTAGCGGATGTTGAGGGGGTCGGTGAGCAGGCAGCCCATGTAGTCGCGCCGGCGCAGCTCGCCACGCAGCCGCTCCAGCCGATAGGCGCGGAGCTTCTTCTGATCGATCGCCGCCATGCGCGCCGGCACGTCGACCACGAGAGGGGGCACGGGGTGCATGTCGCCGGCTGCTGTCATCACTGCTCCTCCTGTCGCGCGCCCTCGTCGCGGCGATCAGGATAGCACGGGTTTGCGCGACGGAGGCTCCAGCGCAATTGCCACGGTTGGCCGGGCTGCGATCAGGCGATCAGGAGATGATCAGGGGAAACTCGTCCGTCGCCAGCGGCTCGCCGGGCTTGAGGCGTTTCTCGAGGCCGGGGAAGGGCGGCGAGATCTCGCCGGGGCGAGAGGCATAGACCGCGTCGTCGCCGAGCCAGCGGGCGGCGAAGGCGCGGCGGCGGTTGGCGGAGAAATTGCCGGGAGCGCCATGCACGGTGAGGAAGTGGAAGGCGATAGCGTCGCCGGGCTCCAGGTCCCAGCCCAGCAGGCGATAGTCCCCGCGACGGCCGCTGATATCGGGCATCTCCTCGATGCCGTCACCCTTGTGATCGTAGGCGGTGCCGTTGAATTTTCGCGGCCGGAACCAGCGGCCCCAGCGGTGCGATCCCGCGACGAACTCCACGCAGACGTCGCGCTGCACGGGATCGAGCGGGATCCAGAGGCTCAGCACCTGGCTGCCATCGACGCAATAGTAGGGCTGATCGTGATGCCAGGGCGTCACTTCGCGGGTGCCGGGCTCCTTCACCAGGATGTGCTCGTGGAAGAAGCGCGCGGTCTTGGAGCCCATGAGATCGGCGGCGATGGCGGCGGCCGGGCTTTCGAAGACGAAACTGCGATATTCCGGGATGCGAGCCCAGTTGCAATAGTCGCCGACGAAGCGGCCGCTGCCACCAGCTGGGGTGTAGAGGCGCTGGAATGGCCCGGGCTCCGCCAGGTTGCGATCGATGCCGGCGCGGAGACGCCCGACCCAGTCGGCGAAGACGCCGCGCAGCACGGTGGCGCCGTCGGTCTGGAATGCGTCGATGGTCTCCGGCGTCACGGTCATTGGCTGACCCCTTGATTCTGCACGGCGAAGAAGCTGTCGGCCTCGTAGGCCGGCGGCAGCTCGACGCTGCCGGCGCGGAAGCGCGCCACCCGCGTCTTCTCCCCTCGCAGTATACGCCCCGCCTCGGTGGTGGGAACGGACATCAGCGTCAGCGGGAAGGCGTCCGCCGCCGTGTAGTCGCAGATCAGCATCCGCCGCGGCTCGCTGGAGCGGTTCTCCGGCGAGCCGTGCACCATCCAGGTATCGATGAAGCAGACATCGCCGGCACGCCCGATGATCGGCACGGCTTCGCGTGCGAAGCGCTCCGACAGTTCCGCCGGCGTCTCGCCGACGAACTGGTCGCCGCGATAGTGGGTGAACTGCTGTCGGTGCGACCCCGGCACCACATAGAGACAGCCGTTCTCCTCGTTCATGTCGTCGAGCAGCACCAGGGCAACCACAATGTCATCGTTGGTGTGCGGATCGAAGGGATGGTCTTGGTGCCACGCGACATAGGTCTTCATCCCCGGCAGCTTGATGTTGAGCTTGCAGTGATGGAACTTGACGTTCGGGCCGATGAGATCGGCAACCATCTCCGGGACCGGCCCTTCCCACAGCACGCGCCGGTAGGCGGCGCTGATGTCGACGGGATTGGCGACCCGGCGCAGGCGCGGCGTCTCGGCGGAATGGCCCGGCTCGAGATCGAAGCGCAGCTTGTTGCGCGCCATCGGCCCGTAATTCGCACGATGTGCCCGGCTTTCCTCGATCCAGCCGGCCAGCTCCTGGCGCATCGCTGAGAGCTCCTCGGCGCCGACCAGGCCGGGAACGAGGAGATAGCCGGCGCTTCGAAAGGCCTCTGTCTGCGTGGGATCAAGCATGGAAGACGGCTCCGTCGCGAGAGGATTCGCTCTTTAGCATGCAAAGGGAGTGCCGCATGGTCAGCGCTCCGCGATGCCGACGCTTTGCCGGACGGCGGCGCCGGTGTATCCAGGCGGTCTCATTGCGTCGGGGTCTCCGCTTGCATCTGGGATCTGACAGGGGAGTGGAGCGGCCGTGAGCGATGCGTCGATCCCTCGGGCTGCAGACGACCGCGTCCAGGCGGCGGCACATCTCGGCACCATCTTCACGATGTTCGCGTGGGGGACGCTCATACCCGTAACCGGGGTGGTGCTGCGCGAGGTCGACGCCTGGACCCTGGCGCTACTGCGCATCGGCGTGGCCGCGGCGGTGCTGCTGGCAAGCACCACCTGCCTCGGGGGCGTTTCCTGGCTGCGACGGGTGCGATGGGAGCGCGCGCTGCTGATGGGGGGTGCCGTCGCCAGCTTCTCGGTGCTCTACACCTTCGGCATCGGGCTCTCCAATCCGATCTCCGCCATCGTGGTCTCGGCCACCAGCCCGGCGGTGGCGGCGCTTTTCGCCACCTGTGTCGAGCGGCAACCGTTGCCGCGCGGCGCCATCAGCGCCTTCGCGCTGGCGACCGCGGGTGCGCTCATCGCCTCGCTCTCCAGCACGTTCGACCCGAGCCGGGCGGGCCTGCGCGGCGGCGAGTTCCTGCTGCTGATCGCCGGCATCTGCTGGACCTGGTATTCGATCAAGGCACAGGCCTGGTTCGGGTCGCTCGGCCAGCACCGCATCACCGCCCTGGCCTATCTCGGTGCGACGGGGGTGCTGGGCACGCTCTATCCGCTGTTGCTGCTCGCCCAGATCGCGGCGGTTCCGCCGGCACTCCCCTCGACGACGACAATCGGCTGGATCGTGTGGATCACCTTCGCTGCTACACTCGCGGGTGGCGTCCTCTGGAATTATGGCGTCTCGCGGATCGGCATCATCCTCGTCTCTCTCTACCTGAACCTGATCCCGCTGTTCGGGATCCTGACCGCGGTCGCCTTCGGCGTCTATCCGAGCTGGCTCCAGGTTGCGGGCTGCATCCTGGTGGTGGTTGGCGTCTCCCGGTTGCGGGGCGCCCGCGTCGTCGAGGCGACCGAGAGCGCCCGGAAATAGCTCGATCGGAGCTCCCGGGCCGGCCATGAGGACGTCCGGATCGCTCAGGATTTAAGCAATCCGTTCTTTCACTCGGCAGTTAACTGCCGAATTCCAGCGTTTCCGTCTCGCAATCGTCGAGAGATCGCCGTTGGCACGCAGTTTGCTGCGCTGCACTGGAATCCCATCTCGAGCCGGGGGCGGTCGGAGGCGGATGCCAAGTTCGAACGATGTCATCGTCAAGTTCACCGACGTGCAGAAGAGCTACGACGGTGAGACCCTCGTCATCCGCAATCTGAACCTAGACATCTTCCGCGGCGAGTTCCTGACCCTGCTGGGGCCGTCGGGCTCCGGCAAGACCACCAGCCTCATGATGCTCGCCGGCTTCGAGACGCCCTCCCACGGGGTCATCACCCTCGATGGGAAGCCGCTCAACCGGGTGCCGCCGGAAAAGCGCGACATCGGCATGGTGTTCCAGAACTACGCGCTCTTCCCGCATATGACCGTAGCGGAAAATCTCGCCTTCCCGCTGACCGTCCGGCGCATGCCGAGGATGGAGATCGATAAGCGGATCAAGCGCGCCCTCGACATGGTGAAGCTCACCGGGCTCGGCAGCCGCCGGCCGGCGCAGCTCTCGGGCGGCCAGCAGCAGCGCGTGGCGCTCGCCCGCGCGCTCGTCTTCGAGCCGAAGCTGGTGCTGATGGACGAGCCCCTGGGCGCGCTCGACAAGCAGCTGCGCGAGCAGATGCAGATCGAGATCAAGCACATCCACGAGAATCTGGGCGTCACCGTGGTCTATGTGACCCACGACCAGAGCGAGGCGCTCACTATGTCGGACCGCATCGCGGTCTTCAGCGACGGGGTGATCCAGCAGCTCGCCGCGCCCTCGGAGCTCTACGAGAAGCCCTCCAATTCCTTCGTCGCCCAGTTCATCGGCGAGAACAACCGGCTGCGCGGCAAGGTCGTGCACATGAACGGCGTCGGCTGCAAGGTGGCGATGGATGGCGGCATCACCGTCGAGGCGCTGGCGGTGAACGTCCCCGGCGTCGGCGCCGACACCACGATCTCGTTGCGGCCGGAGCGGGTGAAGATCAACCCGCCCTACGGCAGCTGCAGCAATCAGTTCAAGGCGACGGTCGAGGAGCTGATCTATCTCGGCGACCACACGCGCGTGCGCGTCGCCCTCTGCGGCCAGCCGGACTTCGTGGTCAAAGTTCCCAACGGCGAGGGCGTGCCGCAACTGTCGCCGGGCGACGAGATCCCGGTCGGTTGGAAAAAAGAGGATTGTCGGGCGCTCGACGCGTTCTGACGGGAACCGCGGGCAAACCGTGGTGAGCGGCTTCTATGTGGAACCGGCCGGGGGGACCTGGCCCAACAGGGAGAGCAGAGCAATGAAACCGACTATCAACCGCCTTGCGTTGTGGCTGGCAGGCAGCGCCGTGGCGTTGGCGGTGCCGGGCATGGCCTCGGCACAGGATCTCACGGTGGTGTCCTGGGGTGGCGCCTACCAGAAGAGCCAGGAAGAGGCGTTCATCAAGCCCTTCGAGTCGAAGTTTGGCGCCAAGATCACGGAAGAATCCTACAACGGCGAAGTCTCCAAGATCCGCGCCATGGTGCAGTCCGGGACAGTGTCCTGGGACGTGGTGGACGTCGATTCCGCCACTGTCCGCCAAGCCTGCGACGAGGGCATCCTGGAGCAGATCGACTACTCCAAGGTGGCGCCCAAGAAGGACTTCGTCGAAGGCGCGCTGCACGAGTGCGGCGTCCCCAACATCGTCTATTCCACCATCTTCGCCTACGACGCGGACAAGATTAAGACCGATCCGCCGACCAAGATCGCAGATCTCTTCGACACCAAGAGGTGGCCGGGGAAGCGCGCTCTCTGGAAGAACCCGTTCGGCAATCTCGAGGCGGCGCTGATGGCGGACGGCGTTCCCGCCAACAAAGTCTATGAGACGCTGCGCACCCCGGCGGGTGTCGACCGCGCCTTCAAGAAGCTCGACACAATCAAGAAGGACGTCGTCTGGTGGGAGGCGGGCGCGCAGCCGCCGCAGCTGCTGGCCTCGGGCGAGGTGGTGATGGCCCAGGCCTGGAACGGCCGCATCTACGACGCCGACAAGAACGGCAAGAATTTCAAGATCGTCTGGGACGGCCAGCTGCAGGATTGGGATCTCTGGGCGATCCCGAAGGGCAGCAAGCACCTCGCGGAGGCCTACAAGTTCATCGCCTTCTCCTCCGAGCCGAAGGTCATCGCCCTGCAGACCAAGTACATCTCCTACGGTCCCGCGGTGCTGGCAGCGATCCCGAACGTGCCGCCGGATATCCTCAAGGATCTGCCGACGGCGCCGCAAAACTCCAAGAACGTGCTCGTCAACGACGCGCAGTTCTGGGGCGACAACGGCGAGGAGCTCAGGAAGCGCTTCAACACCTGGCTCGCGCAGTAATGACGCCGGTGCTGGGCGCCCGCGCGGCGCCCAGCCTGCGGCGCGTCAGATCGTAAGCATACGAGACGTCGGATGGTTTCCCTGCCGGCTACGCTCCCGGTGCTGCGCACTGCGGACGGAGTGCCGCTGAAGCTCAGCCTGCGGCGGGCCGAGCGGCGGAGCAAGCTCCGCGCGCTGGCGTTGGTGACGCCGCTGATGCTGTTCATCCTCTGCACCTTCGCGGTGCCGATCGGCTTCATGCTCTATCGGGCGGTGGCCAATCCGGAGATCGTCGAGAACCTGCCGCGCACGACGGCGGCGATCGCCAGCTGGGATGGCGAAGGCCTGCCGGACGAAGCGGTCTATTCGGCGCTCGCCGCCGATCTCAAGGAGACCCAGAAGACCAGGAACACGGGCCTCGTCGGCAAGCGGCTCAACTATGAGATGCCCGGCGTGCGCAGTAAGGTCATCCGCACCGGCCGCGACATCGAGAAGGTCGCCACCGGCCCCTGGCGGGATGTCTTCATCAAGGCCGATCCGATGTGGGGCCAACACGACATCTGGGTGGTGCTGAAGCGCGCCGCGCATCCCTACACCACCTATTATCTGCTGGCGGCGCTCGATCTGCGCTGGGACAGCAACAACCACCTGGCCAAGGCCGTTGCCGACCAGGCGATCTTCCTCGAGGTCTTCGGCCGTACCATCTGGATCAGCGCCCTCGTCACGGCGGCGACGCTGCTGCTTGGATTTCCCGTCGCCTATCTGCTGGCGAGCCTGCCCGTCCGCACCAGCAATCTCATGATGATCCTGGTGCTGATGCCGTTCTGGACCTCGCTGCTGGTGCGCACCACGGCCTGGGTCGTGCTGCTGCAGAACCGGGGCGTCATCAACGACGGGCTCCTGTGGCTCGGGATCGTGCACGAGCGGCTGCAGCTCATCTTCAATCGCGGCGGCACGGTGGTGGCGATGACCCACATCCAGCTCCCCTTTACCATCCTGCCGATCTACAGCGTGATGAAGACGATCTCGCCCACCCATCTGCGCGCCGCGCGCTCGCTGGGTGCCGGGCCCTTCTACGCGTTCTGGCGCATCTATTTCCCGCAGACGCTGCCCGGCATCGGCGCCGGCTGCCTGCTGACCTTCATTCTGAGCCTCGGCTACTACATCACGCCCGCCCTGGTGGGCGGGCCGCTCGACCAGATGATCAGCTATTTCGTGGCCCTCTACACGAATCGCGAGCTCAACTGGGGCATGGCCTCGGCGCTGGGAGCGGTCCTGCTGGCGGCGACGCTGGTGCTCTACGGCGTCTACAACCGGCTCCTCGGCATCGACAAGGTCAAACTGGGGTAGGAGATGGCGGTCCCAGCCTACGCCTCCGGCATCGAGCGCGTCTGGCACGTGATGTTCCTCGTGCTCTGCGGCGCGGTCTTCCTGTTCCTGGTGGCGCCGATCCTGGCGATCGTGCCGCTCTCCTTCAACAGCGAGCCGTGGTTCAGCTATCCGCTCGCCGGGATCTCGCTGCGCTGGTACCACGACTTCTTCGCCTCGTCCCGCTGGCAGAACGCCGTCATCAACAGCGTGCTGGTGGGAACCGCGACGACCGGGCTGGCAACGGTGCTGGGGACGCTCGCCGCGCTCGGTCTCAGCCGCGCCAAGCTGCCGCTGCGCGGCCTCATCATGAGCCTCCTCATCTCGCCGATGATCGTGCCGATCGTGATCACCTCGGTCGCCATGTACTTCTTCTATGCGCTGGTCGATCTCGCCAACAGCTATCTCGGCATCATTCTCGCCCATACGGCGCTCGCCACCCCCTTCGTCGTCATCACCGTGACGGCGACGCTCTCCGGCTTCGATCACTCGCTGACCCGTGCCGCCGCCAGCCTCGGCGCCTCGCCGACGCTCGCCTTCCGCAAAGTCATGCTGCCGCTGATCCTGCCTGGAGTGATCTCGGGGGCGCTCTTTGCCTTCGTGACGTCCTGGGACGAGGTGGTGGTGGTCCTTTTCCTGGCCGGCCCGGAGCAGCGCACCCTGCCGCTGCAGATGTTCGACGGCATCCGCGAGGAGATAAACCCGACTATCACCGCGGTGGCGACGCTGCTGCTGGTGCTCTCGATCGTCCTGCTGGTGAGCGTCGAGCTGCTGCGCCGGCGCTCGGCGCGGCTGCGCGGGATCATGGATTAGGCGCTCTCCGGGTACGGCGGCCTATATCCTGAAGTGCCGCACGGGGCGTGGTTCCCTATTGCCGGGCGTGATTGAAAAGACCCACGGCGTGTGGGGAATTCAGTGATCCCGTCCGTCCGGTGGATAGCCATACCCCTTGGGGTGCCAATTCGGCTCTTCGAGGTAATGGGGAATTCGCGGATACACTCCGCTCGCGTCGTTGCTCCGCCAGACGCCGGGCAGCTAAAATAATGCCATGATAAATTGTAACAATCCGGTGACGGGGCTGGCGAAAGCCCGGCAGCGCGTCATGAACTCCGCGTCTCTCCGTCGCCCTCTCGCCTGATAATGAAGAAATCGAAGGCGAGAACAGCAGCCCGCACTGCTTTGTTCGCCCGTCGCGGCGCCCAGCTGAAGCAGATCGACCTTAGTCGCCACGATCAGGGCTGCAGCCACCGGATGCGGGAGATCACCAAGCTCTTCGCGCAGCCGCTTCAGCTTCGCCTCAGCAGACACGGGGTCACCTTCGGCGAGTGGCGTTTCCTGCGCGTGCTCTGGGAGCGTGACGGCATTTCCCAGAGCGAACTCAGCGATCTCCTGGGCATGACCTCGGCAGCGACGGTCTTCTCCGTCAACCTCCTGGAGCGCGACGGGCTCGCGCAGCGGATCGCCGATCCCGGTGATCGGCGCCGCATGCTGATCCATCTCACGCCCAAGGGGCGGGCACTCAGGGATCGGCTGCTCCCCTATGCGCGCGACATCCGCGTCGCCGCTTTCGCCGGGTTCTCCCAGCGTGAGGTGCGTCAGCTCGACGTCATGCTCGACCGCATCAAGGCGAATCTCGGAAACTTCATCCGCGAGCAGGAAGTCGCGCGCTCCCGGCGCCGCTGAGCGGCGCAGTCCTGCCGGGACGGTGCCACAGCACGAAGAGCTGCGCGCGGGTGCGAAAGCCGAGCTTCTCATAGAGGGCGAGCGCGTGACGGTTGTCGGGAAAGACGTGCAGGAAGGGGCGCTCGCCTCGGATGCGGATCAGCCGCGCCAGATGTCTGGTGAGCGTCCCGGCGAAGCCCCGGCCGCGCGCGTCGGGGTGGGTGCAGACGGCGCTGATCTCCGCATGGCCCGGGAGCTTCATGCGCTCGCCGGCCATGGCGACGAGCCGCCCGGCGTGGCGGATGCCGATATAGGTTCCCAGCTGCGACGTGCGCTCGCCGAACGGTCCGGGCTTGGTGATCTCGGCGAGTTCCCGCATCTCCGGCACGTCGTCGGCGCCGAGGGTAACGACATCGATTCCGGCCTCCTCGCCGAGGATCGCCTCCTCCGATGCCGTCATCTGCAGGATCGGTCGGACGCTCACAACCTCCCAGCCCGGCGGAGGCGTCTCCGGCTGCAGGCGGAAGAGCCGCGCCTCGATGCCTGGCGCGAGATCGTGAGCGAGCTCGGCATAGGCGGCGGCGGTCGCATTGGCGATCGCCGAGAACGGCGCCATGTCGCGCGGGTAATGCCGCGCCTGCGTGCCGCCGGTTGCGAGGCCCGCATGCGGACCAGCAAGTGCCGACCAGACGGGATTGTCCAGGAGATCAGTCATGGCAGCCTCTGTCGCCGATATCGCGACAGGAGTAGCCTTATCGGATGAAAACGACTGGCCGGAATCGGACTCCGTCGCCGTCGACAGCGGGAATGCTGGGTTTCGCCGCCTGTGACCGCGGGCGGCTGCGGCGGGATCCCGCCTATGATGGTCGCTTCTTCACGGGAGTGCGCACCACCGGCATCTACTGCCGGCCGGTCTGCCCCGTGCGATCCGCGCGGTCGGCGAACGTGCAGTTCTTCCCGAGTGCCGCCGGCGCCCAGGCGGTGGGGTTTCGCCCATGCCTGCGCTGCCGGCCGGAGACCGCGCCCTTCAGCCCGGCGTGGAATGGATCACGTGCGACCGTCACGCGCGCTCTTCGCCTCATTTCCGCGGGCATCCTCGACGAATATCCCGTCGAGGATCTGGCGGACCGTCTCGGCATCGGCACGCGGCACCTCGGACGGCTCTTCCACCGTCATCTCGGGGCCAGCCCGATCCAGATCGCGCGGACGGTCCGCATGCAGCGGGCCAAGCGCCTGCTCGACAGCACGGATCTATCGATGACGGAGATCGCCTATCGTGCCGGCTTTGGCAGCCTGCGCCGCTTCAACGCCGTCTTCGTCGAGATCTACCGCCGCCCCCCGAGCGCCGTGCGCCGGCGCCCGGGCTGAGCGACCTCTGGAAGAGCTCTATCCCGCCATCTTCTCGACATTCCAGTAGACCGGGCTTACGAGGCCGACGAGACCCTTGAGGCGGTCGCTGCGGTAGGCCATCGGCTGCAGGTACTGGCCGGCATAGGCATAGGGAGCTTCCTCGAAGAAACGCTTCTGGATCGCCTCGACGGTGGCCTTCCGCTGATCGGCATCGCGCGCCGCCAGATAGTCGAGGCGGAGCTTCTGCATCCCGTCGTCGCAGGGCCAGCCGAACCAGTTCTTGCCGTCGCAGCTCGAATCGAGCGGCGCGTTCAGGACCGGATCCATCATCGTGCTGCTGGGCCAGGCGGTGGGGAAAATGTTCCAGCCGCCGCGATCCTCGCTGGGTGGCTTCTTGATCGCGCGACGCGTCACCAGGGTCTGCCAGTCCATCGACTGCAGATCCGTATTGATGCCGAGCTCCTTCAGGTGCCCGTTCAGCACCAGGGCCAGGAAGTGCAGGTTCTGCTGATCGGTCGGATCCATGATGACGATGGGCTCGCCGGCATAGCCCGCCTCCTTGAAGAGAGCCTTGATCTTCTCAGGATCGTACTTCTTGAAGCCGTCCGTACCGATCATCGTCTCGTTGGGAGAGCCGCAGACGAAGGGCGCAAGGCACACCTTGCCAAGATCGCCTGTCTGGCCGGTCGCGGTGAGGTAGGCTTCCTGCCGGCTCTCCACCAGCATCTGCACCGCCTGGCGGGCCTTCGCATTGTTGAACGGCTTGTTGAGGGAATTCATGCGGATGTGGAACTGCCAGCCGAGCGGATCGAGGAATCCCACCATGATGTTCGGCTTGCCCCGCATCTCCTTCACCTGGTCGGCGACGGGGTTGGTGAGATAGTCGAGCTCGCCGGTGGTGAGCGCCGCACTCTGAACCGCGGGATCGGGGATGACGTGCCATTCGACACGCTCCACATGGACCACTTTGCCTCCCGCGTAGCCGTTCGCCGGCTCCGAGCGTGGCTTGTAATTCGGATTCTTGCGGTAGGTGACGAGATTGCCGGGCTGCCATTCCTCCTTGTTCCAAATGAAGGGACCGGACCCCACCACCTCCTTCACCTGCTCATAGGGGTCTGTCGAAGCCTCCTTCTCGCGCATGATGAAGCAGACCTGGCTTGCATTGGCGAGCGTATCCACCACTGGGCCGAAGGGCTCCTTGAGCTTGAGGACAAAGCTCTTGTCGTCGACCACGTCGAGCTTCTCGGCGCGGTCCAGCATGATCTTTGCCTTGCCGAGACGGGCGGCCCAGCGGCGGATCGAGGCGACGCAGTCGCGCGCCGTCACCGGCGTTCCGTCGTGGAACCCGAGGCCATCGCGCAGCTTGAAGTTGTGGGTGAGGCCGTCGTCGGAGGCCTCGTACTTTTCCACCATCTGCGGCGAGGCCTTGTACCCTCTGTCGAGGGCAAAGAGCGTGTCGTAGACGAGCCAGGAATGGGTGGAGGTGATCGTCGCCGTCGTCCAGACCGGGTCGAAGATCTTGAGGTCGGTCTCGGGCGCAACCTTGATGGTGGCGCGGGCGTCAGCGGCGAAAGCGGTGCGGACGGTGGCTCGCAGCAGCGCCGGCATGGCGAGCGCACTCGCGGCGCCGATCCCGGTCTTGACGACGGCACGGCGGGTAAAGCCGCCGCGCCCCTTCCTAGATACTATTCCCATCGCGGGTCTCCTCTGTTCTGGCAGTTGCCGGTGGCGTTCCCGGGCGTTCGCTCAAGCCTTGTTCCCACGATCGTAGTGGGACGACGCATCGCCTGGAAGAGGCCTCGAGGCCACGTTTCAGGATCTGGCGGGACCGCAGAGCCGCAGCACTTCGGGTTTGCTGAGCCGCCTGTCGCGGTTGGCGTCGAGCTCGGCAAACTGCCGGCGCTCGTAGGCCAGGAAATCGTCGAGGCTGACGCGGTTGCGGAGCGTGACGTCGGCGGACATGACAGGGTCCGGCTGCTCCGCCGCGTTGCCGACGCCCTCGGGGCTCTTCGGACGGCCGCCGAGGCCGAGGCTGCGCTGCACGCGCTCGCCGAGGCTTGGGCCTTCCTCCCGATGCTGCGGCCGCTCTTCCGCCTGGATCGGCGGCACGTAGGGCGCTCGATAGGCGGTGAGCTCTGCCGGGTCGATCATGCCGTCGTGGTTCAGATCCATCGCCGCGAACTGGCGGCGGGCGTCGGCCAGGTATTCCTCGAGATCGAGGGTGCCGTCGTGGTTCGCATCGACGCGGTCGAACCAGCGGGAGAGCGCGTCGGGGCAGCTCGGCTGGCCCAGGGGCCCGCCATTGAGCGGCTCGCCATTGGGGCTATAGATCGGCCGGGGCGGCGGCCGGTGCGCTTCCGGGCCGGTGCCGCCGCGCTTCTCATCGTCGCCGCCGCAGGCGGCAAGGCCCAGGAGCAGAGCCGTTACCGCAAGCACCATCCCCCGCCGGCGGCCGCACAGCCCGTCGCCCATGCCCGCGTGTCCCCTGCATGCCCGCCGATCAAGCCGGCAGGCTTACCCGTACACGCAAACCACCTTCCGGTCGATTGGCGAGTTCGATGTCGCCGCCCTCGGCGCGGATGATGCCGCGAGCGATCGACAGGCCGAGGCCGGTGCCGCCGGTCTCTCGGTTGCGCGAGCGCTCGAGCCGGTAATAGGGCGAGAACACCTCCTCCTGCTCCTCCGGCGGAATGCCCGGACCATCGTCGTCGATCTCCACCACTGCGCCGCCATCCCCGCGGCTCAGCCTTATGCGTGCCGCCGTGCCGTAGTTGACCGCGTTGTTGAGGACATTCATCAGCGAGCGCCGGAGCGCCAGCGGCCGCGCCTGCACTGTCGCGTGGACGGGGCCGTCGTAGCTGACGGACTGGCCGCAGTCGGTCATGTCCTCGCTCAAGCTCTGCAGCAGCGCCGCCAGATCGATCGCCTCGCGCGGCTCGCTCTGCATGTCGTTCTTGGCGAAGGCAAGAGTGGAGGCGACCATGGCTTCCATCTCCGCGAGATCCGCCAGCATCTTCTCCTGCAGCTGGGGATCCTCGACGAATTCCGCCCGCAGCCGGAGGCGCGTGAGCGGCGTTCGCAGGTCGTGCGAAATCGCCGCCAGCATCTGGGTACGATCGGCGATCAGCCGCTTGAGGCGCTGACGCATCTCATTGAAGGCGCGCGTCGCCGCGCGCACCTCGGGTGCGCCCTGCTCCTCCAGCGGCGGCTCGCGCCCGTCGAGGCCGAGCCGTTCTGCCGCCACCGCGAGCCGCACGATGGGTCGCGTGAACTGCCGCGCGATCCAAAGGAACAGCACCACGGTGATGGCGCAGAGCAGCAGGACCCGCGGCAGGAACTCCAGCAATGGGAAGCGCGGCGGCAGCCAATCGGGCGCATAGAAGGAGAGCCAGGTGCCGTCGGTCAGCGGCATCGAGACCTTGATCTTGGGGCCGCGGAACACGTGGGCCTCGGCGGGATGGAGCATGGCCGTGGCGTGGATTTCATAGGCCGCGTTGGCGATCGGCTCCACCGTGACGGCGCGGAGAGAGTCGCCGAGATCGGCGTGCACGAGATCCTGCAGCTCGGGTGCGTAGCGGTCGCCGGTATCGGAGGCGGGCGCCGCCGCCGGCCATTCGAGCCCGAGGAGCGGCGTGCTCGCCAAGCGCACGGCGTCCGGGCGCTCCGCCGGCGGCAGTGCGTCGATGCGGCGGTAGGTCGCGGCGATCTGCTCGGCGAGCGGCCGGGCACCGCGCACCACCGAGAGACTGCTGTTGCCGCGCTCGATGAAGAAGAAAGCGACGCTGATCGCCTGGGTGATGATGACTGCGCCGAAGACCAGGAGGCCGATGCGCCCGACGAGGCCGAGGCTCCAGGGGCAAAGACGGCGCAGGAGGTCGGTCATGCGGTCTCCACCACCGCGGCGAAGACGTAGCCGCCGGCGCGCACCGTCTTGATCAAGGCGGGCTCCTTCGGATCGCGCTCGATCTTGCGGCGAAGCCGACTCACCTGCACGTCGATGCTGCGGTCGAAGGGGGTGGAGGCGCGGCCGCGGGCGAGGTCGATGAGCTGGTCGCGGGTCAGCACGCGCTGCGGATGCTCGGCGAAGGCAACCAGCAGGTCGAGCTCGCCGGCGCTCAGCTCCACCAGCGTGCCCTCGGGCGAATGGAGCTGCCGCCGCGATACGTCGAGGCGCCAGCCCTCGAATGCGAGGATGCGCGCTCCGGCGAGAACCCCGGTCGCGGGCCTTGCCGTCCGCCGCAGCACGGCCTTGATGCGGGCGAGCAGCTCGCGCGGATTGAACGGCTTCGGCAGGTAATCATCGGCGCCCATCTCCAGACCGACGATGCGATCGGTGTCCTCGCCCATGGCGGTCAGCATGACGACGGGCACGCTCGATTCCGCCCGCAGGCGACGACAGAGGCTGAGACCGTCCTCTCCCGGCAGCATGACGTCGAGCACCACCAGGTCGATGCGGCTGGCGGCGAGCTGGTCGTGCATCTCCTGGCCGTTCTTGGCCGCCGAGACGCGAAATCCATGCCGGGACAGGAACTGCGACACTAGGCCGCGTATTTCCCGATCGTCATCAACGATCAAGAGGTGAGGCGAGGTTTCCATGGCCGCGATTATCCGCGGACGGCACCGGGCCCGATATGGAATTTTGTAACCGAATGTTGCAGGGCCCCCGAGCGCAACACGATGTTACAGAAAATCGCAGGGGACGACATCAACCAGCAAAGCCGGCGCCCTAGAACTAACAGGTCCGCCGCTGGAGGAGGAAGTCCCGAGCCATGGAAAGGTTTATCGACTGCGCCGCCGCGACCGTCATCGCCCTCCTCTTCCTGCAGGCGGCGTCGCTTTACCTGCATGCGCCGCGGCCGATCTAGGAGGCGCCGTTGACGACCGATTTCGCCTGCTCCTGGGCTCCCCAATCGCGAAGGGGTCCGCGAACCATGATGCGCTGGTTTTTCGCCGTGGTGGCAACGGCCTTCCTCGAGCTCGTGACCCTGGTCGCGGTGGCGCTCTGGACTCTCGATGATTTCAGCGCCATCAAGCTCGGGGTTGGCGGAGCCGTGGCCCTGGCCGCGGCCACCATCGTCGCCGTATGGTCAGGCGTGCGCCTGGTCAGCACGGGCCTGCGTCAGGCCCGGCGCCGCCGGGACCGTGAGCGCGATCGCGGCCCCGATGCCGAGCCCGCGCTTCATCTGGTCGAGGCCGAGCCTGAGCCGAGGTTCCGCGAACGGCCGCCCGCCGCATAGCTCTCGTAGCCGCGCCGGCGCAGCGCGCAGGCCGGACATTCGCCGCAGCCGGTGCCCCAGTCGTGGCGGTGGGTACGATCGCCCAGATAGCAGCTCAGGGTCTCGTCGCGGATGATCTCCACCAGGCGCTCGCCGCCGAGCCGGTGCGCCAGCGCCCAGGTCTCTGCCTTGTCGAGCCACATCAGCGGCGTCTCGATGACGAGCCGGCTCTCCATGCCGAGGTTGAGCGTCGCCTGCAGCGCCTTCAGCGTGTCGTCGCGGCAATCCGGATAGCCTGAGAAATCGGTCTCGCACATGCCACCCACCAGGTGCTTGATGCCGCGGCGATAGGCGATGGCGGCGGCCACCGTGAAGAACAACAGGTTGCGGCCAGGCACGAAGGTATTGGGGAGCCCATTCGCCTGCATCCGGATCGCTGTCTCGGTGGTGAGCGCGCTGTCGCCGATCTCGGCGATGACGCCGAGGTCGATCACCCGATCCTCGCCAAGCCGATCGGCCCAGTGCGGGAACGCGTCGCGGATGGCGGCGAGAACGGGCTCGCGGCAGTCGAGCTCGACGCGATGGCGCTGGCGATAGTCGAAGCCCAGCGTCTCGACCCGCGGCCAACGGTCGAGCGCCCAGGCAAGGCAGGTGGTGGAATCCTGCCCGCCGGAGAACAGCACCAGGGCGGTGTCGCTCATGCCAGAACCGAAACCTCGATCGGCGTCGGCTCGAAACCGTTGCAGGGGTTGAAGCGCTGCGGGCAGTTGGAGATGACCGCGATGGTATCGCTCAGCGCCTCCACCTCGACGTGATCACCCGGCTTTGAGAGGCCGGGCTTGATGTCGGTGGCGCCCTCCGCGGTCACCGGCACGTACATGAAGAAGTTGACGTTGGCGACGATGTCGGCGGCGCCGAGGTTCCAGCGCTTGAGCTCCTCGGTGAAATTCGTGCGGCAGCTCGGCGTGTCCTTGACCCCGTAGCGCACCAGGTTCATCGGCGTGCTGCAGCAGCCGGCGATGGTGTCGTGAAAGCCGCAGCTGTCCGCGGTCACCTTCATCAGCGCCCGTGCGTGGTCGGAATAGAGCACCGTCCCCTTGGCGATATAGACCGAGCCCTGCATCTTGATCGTGTTGCCGGCGTTGTAGCGGTCACGCGGATCCTCGGCGGAATAGCAGAGGAAATCCACCGCCTGCGTCCCCTCGAGATCGACGATGCGCAGCGTCTCGCCCTTGGCCAGCCGCGCCGACCAGCGGCCGCCGGCAGGAACCACGGTGCGGGAGATCACGCGTCGGCCGGCGTCGTCGATCGCTTGCGGTGGATTTTCGCCCATTCGATTCTCCTGCAGGAAGTGCCGCCGCGCGGGCTTGCGCCCAGCGGCCATTATGGGATCGAATGCAAGGCGGATGCCATAGGGGAGGGAGCGTCTCGATGAGCGCGGGAATCGGCACGTCGGCATCGCGCCGGATCGGCATGCTGACGCCGTCCTCGAATACGGTGCTGGAGCCGATGACCCAGGCCATGCTGGCCGGCCGCGACGACGTCACCGTGCATTTCGCCCGTTTCCGCGTCGTCGAGATCTCCATGGCGGGAAACGCGCTTGGGCAGTTCCAGTACGAGCCGCTGCTCGAGGCGGCGCGGCTGCTGGCGGATGCCAGGGTACATGCCATCGCCTGGAACGGCACCTCCGGGGGCTGGCTCGGCCTCGACGTCGACCGCGAGCTCTGCCGGCGGATCGAGGATGCGACCGGCATTCCCGCCACCACCTCCACCCTGGCGCTTGCCGAGACGCTTGAGCGCACCGGCGCCCGCTCCCTGGGCTGGGCCACGCCCTACCTCGACGAGATTCAGGCCCGGATCCTCGCCACCTTCGACAAGGCAGGCTTCCCTTGCCGCGGCGAGCGCCATCTGCGCGATCGCGGCAATTTCTCTTTCGCGGAGATCGCGCCGGCGACCATCGCGGAGATGGTGCGGGCAGTGGCGACGGAACGACCGGATGCGATCGCCATCTTCTGCACCAACCTCCGCGCCGCCCATCTGGTGGCGGATCTCGAGCGCGAGCTCGGCATCCCCATCTACGACAGTGTGGCGACGGCGCTCTGGAAGTCGCTGAGCCTCGCCGGTATCAATCCTGCGACCGTGCGCGGCTGGGGGCGTCTCTTCGGAGTCACGTGATGATGATCGAGACGGAAACCGCCGCCGCCGAGGTGCAGGACTGGCTGCAGCGGTTCGAGCGCGCGCTGGCGGAAGCCGACGGCGCGCGCCTTCGGTCGCTCTTTCACGCGGAAAGCTACTGGCGCGACGTGCTGGCGCTCAGCTGGCGGCTCCAGACCGTTTCTGGAGCGGACGCGATCTCACGGGAGTTCGAAGCCTGCGCTCGCCAGGCGTCTCCGCGCGCCTTCGGCATCGACCCGGCGCGCACGCCCCCGTGTCTCGTGACCCGGGCCGGCATTCGCGCGGTCGAGGCGATCTTCCGCTTCGAGACCGTCGAGGGCCACGGCAGCGGCGTGCTGCGGCTCATTGCCGACGGCGGGCAGCCCAAGGCCTGGACGCTCCTCACCGCCCTCGACGAGATCCGGGGCGCCGGAGAGGCGATCGGCGCGTCGCGGCCGCACGGGGAGTCCTATTCGCGGAATTTCCGCGGTCCGAACTGGCTCGATCTCCGGCGAGCCGCGGCCGCCTATGCCGATCGCGAGCCGGTGGTTCTGGTGGTGGGCGGCGGTCAGGCCGGCCTTTCGATCGCCGCGCGGTTGACGCAGCTCGAGATCGACACGCTGGTCGTCGATCGCGAGAAGCGCGTCGGCGACAACTGGCGCAATCGCTATCACGCGCTGACCCTGCATAATCAGGTGCAGGTCAATCATCTCCCCTACATGCCGTTCCCGCCGAACTGGCCGGTCTACATTCCCAAGGACAAGCTTGCGGGCTGGTTCGAGGCCTATGCGGAGGCGATGGAGCTCAATTTCTGGACCGGCACCGAGTTCGAGGGCGGCTCTTACGACGAGAGCGACGAGCGCTGGACGGTGACGTTGCGGCGCGATGACGGCACCGAGCGGCGGATGCGGCCGAAGCACATCGTGATGGCGACCGGCGTCAGCGGTATTCCCAGCATTCCCGACATCCCCTCGCTCGGCAACTTCCGCGGCACCGTCCTGCATTCGAGCCAGTACGGTGACGGCGAGGCCTGGAAGGGAAAGCGCGCCCTGGTGATCGGCACCGGCAACAGCGGGCACGACATCGCCCAGGATCTCCAGTCGAGCGGCGCCGAGGTCGCGCTGGTCCAGCGCGGCTCGACCCTCATCGTCAACATCGAGCCGAGCGCACAGCTTCCCTACGCGCTCTACGACGAGGGCCTGCCGCTCGAGGATTGCGATCTCATCACCGTCTCGATTCCGCTGGCGCTCGCCAAGAAGAGCCATCAGCGCTTCACCGAGGAAGCGCGGAAGCTCGACCGGCCGCTCCTCGACCGGCTGGAGCGGGTGGGTTTTCGCTTGGATTTCGGCGAGAACGGCACCGGCTGGCAGTTCAAGTACCTGACCCGCGGCGGCGGCTATTACTTCAACGTCGGCTGCTCGGATCTCGTGGCCGCCGGAACGATTCGGTTGCTGCAGTTCGCCGGTATTGCCGAGTTCGTGGCCGGGGGCGCGCGCCTCCGGGATGGCGAGACGATCGCGGCCGATCTCGTCATGCTGGCGACCGGCTACAAGCCGCAGGAGTATCTGGTGCGCAAGCTTTTCGGCGCCGAAATCGCCGACCGCGTCGGTCCGATCTGGGGCTTCGGCGAGGGGCAGGAACTCCGCAACATGTTCATGCGGACGCCGCAGCGCGGCCTCTGGTTCATCGCCGGAAGCCTCGCCCAGTGCCGCATCTATTCCAAGTATCTCGGCCTGCAGATCAAGGCCAGCGAACTCGGCCTGCTCGATTAATTGGCGGTGCCGGGAGTCGCCACCGGCGGCCCGCCACCTTCGAGCCGCTCGAGCGCCGCCATCGCGTCGCGCAGCGTGGCGCGGATGCGCTCCGCCGCCGGTCCGTCGAGGGCGCTGGTATCGAGATAGAAATCGAGGCCGGCCATGTGCTCGCTGAAGACCTGGATCTTCTGGCCGGCCTCGCCGAGCATGGCTTCGACCGCGTAGGGAACCACCGGACGGCTGATGCCTTTCATCGAGATCGGCGGCAGCGGATGCGCCGCCACCAGGTCGCGCACCAGGGCGTAGGTCTCGTAGCTGATTACGATGTGGTCGGGCTCGGCGATCGACTGCAGGCGCGCCGCCAGGTTGGCCTCGGCGCCGATGATCGTGTAGTCCATGCGATCGAGGCTGCCGAAATTGCCGACATTGCAGAAGCCGGTGTTGATGCCCATGCGGACCCGGAAGGGCTGCTCGGTGCCCTGGCCGCGCCACTTGACGTTGAGTTCGGCAAGGCGTCGCTGCATTTCAACCGCCATGTTGAGGCAGGCCTTGGCGTCCTCGGCAGCGCCCTTGGTCTCAGGGTCACCGAAGAAGATCAACAGAGCGTCGCCGATGAACTTGTCGACCGTGCCGCCGTGCCGCGCCGCGATCACCGACATTTCGGTGAAGTACTCGTTCAGCAGCAGGGTGATCTCCTCCGGCTGCAGGCGCTCGGTGGTGGCGGTGAAATCCTTGATGTCGGAGAAGAAGATGGTGAGCTTCTTGCGCTCGGTATGGATGGTGACGTCCTTCTGGCCGCTGAAGATGCTCTTGTAGACCTGCGGCGCCAGATAGCGCGAGATCTTCATCGAGATGGTGGCCAGAAAGTCGTTGGCGGATTCGAGCTCGCGGTTCATTGCCCGGATCGTCCTGGCCTGCCGGCGCTGCAGGGCGATGAAACCGAAGCCGGCAGTGGCGGCGATGACGAAATAGATCAGCAGATACTTGAACGAGAAGATGTTGGTGGCGAGCGCCTGGCTCACGGTCACTTCCTGGATGCCGCGGACGTCGCCGACCTTCCAGTCGTGCTTGGTGCTCTCCGCATTGGCATTGTGGCAGTTGACGCAGGCCGGCCCCATGATGATCGGCGCGACCAGCCGGACCTCGCGGGTCAGCAGCGACCCCGAGATCCTGGTGAGCAGCTGGTTCGGATTGGCGCGGAGAGCCGCCAGCGAGCTGCGCTCGAAGTCGTCGAGCAGGTGCGGCGCACGGTACTTGAACGGGTAGTCGGAGACGAAGCGGTAGCTGATATTGCGCTGCTGCTCGCCGATGACCCGGCCGAGCTCGAGCGAGAGCGTCGCCGGGATCGGAATCGCGCCGGGCACGGCATCATAGTTGTGCACCACCTGGGTCGAGCCGGGCGAGGCCAGAACGCGGGCAACGACGTTGCTGGCATAGTAGCCGCGCACGCTGGTGATGATCGAATTGAGGTCGCTGGCCTGCCGTTGGAGCGAGTTTTCCGCCAGCGTCCGCAGGTCGAGCCAGACCGCTGCCGGCAGTCCCGCCAGCAGCAGCAGGACCAGCGCAATCAGCACCCATCCTGGCGAGCTGGTCGCAGGAGCAGAGCTTTTCATGGGAGCGTCCCCAGCCATATTGCCGACCGGGCAGATCCGCCGCCGGACCTGGCATCCGGCGCCCCGACTGGATCCTCCCCTCGGCCTGCCGACACCTTAGTGGATAGGGTCGGACCGGTCGAGACGGGTTCCGCCTCGGTGGTGGAGTTTAGCTGCCGCTCGCCATGCCGCGGTCGAGATCATCGGCGGGCGGCAGCTGCGAGGCATCCCATCCGCCGCCGAGCGCTTCCACCAGAGTGACGCTTGCCACCAGCCGATTCTGCATGATGGTGAGCGCCGTCTGCTCGTTGCCGAGCGCCGTCGTCTGCGCAGTGACGACGGTGGTGTAGTCGACGGTGCCGGCGCGGTATTGATTGAGGATCAGCCGCACCGCCTCCTCCGAGGCCTTGACGGCGCGGTCCTGGACCTCGGCCTGCTGATCGAGGACGCGGAGGGCGGCGAGCTCGTCCTCGACCTGCTGGAAACCCGCCAGCACGGTCTGGCGGTAATTGGCGACGGTCTGGTCATAGGTGGCGCGGGCGGCGGCGATCTGGCCCTCGCGGAGGCCGCCGTTGAAGACCGTTTCCGCGGCGCTGGGGCCGAAGGACCAAACGCTGTGGGAGGTCTGGATCAGGCTCTCGAGCGCCGTGCTGACGAAGCCGTAGGAGGCCTGCAGCGTGATCGTCGGGTAATAGGCGGCAATGGCGACGCCGATCTGGGCGTTAGCCGACGCCATGCTGCGCTCGGCCGCGGCGATATCCGGCCGACGCTCCAGCAGCGCCGAGGGAAGGCCGGTCGGCACCACCGGCACGTCGGTCCGCATCGGCGCCGGCGCCAGCGAGAAGTCGGAAGGCGGCTTGCCGATCAGCACCGCGATCGCGTGCTCGAGCTGGGCGCGCTGGACGCCCACATTGATCGCCTGGGCGCGCACGTTCTCCACCTGCGCCTGAGCCTGGGCGACGTCGGAGCGGGCGGCGGTGCCGGAGGCGTACTTGTTCTGGGTGATCTGCAGGGAGCGCGCATCGGCCTCGGCGGTGTCGTCGAGGAGGCGCTTCAGCTGGTCGGCGACCCGCAGCTGGAAATAGTCGCTGGCGAGCTCCGACTGGGCCGAGAGCCGGGCCGAGGCGAGATCGGCGGCGCTCGCCTGGGCGCTCGCCGTCTGGCTCTCCACCGTGCGGCGGATGCGGCCCCAGACGTCGATCTCCCAGCTGGCGCTGGCGCTCAGATCGTACTGGTTCTGCACGAAGCCCGTGGCGCGCGACACGCTGCTGGAGCTGCCCGTGTGGCGGCCCTGGCCGCTGCGGGTGCCGGCGCCGTTGATGTCGACCGTCGGGAAGAACTGCGCCCGGGCCTCGGTCACCAGCGCCCGCGCCTGGCGGAAGGCTGCCTCGGCCGCCTTCAGGTTCTGGTTGGAGATGTCGATCTGCCGCTCCAGCTCGTCGAGGGTGGGATCGCCGTAGATCGACCACCAGGGGGTGTTGCTCGCTGCCTCCTTGGGCTCGCTCGGTTTCCAGCCCTTGAGCTCCTTGTAGGCGACCGGTGTCGGCGCCTCCGGCCGCTTGTAGTCGGGACCGACCGCGCAGCCGGCCAGCAGCACGAGCGCCGTCATGCCCGCAAGTCCACTGCTCGCAATCCCTCTCACGCGCCCTCCATCGGCCTCGAGCCGCCGATCTCCGGCGGCTGCCGGCCGTGCCACACCCCCTGCGCCCAGAGCCGAAAGCGGTCCAGGTAGAGATAGATCACCGGCGTCGTGTAGAGCGTCAGCACCTGGCTCACCATCAACCCGCCGACGATGGAGATGCCGAGGGGCCGGCGAAGCTCGCCGCCCTCGCCGGCGCCGATCGCCAGCGGCACCGCGCCCAAGAGCGCCGCCATGGTGGTCATCATGATCGGCCGGAAGCGCAGCAGACAGGCCTTGTAGATGGCGTCCCGCGAGGAGAGGCCCTGGTTGCGTTCGGCGTCGAGAGCGAAGTCGATCATCATGATCGCATTCTTCTTCACGATCCCGATCAGGAGAATGACGCCGATCAAGGCGATGATGTCGAATTCCGAATGAAACGCCATCAGCGCCAGGATGGCGCCGACGCCGGCGGACGGCAGCGTCGAGAGGATGGTGAGGGGGTGCACGTAGCTCTCGTAGAGCACTCCCAGGACGATGTAGACGGCGGCGAGCGCGGCGGCGACCAGAAACGGCTCGCTGGCGAGCGACTGCTGGAACACCCGCGCGGTGCCTTGGAAGGTACCATGAATGCTGGCGGGAACGCCGATGCGCGCCATCGCCTGATCGATGAGAGCGGTGGCCTGGCCGAGGGAGATCCCGGCGGCCAGGTTGAAGGAGATGGTGCTGGCGACGAACAGGCCCTGATGATTGACCGCGAGCGGCGTCTTGCCAGGTCCGTAATGGGTGAAGGCGGCGAGCGGGACCATGGTCTCCTTCGCCGCGCTCACCGCCGCGCCGGTGGAGGCCGCGCTGTGCCCGCTGGCGGCGAGCTGGTTGGTGGCGAGATTGCGCGCGGCATCCTGCGCGATCGTGGACGCCGAGGAGCTTTCTTTCGCGCTCGACACGGTTCCCGCCACCGCGTTGGTCTGCTGCACGCCGCCCACCGAACCGCCTGCGGTGCTCACATAGACGTCCTTCAGTACCTCGGGGCTCTGCCAGAACTCCGGCGCCACCTCCATGATGACGTGATACTGATTGATCGCGTTGTAGATGGTCGAGACCTGGCGCTGGCCGAAGGCGTCGTAGAGCGTGTTATCGATCTGGCTCGCCGTGATGCCGAAGCGCGCCGCCGTCGCGCGATCGATCACCAGATCGGTCTCCAGCCCGTTCTGCTGCTGGTCGGAGTTGACGTCGGTGAGCTGCGGGATCTGCTGCAGCGCCTCGGTGATTTTCGGCACCCAGTTGTAGAGGTCGGCGGTGTTGTCCGCCTGCAAAGTATACTGGTACTGCGCGTTCGACTGACGGCCGCCGGCGCGAACGTCCTGCGCCGACTGCAGGAAGAGGGCGGCGCCCGGCACCTGCGACAGCTCGCGGCGGAGCCGCGCGATCACCTGGTCGGCCGAGAGCTTGCGCTCCGAGAGCGGCTTCAGGGAGGCGAAGACGAAACCGCCATTGGTCTGTCCGCCGCCGGTGAATCCCACCACGTTCGCCACCGCCTTGTCGTTCTTCACGATGTCGATGAACTGGGTGAGCTTCTGTCGCATCGCCTGGAACGAGATGCTCTGATCCGCCTGGATGCCGCCGATCAGCCGACCCGTATCCTCCTGTGGGAAGAAGCCCTTGGGAACGGCGATGAAGAGGTAGACGTTGAAGCAGAGCGTCAACAGCAGCAGCAGCATGATGCTGCGGGGATGCGCGAGGGCGTGCTGCAGCGACCGATCGTAGCCGCGCAGCAGCCGGTTGAAGCAGCCCTCGGCGAAGCGCGAGAAGCGGCCCTGCCGGTGCTCGCCGGCCCGCTGGATGATGCGCGCGCACATCATCGGCGTGGTGGTCAGCGATACCGCCAACGACACCAGGATCGCCAGGGAGAGCGTGACGGCGAATTCGCGGAAGTAGCGGCCGATGATGCCGCCCATCAGCAGGATCGGCAGGAAAACCGCGATGAGCGAGACGCTCATGGAGAGGACGGTGAAGCCGACCTCGCGCGCGCCTTGGAGCGCGGCCTGGAAGCGCGGCATGCCGGCTTCGATATGGCGGGTGATGTTCTCCATCACCACGATGGCGTCGTCCACCACGAAGCCGGTCGAGATGGTGAGCGCCATCAACGAGAGATTGTCGAGGCTGTAGCCGAGGAGATACATGCCGCCGAAAGTGCCGAGCAGCGATACCGGAACCGCGACGCTGGGCACCAGCGTGGCGCGTGCGTTCCGCAGGAACAGGAACACCACCATGATCACCAGGGCGATCGAGATCATCAGCGCGCGCTCGACCTCGTGCAGCGAGGATCGGATGGTCGTCGACTGATCCATCGCCACGTGGATGTCGATGTCGCTGGGGATAGAGGCCTGCAGCTCGGGCAGCAGTGCCCGGACGCCGTCGACCGTATCGATGACATTGGCGCCGGGCTGGCGATAGAGAATCACCAGCACCGCGGGGCTGCCGTTCGAGAGGCCGGCGTTGCGGATGTTCTCGACGGAATCGATCGCCTCGCCAAGGTCCGAGATCCGCACCGGTGCGCCGTCCCGGTAGGCCACGATCAGCGAGCTGTATTGCTTCGCCTTGGTCGCCTGATCGTTGACGTAGATCTGGTAGTTCTTGTCGCCCTGCTCGACGGCGCCTTTCGGCGCGTGGGCGTTGGCCGAGGCTAGCGCGGCCCGCACATCCTCGAGTCCGATGCCGTACTTGAACATCGGCTTCGGATTGAGCTCGATCCGCACCGCCGGCAGCGCGCTGCCGCCGATGGTGACCTGGCCGATCCCGGAGAGCTGCGACAGTTTCTGCTGGATGACCGAGGAGGCGGCATCGTAGATCTGGCCCTGGCTCAGCGTCGACGAGGTGAGCGAGATGATCATGATCGGCGCGTCGGCCGGATTCACCTTGCGATAGGTGGGGTTGGCGCGCAGATTGGCCGGCAGATCGGCGCGGGCGGCATTGATCGCCGCCTGCACGTCGCGCGCCGCGCCGTCGATGTCGCGGTCGAGGCCGAACTGAAGCGTGATGCGAGCCTGCCCGACGGTGCTCTGCGACGTCATCTCCTGGACGTCGGCGATGACGCCGAGATGCCGCTCCAGCGGTGTCGCCACGCTGGTCGCCACCACCTCCGGGCTGGCGCCGGGGAGCGTCGCCTGCACCGAAATGGTCGGGAAGTCGACCTGCGGCAGCGGCGAGACGGGCAGCTGAAAGAAAGCGATCACACCGGCGAGCGCGACGCCAAGGGTGAGCAGCGTCGTCGCCACCTTGCGGCGGATGAAGAAAGCGGACGGGTTCATGCGGAGGGCGTCCGCTCGCCCGCGTCCTCGGCATCCGGCGGGAAATAGCGGGCAAGCCGCGATCCCAGGCGATCGAAGGCGAGGTAAATCACCGGCGTCGTGAAGAGGGTCAGAACCTGGCTCACGATCAGGCCGCCGACGATGCTGACGCCCAGGGGATGGCGGAGCTCGGAGCCGGTACCGGTGCCGAGCATCAGCGGCAGCGCACCGAGGAGCGCCGCCATGGTCGTCATCAGGATCGGGCGAAGCCGCAGCAGGCAGGCCTGATGGATCGCCTCGCGCGGGCTCTTGCCTTCGTTGCGTTCGGCATCGAGGGCGAAGTCGATCATCATGATCGCGTTCTTCTTCACGATGCCGATCAGCAGCACGATCCCGATGATGGCAATGATGCTGAGATCGCTGCCGGCGATGATGAGCGCGAGAAGGGCGCCGATCCCCGCCGAGGGCAAAGTCGACAGGATGGTGACGGGATGGACGAAGCTCTCGTAGAGCACACCCAGCACGATATAGACCGTGACGATCGCCGCCAGGATCAGGAACAGCTCGTTGCTGAGCGAGGCCTGGAAGGCGAGTGCCGCGCCTTGGAACACGGTGAAGACGCTGAGCGGCATGCCGATGTCGTGCTCGGCCTGCTTCACCGCCGTGACCGCCTCGCCGAGGGAGGCGCCAGGCGCCAGGTTGAAAGAGATGTTGGTGGCCGGGAACTGCCCGAGGTGATTGATCTTGAGAGGCGCGGTCTGCTCGCTCACCTTGACGATGGTCGAGAGCGGGACCTGTCCGCCGGCGGCTGTGGAGGAGGGGAGATAGATGGCGCCGAGCTCAGCGACCGAGGACTGCAGGTCGGGATCCGCCTCGAGGATCACGCGATACTGATTCGATTGCGTGAAGATGGTGGAGATGATGCGCTGGCCGAAAGCGTCGTAGAGCGCGTTGTCCACCGTCGCGGGCGTGATGCCGAAGCGCGCCGCGGTGTCGCGGTCGATGGTGAGGTAGGCTGAAAGCCCCTGCTGCTCCTCGTCGCTGGCGACGTCCTGGAACTGTGGCAGCTGGCTCAGCTTGTCCACCAGCTTCGGCGCCCAAGCGGCGAGCTCGTCTGGATTGGCGTCCTCCAGGACGAACTGGTACTGCGTCTTGCTCACCGTGGTGTCGATGGTGAGGTCCTGCACCGGCTGCATGTAGAGGGTGATGCCGGTGACGTCGGCGGTCTCCTGCTGGATCCGCCGGATGATCTCGCTGGCGCTCAGCGCGCGCTGATCATGGGGCTTCAGATTGATCAGGAAGCGGCCGCTGTTGAGGGTCGTGTTGGTACCGTCGACGCCGATGAAGGAGGAGAGGCTGACGACATCGGGGTCCCTGAGGATGGCTGCCGCGAGGGCCTGCTGCCGCTCTGCCATCGCGGCGTAGGAGATCGATTGCGACGCCTCGGAGATGCCCTGGATCAGTCCGGTGTCCTGGATCGGAAAGAAGCCCTTGGGGATAGCGATATAGAGAATGGCGGTGAGCGCCAGCGTGCCGATCGCCACCAGCAGCGTCAGCGGCTGATGATCCAGCACGACGTTGAGCGCCCGGTCGTACTGCCGGACCAGCGCGTCGAACCATTCGCGGTTCTTGCGCTCGAAGGCGCTCTCCTTCGCCTCGCTCGGCCGGCGCAGCAGCTTGGCGCAGGCCATCGGCACCAGGGTCAGGGACACCACCGCCGAGATCAGGATGGTGACCGAGAGGGTGATGGCGAACTCGCGGAAGAGGCGGCCGACGACGTCGCCCATGAACAGCAGCGGGATCAGCACCGCGATTAGCGAGATCGTCAGCGACACGATGGTGAAGCCGATCTGCTCGGAGCCCTTGAGCGCCGCCTGCAGCGGCGAATCGCCTTCCTCGAGATAGCGGGCAATGTTCTCGATCATCACGATGGCATCGTCGACGACGAAGCCGGTCGCGATGGTGAGCGCCATCAGCGAGAGGTTGTTGATGCTGAAGCCCAGGAGATACATGGCGCCGAAGGTGCCGATGAGCGACAGCGGCACCGAGAGGCTGGGGATGATCGTCGCCCTGAGATTGCGGAGGAAGACGAAGATCACCAGCACCACCAGGATGACCGCGAGCGTCAGCTCGAACTCGACGTCCGACACCGAGGCTCGGATGGTGGTGGTGCGGTCGGTGAGGACGGCGACGTCGATCGCCGCGGGCAGCGCCGCCTGCAGCTGCGGCAGCAGCGCCTTGATGCTGTCGACCACCGCGATGACGTTGGCGCCGGGCTGGCGCTGGATGTTGAGGATCACCGCCGGCGTGGTGTCGGTCCAGGCGGCGAGCCGGGTGTTCTCGGCGCCTTCCACCAC
>DATJOK010000025.1:0-14945 GCA_035507155.1 Allostellaceae bacterium
CGCGCCATCTCCTTCAAGGGCGAGGCGCTGCGCGATCCCCTGACCGAGGCGGATCTGGTGCGCCATGCGCCGGTCGCCGACCGCGTCGATTTCGTTGCTGCGCTGGCCGCGAACTGGGTGACGCTCCGACGCGCTGCCCCCGCTGAGCGGCGCGTGGCGCTGGTGCTCGCCAACTATCCGAACAGGAACGGCCGGATCGGCAACGGCGTCGGCCTCGACACGCCGGCGAGCGTGGTGGCGATCCTGCGCGCGCTCGCCGCCGCGGGCTATCGCGTCGAGGGCATTCCCGCCGACGGCGACGCGCTGATGCGGCAGATGCTCGCCGGCCCCACCAATGCCGCGAGCCATCTCGGCCGGAACGGCGCCGAGGAGATCGGCCGCAACGATTATGCCGCGTGGTTCGCGGGCCTGCCGATGGCGGCGCAGGCCCGGGTCGCCGAGCGCTGGGGACCGCCGGAGCGCGATCCCTTCTTCCGGCCGAGCGATCTCGACTGCGGCCGCTTCGCGGTGCCGGCGCTGCGCTTCGGTAATGTCGCGGTCGCGATCCAGCCGGCGCGCGGCTACAACCTCGATCCGGTCGCAGCGCAGCACGATCCCGCCCTGGTGCCGCCACACGGCTATCTTGCCTTCCACGCCTGGCTCGCCGACGGCTTCCGCGCGCACGCCGTGGTGCATGTGGGCAAGCACGGCAATCTCGAATGGCTGCCGGGGAAGGCGCTGGCGCTCTCGGCGGAATGCTTCCCGGAAGCAGCACTCGGCCCGCTGCCGCATCTCTATCCCTTCATCGTCAACGATCCCGGCGAGGGCACCCAGGCGAAGCGACGCGCACAGGCCGTCATCGTCGATCACCTGACGCCGCCGCTGACCCGCGCCGGGAGCCACGGGCCCCAGGCCGAGCTGGAGCGGCTGGTGGACGAGTATTTCGAGGCGTCGGTCGCCGATGTCAGGCGGGTGAAGCCGCTGGCGCGTCGCATCCTGGAGCTCGCGCGCGCCTGCGGCGTCGCCGAGGATTGCGGCATCGCCGCCGGCGAGACCGTCGAGGCGGCGCTCCCCAAGCTCGACGCCTATCTCTGCGAGCTGAAGGAGCGGCAGATCCGCGGCGGGCTGCACCTCTTCGGCAGCTCGCCCGATGGCGAGGCCGCGCTCGACCTGCTGCTGGCGCTGGCGCGGCTGCCGCGCGGGTCGGCGCCGGAGCAGGCCTCGCTGCTGCGCGCGCTCACGGCGGATCTCAAGCTGGGCTTCGATCCCCTCGACGCCGATCTCGGCGCGCCCTGGCAGGGACCGCGGCCCAAGGCGCTCGCCGGCGAGCCGCCCTGGCGCAGCATCGGCGACACGGTGGATCGGCTGGAGACACTGTCGCGAAAGCTGGTGACCGCGTGGGGAGAGAACGAGACCGCGGGGGGCGGGCCGACAGGCTCCGATTCGAGCCGCCAATGGCCCAACACCGCGCCTGTCCTGCGCGAGATCAGCAACCGCCTCGCGCCGGCCCTCGCCGCCTGCGGCGCGGCGGAGATGCAGGCGCTGCTGGCCGGTCTCGCCGGGCGCTTCGTGCCGCCCGGCCCCTCCGGCGCACCGACCCGCGGCCGGCCGGAAGTGCTGCCGACCGGGCGCAACTTCTATTCCGTCGACACCCGCGCGCTGCCGACGCCTGCGGCCTGGGCGCTCGGCTGGAAATCGGCGGCGCTGCTGGTGGAGCGCTACGCCCAGGATCACGGCAGCTATCCGCGCCGCATGGCGCTCTCCGCCTGGGGCACTGCCAACATGCGCACCGGCGGCGACGACATCGCCCAGGCGCTCGCCTTGATGGGCGTGCAGCCGCGCTGGGAGACCAGCACCGGCCGGGTCGTAGGCTTCGATGTGCTGCCGGCCTCGGTGCTCGATCGGCCGCGGGTCGACGTGACGCTGCGGGTCTCCGGCTTCTTCCGCGACGCCTTCGCCAATCTGATCGATCTCGTCGACAGCGCGGCGCGGGCAGTGGCGGCCCTCGACGAGCCGCCGGAGATCAATCCGCTGGCGGCGCGCGCCGCCGCCGACACCGCGGGTTTCGTCGCCAAGGGAATGGCGCCGGCGGCGGCGGCTCGGCGCGCGGCGACCCGCGTCTTCGGGTCCAAGCCGGGCGCCTATGGCGCGGGGCTGCAGGCGCTCATCGACGAGAAGCTCTGGAAGACAGAGAAGGATCTCGCCGAGGCCTATATCGGCTGGGGCAGCTACGCCTATGGCGGCGGCGTCGAGGGCCGCGAGGATGCGGAGAGCTTGCGCCAGCGCCTGGCCTCTGTCGAGGCGGTGGTGCAGAACCAGGACAATCACGAGCACGATCTTCTCGACAGCGACGACTATTACCAGTTCGAGGGCGGCCTCGCCGCCGCCGCGCGGCACCTCTCCGGCACCGCGCCCAGCGTCTATCACAACGACCACTCGCGGCCGGAGCGGCCGAGGATCCACACGCTCGAGGAGGAGATCGGCCGCGTGGTGCGCGCCCGCGTCACCAATCCCAAATGGATCGGCGCCATGATGCGGCACGGCTACAAGGGTGGCTTCGAGATGGCGGCGACGGTGGATTATCTGTTCGCCTTCGCTGCCACCGCGCGGGCGGTGAAGAACCATCATTTCGACGCCGTCTACGCCGCCTTCCTCGGCGATGCGGAGGTGCGGGACTTCCTGGCGCGGCACAATCCGGCGGCGCTCGGCGAGATGGCGGACCGCTTCGCCGAGGCGATCGAGCGCGGGCTTTGGAAGCCTTCCCGCAACAGCCTCGGCGGCGAGCTCGCCGAGATCAAGCGGACGGCTCATTCATGAGCGAGGACATCCTGAGCGAGGAGGAGCTCAACCGCCGCCACGCCGAGAAGGCGGCGAAGCGCAAGGCGGCGCGCGACCGCATGCTCGCCACCAAGACCGAGGAGCGCGGCCTCGTCATCCTCCACACCGGCACCGGCAAGGGGAAATCCACCGCCGCCTTCGGCATGGTGCTGCGCGCCCTCGGCCACGGCATGCGGGTCGGCATCGTGCAGTTCGTCAAGGGCGCCTGGAAGACCGGCGAGCGCGAGGTGCTGCAGCGCTTCCCCGATCTCGTCACCATCCGGGCGATGGGCGAGGGCTTCACCTGGGAGACCCAGGACCGTGCCCGCGACATCGCCGCCGCCCGCGCCGCCTGGGAGGCGGCGAAGGCGATGATCGCCGATCCCTCCTATCGACTCCTGCTGCTGGATGAGATCAACATCGTCCTGCGCTATGACTATCTGCCGGTGGCGGAGGTGGTGGAGACGCTCCTGGCGAAGCCGCGCGACCTCCACGTCATCCTCACCGGCCGCAACGCCAAGCCGGAGCTGATCGAAATCGCCGATCTCGTCACCGAGATGAAGCTGGTGAAGCATCCCTTCCGCGCCGGCGTCAAGGCGCAGGCCGGCATCGAATTCTGAGCCACTCCCCGCCCAGGAACCCCCAGGAGGACCCATGAAGCGCATTCTGACACTGCTGGCCGCGGCGCTGTTCTTCGCGTCGACCGCGGCAGCGCATGCCAGCGACCAGCAGAACGTGGTCGACGCCGCCACCATCGTCGCCGACAAGATCCAGTCCCAGAGCGGCGCCGCCACCAACATCCGCGAGCTGCTGCATCGCTGCCGCGGGATTCTCATCGTGCCGTCGCTGGTGAAGGGCGGCTTCTTTCTCGGCGGCCAGGGCGGCACCGGCGTGCTGCTGGTGCGCGACGCCAACAACACCTGGAGCTCGCCCGCCTTCTATGGCCTCGCCGGCGGCTCCTTCGGCCTGCAGATCGGCGTCGAGGTGTCGGAAGTCGCCCTCATCATCATGAGCGACAAGGCGCTGGAGGCGATCCTGAAGAACGAGTTCAAGGTCGGCGCCGAGGCCGGCCTCACCCTCGCCACCATCGGCGCCGGCGCCGAGGCGTCCACCACCTCGAACGTCGGCGCCGACATCTATTCCTTCTCGGAGTCGAAGGGCCTGTTCGGCGGCGTCGCCCTCGAAGGCGCGGCGCTCAACCCGAAGCCGGACTGGGACAAGCTCTACTACGACCGCGCCGTCACCACCCGCGACATCGTCCTCGACCGCAAGGTGGCGACCAGCGGCGCGACGCGGCTGCGCACCACCCTCGACCAGATCTCACGTCGTTGAGCATGGCGGCGGGACTGGCCCGGCGCACGCCGGCCCTGATGCTGCAGGGTACGGGATCGGACGTCGGCAAGTCGCTGCTGGTGGCGGGGCTCGCGCGCGCATTCCGGCGCCGCGGGCTCCGCGTCAGCCCGTTCAAGCCGCAGAACATGTCGAACAACGCCGCGGTCACCGCCGAAGGCGGCGAGATCGGCCGCGCCCAGGCGCTGCAGGCGCGCGCCGCCGGCATCGCCCCCAGCGTGCACATGAACCCGGTGTTGCTGAAGCCGCAATCCGAGCAGGGCGCGCAGGTGGTGGTGCAGGGCCGCGTCCTCGCCAGCGCCGCCGCGCGCGAGTACCAGGAACTGCGCCGCCGCCTGCTGCCGCGCGTGCTCGAAAGCTTCGAGATGGTGCAGGCGACCGCGGATGTGGTGCTGGTGGAAGGCGCCGGCAGCGCCGCCGAGACCAATCTCCGCGACGGCGACATCGCCAACATGGGCTTCGCCGAGGCGGCGGACCTGCCGGTGGTGCTGGTCGGCGACATCGACCGCGGCGGCGTGCTGGCGCAGCTCTGCGGCACGCACCTGCTGCTGCCGGAAGCCGAGCGGCGGCGCCTCGCCGGCTACATCGTCAACAAGTTCCGCGGCGATCTCGCGCTGTTCGCCGGCGGCATCGAGGAGATCCGCCGCCGGACCGGGCTCCGCCCGCTCGGCATCCTGCCCTGGTTCGAGCGCGCCCACGAGCTGCCCGCCGAGGACGCGCTGGCGCTGGAGCGGATGCCGGCACCGGCGCGCGCCGGGCGGCTGCGGATCGCGGTGCCGCGGCTGCCGCGCATCGCCAATTTCGACGATCTCGATCCGCTGATGGCGGAGCCCGGCGTCGGCGTCGAGCTGGTACCGCCGGGACGGCCGCTGCCGCTCTGCGATCTCGTGCTGCTGCCGGGCTCGAAATCGACGCTGTCGGATCTGGCGGCGCTCCGCGCCGAGGGCTGGGACATCGATATCCTCGCGCATCACCGCCGCGGCGGCGCCGTGCTCGGGATCTGCGCCGGCTACCAGATGCTGGGCCGCTCTGTCGCCGATCCCGGCGGCATCGAGGGTAAGGCCGGCAGCATGCCGGGTCTCGGCCTGCTCGATGTCGAGACGGTGCTGACGGCGGAGAAGGTGCTGCGCGCGGTCACCGGCGCCGAGATCAGGAGCGGCGCGGTGATCGCCGGCTACGAGATGCATGTGGGCCGCACCGAGGGAGCGGGCACCGCGCGGCCGATGCTGCGCCTCGGCGCCGCGCCCGAGGGCGCGGTTTCCGCCGACGGGCGGGTCATGGGCTGCCAGGTGCACGGCATCTTCGCCAGCGACGGTTTCCGCGGCGCCTTCCTGGAGCGCCTGGGCGGCAGCGCCGATGCGGAGCTCGCCTTCGAGGCGCGGGTGGAGTCGGCGCTCGACGCGCTCGCCGATCACTGCGAGGCGCATCTCGACGTCGCCGGCCTCCTGGAGATCGCCCGTGGCCGGTGAAATTTCAGAGACGGATGAGGGCGAGGATCGCCAGCAGCGCCGCCTCGACGACGCAGGCGACCACATAGACGTCGAGGGCGCGGCCGATATCAGCGGCGCCGACCTGCGGCGTCCCCGGCCCGACCCAGGGATCGTTCACCACCTCGCATCCGTAGCGCCGCGGTCCCGCCAGCGCCACATTGAGCGCGCCCGCCATCGCCGCCTCCGGCCAGCCGGCGTTGGGCGAGCGATGCTTGCCGGCATCGCGCAGCATGGCGGCGAGCGCCGCGCCGCCGGTGGCGGCGGGCAGCACCGAGGCGGCGAGCGCCAGCAGCAGCCCAGCGAGCCGCGCCGGCGCCAGGTTGGCGAGATCATCGAGCCGCGCCGCCGCCCAGCCGAAGTCGCGATAACGCTCGGAGCGGTGGCCGATCATGCTGTCGAGGGTGTTGATCGCCTTATAGGCGCAGAGGCCCGGCAGGCCCAGCAGCACATACCAGAACACCGGCGCCACCACGCCGTCGCTGAAATTCTCCGCCAGGGATTCGATCGCGGCGCGCGCCACGCCGGCGCTGTCGAGGCTCTCGGGATTGCGGCCGACGATGTGGCGGACCGCATCGCGGCCGGCCATCAGGCCGCCGCTCGCCAGCGCGCGGCCGACCGCAGCCACATGGTCGTAGAGGCTGCGCTGCGCCACCAGCATGGCGATCGCAATGATCACCAGGAGATCGCCCCAGGGCAGCCGCGCCGCCAGCCGGTCGATCAGCACCCCGGCGAGCGCGGCGAGGAAGACCACGGCCAGCACGGTGAGGATGCCATGGCGCCGCCGCCGCTCGCCGTCGAGATCCGGCCGGTTGAGCCGGTCTTCGAGAAGCGCGATCAGGCGGCCGAGCAGCGCCACCGGATGCGGCACGACACGGAACAGCGCCGGCGGATCGCCCAACGCCGCATCGACCGCAAGGCCGGCGATCAGCGCGAGCAGGGGATCGAGGCGGTCGGGATGGAAGCCGAGCAGCGGCAGCATGGGCGTCGGAGCATTAGGCGGCAGCGACCATGCCGTCAACCGCGCCGGGGCATTGTAGCAGGGGAGTTCTGATGATTGAGACGGCAGTGATGCTTTGCGGCCACGGCAGCCGCGACGAGGAGGCGGTGCGCGAGTTCGAGCGCCTGGCCGCGACGCTGAAGGCGCGGCTTCCCGCCCATGCGGTGGAGGCCGGCTACCTCGAATTCGCGCGGCCGATCATCCGCGACGGGCTCGAGGCGCTGAAGCGCCGCGGCGCACGCCGCATTGTGGCGGTGCCGGGCATGCTGTTCGCGGCGGCGCATGTGAAGAACGACCTGCCCTGGGAGATCAACAGCTTCGCCGCCGCCAATCCGGAGATCGAGCTGCGCTTCGGCCGCGAGCTCGCGATCGAGCCGAAGCTGCTGCGGGCGGCGGCGGACCGTATCGCCGAGGTGGAGGCGCTGGCGCCGCACTCCGTGCCGCGGCCGGAGACGCTGCTGCTGGTGGTCGGGCGCGGCACCAACGACCCCGACGCCAACAGCAACATCGCCAAGGTGGCGCGGTTGCTCTGGGAGGGCATGGGCTTCGGCTGGGCGGAGACCGCCTTCAGCGGCGTGGCGCATCCCCGCGTCGAGGCGGCGCTCCGCCGCGCGGTCGGGCTCGGCTTCCGCCGAATCGTGGTCTTCCCCTATTTCCTCTTCACCGGCGTGCTGGTGAAGCGCATCTACGCCGAGACCGACCGGGTCGCCGCCGATCATCCCGGGATCGAGTTCCTGAAGGCGCCCTATCTGAGCGATCATCCGCTGGTGCTGGAGTGCTTCCTCGAGCGGGTGAGCGAGGCCGATGCCGGCACTCCTGCGATGAACTGCCAGCTCTGCAAGTACCGCGACCGGATCATCGGCTACGAGGACGATGCGGGCGCGCCGCAGCAGGGCCATCATCACCACGTTCGCGGCATCGGCACCGATGGCGATCACCATGCGCACGATCACGATCATGCGCATGACCATGATCATGGACATGGCCACGATCACGCGCACCACCACCCTCATCGCCACGATCGCAAGACCGGCTGAGCCTTGTCCCGCCGGCCGCTCTTCGAGGTCTATGTCATGGTGGACTGGAGCGCGGCCGCGGTGCCGCGCCTCGGCCGCGACAGCATCTGGATCGCGGCGCTGAAGCGCCGCCAGCAGCACCTCGACACGCTGATGCTGGAGAACCTGGCGACGCGGGAGGACGCCTTCGCGGTGCTGCGCGGCCTCTTCATCTCGAGCGCCGCGCGCCGTGAGCGCGTCATCGCCGGCTTCGATTTTCCCCTGGCCTATCCCGCGGGCCTCGCCGCGCGGCTCAGGCTCGAGGGTGCGCCCTGGCGCGCGGTCTGGGACGAGATCGCCGGCCTCCTCCGGGACGATGCGGAGAACCGCAACAACCGCTTCGAGGTGGGATCCCTGCTCAACGACCGCCTCACCGGCGAGGCCTATCCGTTCTGGGGCTGTCCCGCCGGCGCCAGGACGCGGCATCTGCAGCCGACACACCATCGTCGGCACCGCGCCGAGGAATTTCCCGAGCATCGCCTGGTGGAAGCACGCATGCGCGGACCGCAGCCCGCCTGGAAGCTCGCCGGCACCGGCTCCGCGGGCGGCCAGGCCCTGACCGGCATTCCGGTGCTGCGGCGGCTCATCGACGATCCCGCCCTCGCGGGCGCGATCCAGGTCTGGCCGTTCGAGACCGGGCTTGCGGCACCGGTTCGCGGGCGCCAGTCTGCGGTCATGCTCGCGGAAATCTATCCCTCCATGGTGCCGGCGCCGGCCCTGCGCGGCGAAGTGAAGGATTCCGCCCAGGTGCGCCACCTCGCCCATCACTTCGCCGCCCTCGACGGTCGCGGCGCGCTGGCGCCGCTGCTGGCCGGCGACCCCGCGCTGAGCCCGGCGGAGCGGCGGATCGTCGAGCAGGAAGAAGGCTGGGTGCTGGGCGTCGCGGGCGAGACGGTGCGCCGCGCGGCGCCGCGCTATCGCTATCTGAGGGAGCCCGAGGCGATCTATCGCCGCTCCTTCGCGCTGATTCGGCGGGAGGCCGATCTCGACCGCGTGCCGCGGGAGCTGCAGCCGCTGGCGATCCGCCTCGTCCATGCGAGCGGCGAGCCCGCGCTCGTCGCCGATCTCCGCTGGTCCGCCGACGCGGTGAGCGCGGCCCGCGCGGCGCTCGCCGCCGGCGCGCTGATCCTCGTCGACGTGCCGTCGGTCGCCACCGGCATCATGGCGGACCGGCTGCCCCGCCGGACGCGCGTCCTCTGCACGCTCCGCGACCGGCGGGTGCCGGCGCTCGCCCGCAAGCGCGGGACCACGCGCTCGGCGGCGGCGGTGGAGCTGTGGCGGCCGCATCTTGCGGGCGCGATCGTGGCGATCGGCAACGCGCCGACGGCGCTCTTCCCTCTCCTGGAGATGATCGGCGCCGGCGCAGCGCGGCCGGCACTCATCCTCGGCTTCCCGGTGGGATTCGTCGGCGCCGCGGAATCGAAGCAGGCGCTGGTGGAGAATCCCTTCCGCATTCCCCACGTGACGCTGCTGGGCCGGCGCGGCGGCAGCGCTCTCGCGGCCGCTGCCGTGAACGCGCTGGCGGAGGAGCCGCGGTGACGCCGTGGCTCGCCGTCGTCGGCATCGGCGAGGACGGGCTCGCCGGTCTCAGCGCTGCCGCGCGCGCGCTGGTGGCGGAGGCGCAAGTGCTGGTGGGCGGCGCGCGGCACCTCGCCATGGTGCCGACCGGCACCGCGGAGCGTCTGCCGTGGCGCCAGCCGCTGGCGGCGAGCCTGCCCGAGATCGCGGCCCGGCGCGGCCGGCGCGTGGTGGTGCTGGCGAGCGGCGATCCGCTCTGGTACGGCGTCGGCGCGCTCCTCGCCCAGCACTTCGGCCGCGACGAGATGATCGTGCTGCCGCAGCCCGGCGCCTTCAGCCTCGCCGCATCGCGACTGCGCTGGCCGCTGGCGGAGTGCACGACCCTCACCCTGCACGGCCGGCCGCTGGAGCGCCTTGCGCTGTTCCTGGCGCCGGCGGCGAAGCTGCTGATCCTGAGCGAGGACGGTGCCACGCCGGCGCGGGTGGCGCGGTTTCTCGCGGAGCGCGGCTGGGGCGAGAGCCGGCTCACCGTGCTGGAGCGCATGGGCGGCACCGAGGAGCGACGCCGCGACGGCACCGCCGCCCAGTGGCCGCCGGAGCGCGCCGCCGATCTCAACACCCTCGCCATCGACTGCGTCGCCGGACCCGAGGCGCGGTCGCTGTCGCGGCTCGCCGGCCTCCCCGACGACGCCTTCCGCCATGACGGCCAGATCACCAAGCGCGTGGTGCGGGCGGCGACGCTCTCGGCGCTGGCGCCGCTGCCGGGCGAGCGGCTCTGGGACATCGGCGCCGGATCGGGCTCGATCGCGATCGAATGGTTGCGCGCCGGCGGTGGCAGCGCCATTGCGATCGAGCGCGCCAGCGAGCGGGTGGCGCTCATCGCCGAGAACGCGGCGCTCTTGGGCGTGCCGGAGCTGGAGATCGTTGCCGGCGAGGCGCCGGCGGCGCTTTCCGATCTCCCGCCGCCGGACGCCGTGTTCATCGGCGGCGGCGTCTCGACCGCGGGAGTGCTCGAGGGGGCGTGGGACGCGTTGCGGCCCGGCGGCAGGCTGGTCGCCAACGCCGTCACCACGGCGGCAGAGGCACGGCTCCTCGCCTGGCAGGCAGCGCGGGGCGGCAGGCTCACCCGCATCGCGGTCTCCGAGGCGGCGCCGCTCGGCGGCGGCATGGCGTGGCGGCCGCTGCTGCCGGTGACGCAGCTCGCCGCGGTGAAGGAGGGCGCGGGCCGATGAGCGTCGCCAATCTCGGCCTGCCCGATCTCCGCCTCGAGACGGTGATCCGCGGCTGGCGCGCGCCGGCGCTGTTGGTGCTGCTCTGCCTCGCGCTCTACCTGCCGGGCATCGCCAGCCTGCCGCCCACCGACCGCGACGAGGCGCGCTTCGTCCAGGCGACGCGGCAGATGCTGGAGAGCCATGATTTCCTGCTGCCGCGCTTCCAGGACGAGGCCCGCAACAAGAAGCCTGCCGGCATCTACTGGCTGCAGGCGGTGGCGGTGTCGCTGTTCAGCACCGCGCGCAGCACGGCGATCTGGCCTTATCGCCTGCCCTCGCTGCTGGGCGCGATCGCGTCGGTGCTGCTCGCCTTCCGCTTCGCGGTGTCCTGGGTCCGCCGCGATGTCGCCTTCATCGGCGCGGCGCTGCTGGCGGCCTCGCTCGGCCTCACCATCGAGGCGCATATCGCCAAGACCGACGCGGTGCTGCTGGCGACGGTGGTGGCGGCGCAGGGCGCGCTCGGCGAGATCTACCGCCGCGCCTGCAATGCCGAGGCGATCGACTGGCGGATGCCGCTGGTGTTCTGGGTCGCGCAGGGCGTGGGGCTGCTGATCAAGGGACCGGTGACGCCGTTCCTGAGCCTGCTCACCGCGGCGATGCTCTCCGTGACCGAGCGGGATTCCCACTGGCTGCGCGAGTTCCGCATCGGCTGGGGCCTGCCGCTCGCGCTCTTGATCGCCGGCCCCTGGATGCTGGCGGCGACCTTGCTCACCGAGGGCGCCTTCGTGCGGGATTCCGTGGGCGGCGATCTCCTGGCCAAGATCATCCACGGCCAGGAGGGCCACGGCGCGCCGCCCGGGACCTATCTGCTGGCGGCGTTCCTCACCTTCTGGCCGGGCTCGCTGCTGCTCGGCGCCGCGGCGCGGCTCGCCTGGCGCGACCGGCAGGACAATCTCATCCGCTTCCTCGCCGCCTGGATCCTGCCCTACTGGGTGGTGGTCGAGCTCATCCCCACCAAGCTGCCGAACTACATCCTGCCGGTCTATCCCGCCCTCGCGCTCCTCGCCGCCTGCGCCTTTGCGGAGCCGCGCCGCTCCTGGCTCGACGTCGCGTCGGTGGTGCTCTGGAGCGTCGCGACGCTGGCCCTCGCCGGTGTTCTGGCGTCGGCGCCGCTCGCGCTCGCGCAAGAGCTGCCGCCGATCGAGATCGGCGCCGCCGTGCTCGTGCTGGCGGTAGCGGCCGCCTTCCTGCTGGGATATCTCCGCGGAGACCCGCGCATCCTGCCGGGCCTCCTCGCCGCGGTGCTGCTGGCGGAGGGCGTCTTCCGATTCGCGCTGCCGACGCTGGATCCGATCTGGGTCAGCCGGTCGGCGGCGCGCGCCATCGCCCGTGATCATCTCCAGGGCCGGCCGGTGGCGGCGGCGGGCTTTGCCGAGCCGAGCCTGGTCTTCCTGCTGGGCACGAATACCCTCCTCACATCAGGCGAGGGCGCCGCCAGCTTCCTGGCGAAGACGCCGGGCGCCATCGCCCTGGTGAGCGATCGCGATGAGGCGGCGTTCCGCGCCGCGCTGACGGCCGCCCATATCGACGCGACGGCGGTCGACACCGTGAGCGGCCTCAACTACTCGAACGGCCGGCACGTCGTCCTCACCCTCTACGAGGCAGCATCGAAATGAGCGGCACGCTCTACGGCATCGGCGTCGGCCCGGGCGATCCCGAGCTGGTGACGCTGAAGGCGCTGCGCCTGCTGCGCGCGGCGCCGGTCGTGGCGTATCCCGCGCCCGATGACGGCCCGAGCTTCGCCCGCTCGATCGTCGCGCGCTGGATCTCGCCAGCGCAGGTCGAGATCGCGATCCGTGTCCCCATGCTGCCGGCGCCGGCGCCGGCGCAGGCGGTCTACGACGAGGCCGCAGCGGGGATCGCCGCCCATCTCGACGCCGGCCGCGACGTCGCCGTGCTGTGCCAGGGCGATCCCTTCTTCTACGGCTCCTTCATCCAGCTCTTCGCGCGGCTCGCGGCTCGCCATCGCACCGAGGTGGTGCCCGGCGTCTCCTCGCTCGCCGCCTGTGCGGCGGCGGCGCGGCTGCCGCTCGCCGTGCGCGACGACGTGCTGACGGTGATCCCGGCGCCGCTTGCGGAGGCCGAGCTCGAGCGTCGTCTCGCCGATGCGGAGGCCGCCGCGATCATCAAGCTCGGCCGGCATTTCGAGAAGGTGCGCCGCGTGCTGAAGCGCCTCGGCCGCGAGGCGGGGGCGATCTACGTCGAGCGCGCGAGTCTGGAAAGCCAGCGGGTGCTGCCGCTCGCCGAGGTCGACGGGGCGGCGGTGCCCTACTTCTCCATGCTGCTGGTGCGGCGGCCGGGTCCGTCGTCGTGAGAGCCTCGCTCGCCGGCGGCGCGGCCCTCGTCGTGCTGGGGCCGGGCGCGCTGCCGCTGGCGCGGCGGCTGAAGCGGCGCTTGCCGGGCGCCGTCCTCCACGCGCCCGCCGGGATCGGCGGCGATGTCGCTTTTTCATCGCTGGCGCCGCACTTCCGCGCGCTGTTCCGCGCGGGGACGCCGATCGTCGGTCTCTGTGCCGCCGGCATCCTGATCCGCATCCTGGCGCCGCTGCTGCGCGACAAGCGAGAGGAGCCGCCGGTGGTGGCGGTGGCGGAAGACGGCTCCGTTGCGGTGCCGCTGCTGGGCGGCCATCGCGGCGCCAACGATCTCGCGCGCGCCATCGCGGAGATCACCAGCGGCAGCGCCGCGCTCACCACGGCGAGCGAGCTGCGCCTCGGCCTCGCCCTCGACACGCCGCCCGCCGGCTGGCGCGTCGCCAATCCCGCCCGCGCGAAACCGCTGATGGCGCGGCTCCTCGCCGGCGAGACGCTCGCCATCGCGGTCGAGGCCGGCGGCGCCGAATGGCTGACGCGCCATCCGCAGATCCGTGTCGTCGACAAAGGCCGCGCCGACATCCGCATCACCGATCGCGCGGCGCCGCGAGCGGCACGCGCGCTGGTGCTGCATCCGCCGGTGCTCGCGATCGGCGTCGGCGCGTCGCGTGGCTGCCCGCCGGCGGAGCTCCGGGCGCTGGTGTGCCGGACGCTGCGGTCGGCGGGATTGGCAGAGGGCGCGGTCGCGATGGCGGCGTCCATAGATGTCAAGATGGACGAGTCAGCAATCGTTGAGGTTTCGTCGGCGCTGGGGGTGCCGATGCGGTATTTCGGAAGTCAACAATTGCTGCAACAGACCAAGCGGCTCGCCAATCCCTCGGCGGCGGTGTTCCGCGCCACCGGCTGCTACGGGGTCGCCGAGGGCGCTGCCCTGGCGGCGGTCGGAAGATCGGGCAAGCTGCTGGTCGAAAAGCGGAAATCCGCGCATGCCACCTGCGCGGTAGCGCGGGCGGCAGAGCCGCTCGATGTCAGGCGCATCGGCCGCGCGCGCGGCAGTCTCAATGTGATCGGCATCGGCCCGGGCGACCCCGGCTGGCGGACGCCGGAGGCGAGCGCGGCGCTCGCCGCGGCGACCGACATCGTGGGCTATCGCCTCTATCTCGACCTGCTGGGATCGGCGATAGCGGGGAAGCGCCGGCACCTGAGCGCGCTCGGCGCCGAGACGGAGCGCGCCCGCCGCGCCCTCGATCTCGCCGCCGAGGGACGCCGCGTCGCGCTGGTCTCCTCTGGCGACGCCGGCATCTACGGCCTCGCGACCCTCGTCATGGAGCTCATCGACCGCGAGGCGAAGCCCGAATGGCGGCGCATCGAGCTCCGCGTGCTGCCCGGCCTCTCGGCGCTGCAGGCGGCGGCTGCACGCGCCGGCGCGCCGCTCGGCCATGATTTCTGCGCCATCTCGCTCTCCGACCTGCTGACGCCCTGGGCCGCGATCAGGCGACGCTTGGAGGCGGCGGCGCGTGGCGATTTCGTGCTGGCGCTCTACAACCCGCGCTCGCAGCGGCGGACGCGGCAGCTCGCCTCCGCGCTCCGCATCCTCCGCCGTCATCGTCCCAAGACGACGCCGGTCATCCTCGCGCGCAATCTCGGCCGCGACGGCGAGCGGGTGACAGTGACGACGCTCGCCGCCCTCGATCCCGCAGGGGTCGACATGCTGACCCTGGTGCTGATCGGCAGCAGCGCGACGCGCCTCATCCCCGGCGCGCCGCCCCGCGTCTACACGCCGCGCGGCTACGAGAAAAAGCGCAGCGAGGCGCGGCGGTGACCGTGCATTTCATCGGCGCCGGCCCCGGCGCGCCCGATCTCATCACAGTCCGCGGCCTCGCCCTCATCGAGCGCTCGCCGGTCTGCCTCTATGCGGGGTCGCTGGTGCCGGAGGCGGTGGTGGCGCGCGCCCCGAAGGGCGCCCGCGTCATCGATACCAGCGCGCTCACCCTCGACGAGATCGTCGCCGAGATGCAGGCGGCGCAGGCACGCGGCGAGGACGTCGCCCGCGTCCATTCGGGCGATCTCTCGCTCTATGGCGCGATCGGCGAGCAGATGCGCCGCCTCGACGCCCTCGGCATCTCCTACGACCTGACGCCGGGCGTGCCGTCCTTCGC
>DATJOK010000026.1:0-2717 GCA_035507155.1 Allostellaceae bacterium
GCGTCGCCGCGGTGGTGAAGGGCGACAAGCTCGAGGGCCATGTGGACGGGCTCACGGATCTCAGCATCACCATCGGCTGAACCGTCGGTCGACCGGTCCATGGGCTTCACGCTCGCCACCTGGAACATCAACTCGGTGCGCCTGCGCATCAACCTGGTGCGTAGGCTGCTGCGCGACGAGCAGCCGGACGTGCTCTGCCTGCAGGAGACCAAGACGCCGGACGAGTTCTTCCCGCGCGAGGCCTTCACCGAGCTGGGCTACACCCACCAGCTCATTCACGGCATGAAGGGCTACAACGGCGTCGCCATCGTCTCGCGCATTCCCTTCGAGCGGCCGCATACGCGAAGCTGGTGCCAGCGCGAGGATTGCCGGCACGTGGCGGTGGAGCTGCCGGGCGGCATCGAGCTCCACAATCTCTATATCCCCGCCGGCGGCGACATTCCGGATCCCAAGGCCAATCCGAAATTCGCCCACAAGCTCCAGTTCCTCGACGAGCTCTTCGACTGGTTCAGCGCGGACTCGCCCCGGGACAAGAAGGCGATCCTGGTGGGCGATCTCAACATCGCGCCGCTCGAGACCGACGTCTGGTCGCACAAGGACCTCGTCAAGGTGGTGAGCCACACGCCGATCGAGGTGGAGAAGCTGACGAAGATGCAGGCGGCCGGCGGCTTCGTCGACGCGGTGCGCCACTTCGTGCCGCCGGAGCAGAAGATCTTCACCTGGTGGAGCTACCGCGCGCGGGACTGGAAGGCCTCCGACCGCGGCCGCCGTCTCGACCATATCTGGGTGACGCCCAAGCTGGTGCCGCAGCTCGCCGGCGCCGACATCCGCAAGCCCGCCCGCGGCTGGAAACAGGGCTCCGACCACGTGCCGGTCATCGTGCGCCTCGACGGATGACGCCCGACCTCTCGCCTTTCTTCGCTCCGAAGAGCGTCGCCGTGGTCGGCGCCGGGGAGCGCGCGACCTCGTCGGGCGGCGCGGTGCTGCAGAATCTCCGCATCTCCGGCTTCGCGGGCGAGATCCTGCCGGTGAACCCAAAGGGCGGCGAGATGTTCGGGCTCGGGGCGCGCAAGAGTCTTCGCGAGCTGAACCAGCCTGCCGATCTCGTCGTCATCGTCATCCGCCCCGACCTCATCCTCGATGCGGTGCGCGAGGCGGCGGCGACCGGGCACCGCCATCTCCTCATCCTGCCCGGCGGCTTCGCCGAGGCCGGCGAGGCGGGAAAGGCCCGCGACCGCGAGCTGCGCGCCCTCATCGCCGCCCACGATCTTGCGGTGGCAGGCCCCAACTGCGCCGGGATCATCCATCTGCCCGCGGGCGCGCGCTTCGCCGCCACCTTCCTCCGCGACATGCCGCCCGGTCCCAACCGGCGCGGCTCGCTCGCCTTCCTCACCCAGTCGGGCGCCCTCGGCGAGGAGGCGATCGCCGCCGCCCACGCGCTCAACATTCCCTTGGGCACCCTGGTCTCGGTGGGGAACGCGGTGCAGCTCGGCGTCGCCGACTATCTGCAGCATCTCGGCGAGGATCCGGCGATCTCGGCGGTGCTGCTCTATATCGAGAGCCTCGAGGACAAGGCACGCTTCCAGGCGATCGCGCGCCGGGTGGCGACGCAAAAGCCGGTGGTGGCGCTGATCGGCGGCCGCACCGCGCCGGGCGCCCGCGCGGCCGCCGCGCACACCGGTGCTGCCGCCGAGGACGACGCGGCGATGGAGAAATTCGCCGCTGCGTGCGGCATGCTGCGGGTCCAGAGCCTGCGCCGGCTGCTGCTGGCGGCGAAAGGCTTCGGCACTTTCCCCCAGGGCATCGGCAAGCGTGTCCTGGTGCTGTCGAACTCCGGCGGGCCGGGCGTGCTCTGCACCGACCGCGCCGCGGCGGAGGGGCTCGACCTGACGCCGCTGCCGCCGGCGATGGCGGCGCAGCTGAAAGCGGCGCTGCCGCCCGAGACCTCGGTCGCCAACCCCCTCGACCTGCTGGCGGACGCGCGCGAGGACCGCTTCGGCTTGACGCTCGAGGCCGCGATCGCCGGGGCCGGCGCCTTCGATGCCATCCTCGGCATCCACGTGGTGCCGTTCATGGTGGAGGCGGGACCGGTGATCGCGCGCCTCGCCGCGCTGGCGCCCAAAGTGCCGGTGCCGTTCTTCCACAGCATGATGGGGACGCTGCCGGGCAAGGCGGAGTGGTTCGCCAGCATGGAGGCGGCGGGCGTTCCCACCTTCAACGACATCGAGGCGATGGCGGAATGCGCCGGGCTGCTGGCGCGCTATCCGGCGCTGCGCGCCAAGGCGCGCGGCGCGCCCTGATCCGGCAGGCCACATGACCGAGATCGTCGACTGGCTGTTGGAGGAGGGCCGGCAGAGCGACGATCTCGCCGCGATCGTCGACGGGCTCTGCCGGCGCCTCGTCGCCGCCGGCGTGCCGATCCGTCGCGGCAACCTGACCTTCCCCACCATCGACCCGACCATCGGGGCATTCCGGCATGTCTGGTCCTCGGAGACGGGCATGCAGAGCGACGCGCTCTCGCCGGAGCAGACCTGGGGCGCGCCCTATCTGCGGAGTCCGATCCGATACATGGTCGAGAGCAACATCCCTTTCGCGCGCTGGTCGCTCGACGATGCCGAGGCGCTCGAGAAATTTCCGCTGCTCGCCGAGCTCCGGGCGGAGGGGATGACGGAATATGTCATCCGCTTCCTGTCCTTCAGCAAGGGGCGCACCGCGCT
>DATJOK010000027.1:0-44505 GCA_035507155.1 Allostellaceae bacterium
CGGCTTGCTGCCGCGCCCCGGCTTCGTCTAAAGTCCGCCCCGGGCGGGTGTAGCTCAATGGTAGAGCAGAAGCTTCCCAAGCTTACGACGAGGGTTCGATTCCCTTCACCCGCTCCAAGATCTTGAACCAACCCCCATGACCGCATCTCTTTCGGCCCGTCTCGAGCGCTGCATCGAGGGTCTGCCGCGTGCTTTCCCGGGGCCCGGAGGTGCGGTCGCGGCACTGCGAGACGGCGAGGTGCTGGCGCGGCACGCCTGGGGCTGGGCCAATGCCGAGCGCCGCATTCCCTTCATGCCGAGAACGCTCTTCCGCATCTGCTCGATCAGCAAGCAGTTCACCTGCGGCCTGGTGCTCGACGCCTTCCGGGATCCGACCGTGTTGGACGCCGACGTTCGGGCGCGACTGCCGCTGCTGACGGACGCGGCGCCCGGCGCGCTGCACCTCTGCCACAACCAGTCGGGCCTCCGCGATTATTGGGCGGTGGCGATGCTGCACGGCGCGGCGGTGGAGGGCGCGTTCGGCGAGTCCGAGGCGCGCCGCGTGATCGCGGGAACGCGCACGCTGCATTTCACGCCGGGCACGCGGTACTCCTACACCAACCAGAACTTCCGGCTCCTCTCCGATATCCTGCAGGAGCGCACGGGGCGGAGCTTTGCCGCGCTGCTGCGCAGCCGGATCTTCGAGCCGGTCGGCATGGAGAGTGCGCTGCTGGCGGCCGACACTCGCGCGCTGCCGGACGGTACCGAGGGCTACGAGGGGAGCCGCGAAGGCGGCTTTCGCGCCGCCGAGAACCGCATCCTCTGGACCGGCGATGCCGGCATCGCCGCCTCTCTCGACGACATGATTGCCTGGGAGCGTCACATCGACGCGACGCGCGACAACGGCGACGCGCTCTACACGCGCCTGTCGGCGCCGGTCGTCTTTGCCGACGGCAATCCCGCCGCCTACGGGTTCGGCCTCGGAAGGCAGCAGGAGCTCGGGCGTGCCGCCACCGGCCACGGCGGCGCGCTGCGCGGTTGGCGCAGCCATCGGCTTTATCTGCCGGCGGAGCGGATCTCTGTCGTCGTCCTCTTCAACCATATGTCCGACGCCCACGAGGCGGCGCTCGATCTGCTCGCCGCCGTCCTGGGCGAGGAGCGGGCGGCCGCGCCGGAGCGACCCGCGCCCGCATGGCTCGGCACCTACATCGAGCCCGAGAACGGCATCGTCGTGCGCATCGAGTCGGCCGGAAGGGGCCGGCTCCGCCTGCGCTACGGACCGGCTCCAGAGCAGCTCGAGCTCCACGCCGACGGTTCGGCGAGCAGCAGCGGCGGCACGCGATTGCAGGTCGGCGAGAACGGACTCTGGATGGATCGCCCGCTGGAGAATCGGCGCTCGCTGCTGCGCCCCTGCGAAGGCCTGCCCGCGAAGGACATCGCCGGGCGCTACCGGTGCGAAGAACTGGATGCGGAGCTGGAAATCGCTGATGCCGGCGGCGTTCTTGCGGGCGGCTTCGCGGGGTTCCTGGGGCAGGGAAGAATGGAAGCGCTCGAGCCGGCCGGACCGGATGTCTGGCTGCTGCCCTGTCCGCGCGCGCTCGATCATTCGCCGCCCGGCAATTGGACTTTGATCTTCCGGCGGGACGAGAAGGGCGGTGTGTCCGGCGTCGATATCGGTTGCTGGCTTGCGCCGCGGCTCAACTATCGCCGCATCGGCTGAGCCGGTCTGTTCCCCGGTCGCGAGGAGGCTCGAGAGCGCCGTGCGTTGCCGGAAGCTGGCGGTGGTGCGCTCGACGCGCGAGGGCCGTGATAGACTGCCGGTTCCGCAGCCTCAGGAGCTTCGATGGATATCCAGAAGATCCCGGTCGGGCGCAATCCGCCCAAGGACGTCAACGCGATCATCGAGATCCCGCTGGGCGGCGTCCCCGTCAAGTACGAACTCGACAAGGAATCCGGCGTCCTGTTCGTCGACCGGTTCCTGCACACGGCGATGTTCTATCCCGGCAACTACGGCTTCATCCCGCACACGCTCTCGGGCGACGGCGACCCGTGCGACGTGCTGGTGGTCGGCCAGGTGCCGGTCGTCCCGGGCGCGGTGATCCGCTGTCGTCCCGTCGGCGCCCTGCTGATGCAGGACGAGTCCGGCAACGACGAGAAAATTCTTGCCGTGCCCGTCGACGCGTTGCATCCATTCTATACCGGCGTTCAATCCTACCGGGATCTGCCGGCGGTGCTGTGCGAGCAGATCGCCCACTTCTTCCAGCACTACAAGGATCTCGAGAAGGGCAAATGGTCGAAGATCGTGCGCTGGGTCGGCACCGACGAAGCGGAAACCCTGATTGACGAAGCGATCAAGCGTGCTGCATCGCAGCAGGCGTAGTGGGCGGTGCACTCACACGTTCCCAGCATCCTGTTGCGCGATTTGCGTGAGTGCGGTTGATCATTGTGTCGGACGTTCAACCTCAGATCGTCTCCGGGCACCGATATCTATAGTTAAGTCACAGCATTAACCATCTTGCCTTATTGGTGCGGGCGGCACTGCGTCGTATAAAAAACGTCGAAAAGGCTCTCCTTTGTCGTGCTTGTGGAGGGCGTCCTTTTGGCGAGAGAGACGCATATGCAAGGATCTTCGCTCGCGCGGACCGCGGCCCTGGGTGCGATGTTGCTCGCGGGATCTTTCTCTTCCGCGCACGCCACTTTCATCCAGGCGCCCTCCACCATCACGGTCGGACAAACCGGCGATTCCGTATTCTTCACCTTCGCGGGCTTCAGTGCCGACGACACCGACCAATTGCGGCTGGTCAACGGCAATACCTCGGTCCTCATCTTCACCAACCAGACGACGCCGGTCGGCACGGTCTTCAACACGGGTCCGCTCGCGGCGGGCCAGTACATGCTGCAGCTCTGGAATCTGAGCACCGGACAGATCTATTCCTCGAACCGGTTCGACAACACCCATGACGGCGATTTCCGGCATCTGATGGAGACGACGAACTTCGCCAATTTCGATCTGGGCGCCGCGCCCTATGTCGCGCCGCTCTATTTCGGGTGGGAGGACGAGCCGGGCTTCGACACGGACTCCGACTATAATGACCTGGTCTTCACGGTCTTCGTCGATCCGCCGGTGGCGGTGCCGGAGCCGAGCAGCCTTTCTCTCCTGCTCGCGACGCTCGCGGGCTTGACGTTCTTCGCATGGCGGCGGCGCGAACGCAGCGGCGGCGCGCTGCGGGCCGCTTGAGACCACCCCTTCTCTAAGGCGCGATCGCGGTCAGCATCCGCATCAGATCCGGCAGAGCTGTTCCCAGCAGGAAGAGCCCGCTGCCGATCAGGGCGCCGACCAGCGTGCCGTTGATGCGGATGTATTGCAGGTCGCGGCCGACCTGCAGCTCGATGAGATCGGCAACCTGGCGGCCGTCCCAGCTCGCCACGACATCAGCGATATAGCTGCCGATCTCGGCTCGCCACGGCGCGATGTAGTCGACCAGCAGCCGCTCGATCGCGGCGTTCAGATACTGCTGCATCGCCGGCGTCTCCTGCAGCAGGCGAGCGAGGGTGCGCAGGACCTCTGCGCTGATCTCGCGCAGGCGCGGCGCGGGCGAAAGCGCGTCGTTCATGAGCTCCCGCTTGATCTCGTCCCAGATGGCGCCGATCGAATGGGCGAGCGCCGGATGGCCGAGCACGCTCTCCTGCGCCTGCCGCAGCAGCGACCGGTAGTCCTCCGAGGCCCGGAAGCGCGCGATCTCGGCGACCGACCAAGCCTCGAGCTGCTGGCGCTCGTCGCTGCCGGCGGTGCGTGCCGCCGCGATCCACTTTTGCGCGCCCCGCACCACGCCCTCGCCGATCTTGCGGTCGAAATAAGCCGGAAAGAACCTGCCGGTGCGCTCGCCGACCTTGGCGATGATCGGCTCCTGGAGCCCCTCGAGGGCGGGCGCGGTGATCTCCAGCAGCGCGTCGAGGATCTCCATGTGCTTTCCGGCCTCGACCAGCGTCCCGATGACCGCGTCGATGGTCGGGACCAGGTCGAGGCGACGCAGCCCGCCCTGCGCCGCCTCGCGAAGGAACTGACGGAGCTGGGCGTCGTCGGCGCGGCTCAGCAGGATCGGCACGATGGCGACCAGCCGGTCGGCGAAGAAATCTGCGGCGGCGGGGGTGGCGAGCCACTGGGCAAGCTGTGCCGCGCGGTTGCCGCGGCGAAGACGCTCGATCAGCAGGGCGGGGTCGAGGAACTGGTCGCGCACGAAGGCGGCGAGCGAGCGGCCGATCTCGTCCTTGCGCGCCGGAATGAGGGCCGTATGCGGAATCGGCAGGCGCAGCGGCCGGCGGAAGAGGGCGGCGACCGCGAACCAGTCCGCGAGCCCGCCGACGATGGCGGCCTCGGCGGCGGCGGCAATCAGGCGCACGGCGAAAGAGGGCTCGGCGAGGAGGCGGGTGGCGAGAAAGATCAGCACCGCCAGGAGCAGAAGCGCGCTGGCGCGCAGCTTGCTGCGGCGCAGTCCGCGCCGTCTGGTCTCGAGGTCGCGAAATGCGGGCGCTTGCGGCATGGCGGTGCGCGCTCTCCTGGCATGGGTCCGATCGCTCCCTGCCGATAGCAGATCGGGACGGAACGCGACAGGAGGGCTGAAGATCCCGGCTCGTGCGAGACGCCGGCGGCTATTTCGGCGGTTCGACCCAGACGTCGCTCTGCTTGATCTGCTCGATGAGGCGCTGCGGATCGAATTTCAGATAGGACGCCGGGATCTCGAAGAGGCTCTCCGGCTGGGCGTCCTCGCGGATGTTATCGAGCTCGAAGCCGGCATCGTCGGCCGCCTGGATCCGGACCAGAAAGCCGAGGCTCGGATCGATCCAGCCGTCGCTGTGCTGGCCTTTGGGCGAGGTCGTCGCGTACTTGACCGCCGGGCGACCGTCGATCGGGTCCGCGCCAAGCTTTTCGCAGCGCCATGCGCCGCCCTGGTCGGCGGCGCCGGCGAGCACCGCCATCGCCTGCCATTTCCGGCAGGGATCCGCCGGATCGACGGGGACGAGAAGCTGGCTCAGCCAGCTCGACTGCTTCGCGTCCATATAGATATGCTGGCTCGGCCGCACGAAATAGGCGGCGCGCTCGCCATCGAGCAGAAAGAAGCCGCCGGGCACATCGGCAGTCTCGATCCGCACCTTGTCGCCGGCGACAAAGACCTTGCCGGCGATGGCGCCGGCCCCACCGGCCGCATCGAGTTTGAGGAGATCGGCGGAGAAATCCCGCGCCTCGGCGGTTGCGCCGGGAAGGACGGTCCCGGCAAGGAGGCCCAGCAAATAGAGCGATCGAACGGATCTCGAATTCCACGGCATCGGTACATTCCCTCTGCGGACAAAAGTTTGGCGCCGACCGAGTCTTTCGGACCCGATCGGCGCCAGTCTCGAAGCGATATCAGATGACCGCCATCAAGCGTCGGCCGAACCCCCGTCGCCGATGGGACTCATCCGGCGACTGTCTTAAAGCCAACGCCGATGGTGCTCGTCCCACTGGTGATGGCGGTACGGCACGTCGTTTTGGGTGGTGAAGTCGAACATGTCGAAGAGATCGCCGATCGCCGGCATGTTCGCGGGAACATAGGCGGTGTCACGCCGCGCCCGTGGGTTCGGGAGATTGTCCCGGCTCCGCGAGGTGAGCGGCTTCAGGCCCCAGTTGCGCTCTATGAACTTGAGGAGCGACACGTGGTCGTCGTAGCTGTGCACTACCTTGCCCCCCGTCGAGTAGGGCGAGATGACCAGCAGCGGGATGCGCGGGCCGTCGCCGAAGAAGTCCATCGGCTGCACGAAGCCCGAGTCCCAATAGCCGCCAGCCTCATCCCAGGTGATGAAGACGGCGGTCTCCGCCTTGAGGTGCGGATTGGCGTCGAGTGCATCGAGGATGTTCTGCACGTAGGCCTCGAAGAGATCGACCTTGGAGCTCTGCGGATGGCCGTCGAGCAGGCCGTCAGGCTTGCCGAAGGAGACCGCAGGGAGCGTGTTGCTCGCGATATCCGCCAGCAGGTCCTCGGTATCTTTCATGTGCGCCGTGCGGACTGCAGAGTTCGCCATGATCGAGGTTGCATACTGGAACGGGTTGCAGATCTGGCAATAGGCCACGCCGAGAGCGTGTGCCGGATCGGCAACGGCCGCCGCCGAGAGGTTCGGGCTCGTCGGGTTCACTGCCACAGCGTCGTTCGAGAGCGCGACGGCGTCGTTATAGGCACCGCCGAAGTAGGCCCAGCTGATGTTCTTCTCGATCAGAGCATCGCCGATCGTCCGCACCGGGGAGGGCGGAAGATTGCCCGCGCCGGAGAGCGCACCGTTCGGCAGGAAGCCGGGGTTGGTGTTGTTCAGCATGTAGTAGTGGTTAGGCGCGCATTTCGGCTCGGCCGCGTAGGGCAGGCTCTCGATGTAGCTGATGATCGGGCCGACGCCGGGCTGGAACACGTCCGAGCAATTGCTGAAATTGTTGTCGGCCGTGTACTGGTTGACCGTCCCCGACTTCGGGTTCGGATTGGCGATGTTGGAGGGCGGGGTGATCGCGTTGCCATTCCCGTCGCTCCAGAAGGCGGCGTCGCCGGTGCCCAGCATGAAGTGGTTGGCGCCGGTGCCACCCAGGAACGACTGATGGAAGTTGTCGCTCAGGGTGAACTGATCGGCCCAGCCCTTCAGGAGGGAGGCTTCCTCCTGCTCGGCATCGTAGAAGCCCATCTCGTTGCCGGCGCTCTTGTTGGTCGCCGAGTAGGTCGCCATCACGAACGGAAAGAGATCGTTGAGGCAGCCAGTCGGGTTGGCCTTGGTGGCATTGACCAGGCTGCAGTCCTGCTGCTGCCAGGCCTGGTAGAACCGGTGCGTCATGTCGCCGGTATAGTCGTCATCGCTGAGGTTCGGGCCCTGCAGCACGAAGGGACCGTTCGGCAGATTGCCGGCGCCGGGAACGCGGGTGTCGAGCGTGCCGGTCGGCAGACCGGTGGCTCCCGTCGTCAGCAGTGATACGTCCGAGGCCTCAACGTCGGTCTCGACACTGGCTTCGGTGACGGTCTTGAACGGCGCGCCGGTGTCGCTTTGCGCCTGGGGAGCGCCGTTGGTGTTCGGCTGCGGCATCAGATTGCCGGTGCCATAGGGGGTCTTTGCGCTGTCGGGCGGGCCGATATAGAAGCTGGTCTGCGGCGACACGGCGAACTGCTGGGCGAGCGCGAAGTTCGGGCCCGGCGTGCCGTCGAGGTTGACGATCCCCTTCGACAGGATGTTGGAGATCGTCTGCCCTTTGCCCTTCGGCTTGTAGACGCCGAAGGTGTGGTCGAGGCCGCGATTCTCGCCGATAAGAATGATGACGTGCTTGATCGGGCTCTGGGTCTTGAACGCGTCCGCCGGATCGCTGACCTTCGACGGATTGGCGCTGTTACCGACGGCGGCGTTGCCGATCGCAAGCAGCGCGACCAGCGATACGCCGAGGGCGGTTCTGAGCCGCCATCTGCTTTGAGGAACCTTCCGCATAGTCACTTCCCCTCCAAGGTTTAAGTGAAGCGCTTGGAGGCTAGTGACCGTTCGTGACAGAGGCGTCACGTCTCTGTCTCAGTATGAAGAAGCTTTCATGTCAGCGGGCACGTTGCCGTGAGCATTTTGGCACTCGGACGGAGGTTGATGAGTCAAGGTAGCGCGCCGCTCGCGGTCCGCAGCAGCTTTCTGAGCGCGGCGTAGTGGGCATCGTGGACCTGGCGATTGAAGAGCGACCACGGCTCCGCGTTCCGCAGCAAGGTTGGCGCGGCAGCGGCCGTCATTTTTCGATAATCATAGTATGCCCTGTCGGCGTCCTCGAAGCGCCCGGCCGCTGCCGCAGCGTCGACTCGGCGAAGATCGAGTACCAGCTCCTTCAGCACCGCGCGGGCGAGGCCGCGCTCCTGCAGGCCGCCGGAGACGGTGGTGTCCTTGCGCTCGGGGAACTGCTCGGTCAGCTCCCGGAGCTCGCCGCCTACCGTCTCGACGGCGAGTCGGATCGCCGGCAGATCATGGGCCGGGATCGCGACCCCGAGCACGCTGGCGAGATCGTCGACCTCGGTCAGCTCGGCGCCGACGCCGTCGTTCTCGATCGCCTGCTGCCCGTCGCCGACCGCGGTCAGATAGGCCACCAGGTCCTTCTTGTCCTGCGCCGAGAGCCCGAGACCGAAAACACGGTCGAAATGCGCCACCACCTGGTCATAGGTGTCATAGCGCCCGTCGTGGAAATAGGGCGCGTTGAAGTCGGCGTTGCGCAGCGTCGGAGTCTTGAAGAGGCCGCCGGAGCCCACGTCATGCAGCCGATGATCGACGAAGGCCGCCGATGGCACGTGACAGCCGGCGCAGCTGAGGCCGGGATCGTGCGGGAAAGGCCTGAGGAACAGCTGCTCGCCCCGCCGTCCCGCCGCGCTCGACCGCTGGGTCAGCCTGCCGTCGCGGCCGAGGCTGGGGTTGGGCAGGAAATCGATGTCCTGGATATAAGCCACCATGGCGTCGAGGATCGCCGGCGACGGCTCAGGGCCGGCGAACTCGTTGACGATCACGTTGTGAATGAAATCGCGCAGCGAGCTCATGCGCCCATCGTGCCCATAAGGCGCGAGATAGCGCGCGCCGCGCAGGCTCGGAATCCGGACTGCGTCAAGCACGCCGTTGTCCGCCGCCGGATTGAAGAGCGCGCCCGTGGTGTCGAAGGTCCCGGGGCGGCTCGACAGGCCGGGGATATAGAGCTTCGGATTCGAGGCGCCGTTCATGTGGCAGGTGCCGCAGCTGATGCCGGCTCGCCGGGCGGTGTCGCCCAGCAGCGAGGGCGAATTGAAGGCGAGATCGCCCAGCTTCACCAGATAGGACTTGGCGCCGGCGATCGCCTCGGAGTGAAAAACTTCGCGCGGCTGATCGAGCGTGTCCTCGTTGAGCTCCGACCCTGCCGGCAGGACGCTCTGGTCGCTGTGAACCGGAAAGGAGCCGGCACTCGGACAGGCGACCAGCAGCAGCCAGCCGGCGACCAGGGCGCGGACCAGGATTGACGCCGTGGTCCTGGCGAGCGTTTCCGGTCTGGCGTGGGATGACGGGCTCCGGCGTGCGATCCCTGTTGGCGGGAAACCGGGCAGGCGGACGATCTCGGACATGAACTCCCCCGATCGGCGCGGCCGATCATGGTGATTTAAGCGACTGAGCTTTGCTGTTTTATGGCAGGCATTCCGGATCCCGACTCGTCATCGCGCTTACTCCCGATGCGACGGAATGATAGAAGGGCGATATCGAGAGCTGCCTTCCCCCAGTCGATTTCCCGATCGACGGCGCGCGCGATCCGAGAGGCTGACCCCCCGTGCGAGAAAAGGAGTTGCGCCTGGCACTCGTCTGCTTCGGCGGAGTGTCGCTCGCCGTTTACATGCACGGCATCAGCAAGGAGGTCCTGAAGTTGGTGCGCGCCTCGAGCGCGCTCCATGCGATCACCGACCGCTCGGCGCGCGCCCAGGCTTCGTTCTTCGACCGCGCGGATCCCGGCGATCCCGAGTTCGATACGGAAGCGGTCTATTTCGAGCTGCTGCGGGAAATCGGCCGCAAGGTGGAGCTGCGCGTCATCGTCGACATCATCGCCGGCGCCTCCGCCGGAGGCATCAACGGCGCCATGCTGGCCCGGGCGCTCAGCCACGATCTGCCGATGGGAAAATTGCGTGATCTCTGGCTGACGAACGCTGACGTGGCAGAGCTTCTCGATCGCGAGGCGCGTGCTCGGTGGTGGAGCAAGTGGTTCGTCAAGCCGTTCCTCTGGGTTCTGACCGCCGCCGGCATGCTGGAGCGGATCGAGGACCGGGAGGCACGGGAGAAGCTCTCGCTCTTCATCCGCTCGCGCTGGTTCAAGCCGCCGCTCGACGGGCTGCGCATGGCCGAGCTGATGTACGACGCCGTCACCATCATGGGGAGCCCGCGGGATTCCCGCACTTCCCTGCTGCCTTCCGGCCAGCAGCTCGATCTCTTCGTCACCGTTACCGATCACTACGGATTTCAGCAGCTGATCCAGATCCACGATCCACCGCTGATCCACGAGCGCGAGCATCGCCATGTCCTGGGCTTCACCTATCGCCGCTGGCCCAGCGGGGAGATCGAGAGCGACTTCGCGCTGGTCGACGCGCCGGGGCTGGCGTTTGCCGCCCGCGCCACCTCGTCCTTCCCGGGCGTCTTCCCGGCGGCCCAGATCGCCGAGATCGACCGTCTGCTGACCCGCCGGGGCGTCAAGTGGCCGGGTCGCGCCAGCTTCATCGAGCGCAATTTCCAGCGCTATCTGCAGGTCAACGTCGATCCCACCACCACTTCCTTCGTCGATGGCAGCGTGCTCAACAACAAGCCCTTCCGCGAGGCGATCCTGGCGATCCGCGGCCGCCCGGCTTTTCGCGAGGTGGACCGCCACCTCGTCTATATGGAGCCGGATCCAGCGCCCTCGACCAATCCGGTGGCTCGCGGCCGGCCCGGCTTCTTTGCCATGCTGAAGGGCGCGCTCTCCGATATTCCCCGCAACGAGCCGATCGCCGACGAGCTGACCTGGATCAATTCCTTCAACGAGCGCGTGCGCCGGCTGAAGGCGATCATCGAGGCGGCACGGCCGCAGATCACTCGCCATGTCGCGGAAGCGGTCGACCTGCCCCTCGAGCAATCCTTTGGCGCCGAGGAGGTAAGCCGCTGGCGGGAGCGGATGAATGCCAAGGCGGCCGGCGAGGCGGGCTTTGCCTACGAGGGCTATGTGCGGCTGAAGCTGGCGGCGGTTCGGGCCTTCGTGGCTCAGCTCATCGCCGGCCTGCGCGGGATTCCGCCGGAGGCACCGTTCGCGCGCGCGGTGGCGGAGGTCGTCGACGCCTGGGCCGAGCGTACGGGGATCGCCTACGAAGCACCGGGCGCCGGCGCGCTCCACGGCGAGGCGGCGACTGCCGCCGCGAGCGCACCGGCGTGGGTCCGCTTCCTGCTGGCTTTCGACGTCGATTTCCGCAAGCGGCGGCTGCACTTCCTGGTGCAGGGACAGAACCGGCTCTATCAGATGCTCGACGATCCCCGCCTCGAGGGTCTCGCCGCCGCGGCGGTCGATCGCTTGAAGCGCGATTTCTACCATTGCCTGGACGTGCTCCGCCGCAAGGAGCAGCCCGACCTCTTCAGCGCCGAGACCCGCGATCTGGCCCAGGCGATCTTCGCCGTGGCGCCAACCCTCGCTGAGGCACGCCACCTGCGGAGCTATGCGGAGGATTTCGCGGCACGCAACGAGGAGCGGATCGGCGCACTGGTGCAGCGGCTTGCCGCCGAGATCCGGCTCGATGCCAGCACCGGCGACATCGACGCGCTGCTGGCCGGCCTCGATCTCGCCCAATGGCCGACGACGGCTCGGCGCGAGGTGCTCGTCAATTATCTCGGATTTCCCTTCTGGGACATCCTCACTTTCTCGGTCACCACCTGGCGCGACGTCGGCGAGTTCGACGAGGTCTCGGTCGACCGCATCAGCCCGGCGGATGTGCGGACGCTCAGGGAGTTCGGCACCGCCGAGACGCTGCGCGGCCTCGGCTTCGCGCATTTCGCCGCCTTCCTGTCGCGGACTTACCGGGAGAACGACTACCTGATCGGTCGCCTGCACGGCATCGACCGCCTGGTCGACATCGTCTGCAATTCCGCCGGCATCGATCCGTCCGGCGGCGAGCTCGATATCCCCGCTCTGAAGCGCCGCGCCTTCGAGATCGTCCTCGATGCCGAGGCGAGGCATCTGGCGCAGAGCGCGGAGCTCATCGATCGGTTGCGCCGCGCTGTCGCTACGGTCGGTACGGCAGCGAAATAGCCGGCCTCGGCTCAGAACGGCTCTTTGAACGGGCGGAGGTCGATCTCGTGGGTCCAGGTGGAGCGCGGCTGGCGATGGAGGTGCCAGTAGACGTCGGCGATGGCGTCGATGTCGAGGAGACCGTCCTCGCCGCGCTGGCGCACCACCTCCGGCACCCGGCTACGCAGACGGTCGCCGTCGATGCCGCCGTCGATGATGACATGGGCGACGTGGAGACCGTGCGGCCCGAACTCCCGCGCCATGCTCTGGGCGATCATGCGCAGTCCGGCCTTGGCGGCGGCGAAGCCGGCAAATCCGGGTCTGCCGCGCAGGCTCGCGGTGGCGCTCGTAAAGATCAGCGTGCCGCGCCTGAGCGGCACCAGCCGACGTGCCGTCTCGCGGCCGACCAGGAAGCCGCCGAGGCAGCCGGTGCGCCAGAACTGCTCGAACTGCCCCGCGGACATCTCGCGGAAATCGATGCGCTGGTTGCCGCCGGCGTTGAAGACCACGAGGTCGACGGGGTCGCGTCCGGCGTCGGGGGCCATCGCGCGGTCGAAGAGCCGCATCACCTCCGGCTCCTGAGCGGTGTCGGCGAGGACGGCCTCGGCGCTGCCGTTGCTGGCCCGGATCGTGCGGGCGACCTTCTCGATCTTCTCCGCCGTCCGCCCGGCGATCAGCACATGGTAACCCTCGGCGGCGAACCGGCGGCAGAGCGCGGCGCCAAGGCCGCGCTCGGCGCCGACGCCGACAACGACCGCGGTGCGCAGGCTCACGGCGCGGCTCCACGGCGCGGCACCACGAGGTTGCCGACGTTGACCTGCACGGGCTCACCGTCCTGGTTCACTGTCGTGGTGCGCACCTTGATCAGGCCCTGATCCGGCCGCGACTTCGACGGCCGCACCTCGAGTACCTCGATCTCGAGATGGAGCTCATCGCCGGGCCGCACCGGCCGCGGCCACCGGAACTCGTCGAAGCCCGCGCCGACGATGCCGCCGGCGGGCTTCAGTTCGCTCTCCACCAGGAGACGCATGGTCACCGCCGCCGTATGCCAGCCGCTTGCCGCCAATCCCCTGAAGACACTGTGACGTGCCGCCGCGTCGTCGTCGAGATGGAAGGGTTGCGGATCGAATTCCGCCGCGAAGCTCTTGATGCGGTCCTTCTCTATCCGCAGGCGCCCGGAGCCGAATTTCTGCCCAGCGACAAAGTCCTCGAGATACATCGCGGTCATACTCATAGCCTCCCCCGCAGGATGGCGAGCCTCGGCAGCCGCCACGTGACCCCGCCGAACCACGCGCCGGCTGCCACTGTCAGGGCATTGATCAGCCCGAAAACGGTGAGCGCCGCGCCCTGCGCCAGAAAGACGTGGCCGAGATCGCCGCTCCACCGCAGAGCCAGCCAGCCACCGCCCGCCGCGATGATCATGCGCGAGAAATTCGCCGCCAGCGGCCAGCCCAGCCGTCCCGCGCCCTGGGACGCGAAATAGAGCGCTAGCCCCATGCCGAACAGGCCGTAGGCGGGGCCCACGGCGTGCAGGTAGCGCGTTCCGGCCGCGAGCATCAGGGGATCGCTGTCGAACAGCGACAGCCACGCGACCGGGAAGATCGCGGCGGCCAGTCCGATGACTTCGCAGAGTCCGGCGGCGATGGCGGTTCCGATCCATGCCGTGCGCAACGCGCGCTCCCGCTGGCCCGCGCCGATATTGGTTCCGACCATCGCGACCAGTGGCGCGCCCAGGCCGAAAACCAGCGGCACCAGCAGATATTCCAGCCGCGCGCCGGTGCCGTAGCCGGCGATCGCCGCCGCGCCGAAGGATCCCACCAGACCGGTCGAGATGGCGATGGTGAGATTGGTCTGCACGGTGACGAGGGCCGCCACCACGCCGACGCGCAGGATCTCGCGGAACAGCGCCCAGCGGAGGCGAATCCCGCGCAGGCGAAGGTGCACGAGGCTCCGCGCGCTCGCGAGATAGGCGGCGAGCGCCAGGCTCCCGAGGCCGTAATAGACGATGACCGCCGTAGCGCCGCCAGCGATGCCCAGGCGCGGGAACGGCCCCAGTCCGAAGATCAGGCAGGGGGACAGCGGGATCAGGAAAGCCGCGCCGACGCAGGTGACGATCGCCGGCACGATCATGTTGCCGCTGCCGCGGATCACATTGGCGAGGGAATTGAAGATCCAGACCAGGATCGCGCCGGCAAAGACTACGTTGGAATAGGTGAGGGCGGCTTCAAGCGAGCCGGCGGTGCCTCCCATGGCGGCATAAAGCCAGCGGCCGCCGCCGATCACGGCCAGCATGAAGGCGATGCCGAAAGCGACCCCGATCAGCACGGCGTGCAGCGCCAGGGCGTCCGCGTCCTCCTGCCGACCGGCGCCGAGCGCTCGGGCGATCGCCGAGGAAATGCCGCCTCCCATGGCACCTGCCGACATCATCTGCATCAGCATTACCGCCGGGAAGACCAGCGCCACCCCGGCGAGGGGATCGGTGCCGAGCTTGCCGACGAAATAGGTCTCGATGAGCCCTACCGAGGCCTGTGCCAGCATCACCAGCACGTTCGGCACCGCCAGCCGGACGAGCGTCGGCGCGATCGGCGCCTCCAGCAGCAGCTGGGTGCGCCGATCGTAGCGGGCCGGTCTCCCGGCCTCGCTTGCAAGACTGACGGCAGCCTGCGCGGGGTGTTCGGTCACGGGCGAGGACTTGGCGCTGGATGGCGGATCGGCCGCGTGGGTTCCTGCGACAGCTACGAAAGGATCTCGATCGCCAGCGCGATGCCCTGGCCGCCGCCGATGCAGGCGGTGATGATGCCGCGCTTCAGCCCGTCGCGGCGCATCGAATGAATGAGACGGGTTGTAAGCACCGCGCCGGTCGCTCCGATCGGATGGCCGTGCGCAATGGCGCCGCCCTCGACGTTGACGATGTCCGGCGACAGCCCCAGCTCCTGGGTCACCACGATGGCGATGGCCGCGAAAGCCTCGTTGATCTCCACCCGCTCGACGCTGCCGATCTCCCACTGCGCGCGCGCCAGCGCCTGGCGTACCGCCGGGATGGGGCCGAGGCCGAACATGCCGGGCTCGACGGCGGCGATCCCGTAGGAGACGAGGCGCGCCGCCGGCTGAAGGCCGCGCTTCGCTGCCCATTGCTCCTCGGCCACCACCATCGCGGCGGCGCCGCTGTTGATGCCCGGCGCATTCCCGGCGGTGATGGTGCCGTCCTTGCGGAAAGCGGGCTTCAGCGCCGTCAGCGCCTCCAGGGTCGTGCTGGGGCGATTGTGCTCGTCGGCTTCGAACAGGGAGGAGCCCTTGCGACCGAGGATCTCGACGGCAACGATCTCCGGCTTGAACTTGCCGGCCTGCTGGGCAGCGGCGAAACGCTGTTGCGAGCGCAACGCCCATGCGTCCTGCGCTTCTCGCGAGACCTGGAACTCGCGCACCAGATCCTCCGTGTGCCAGCCCGACGCCTGATCGGAGAAGGCGTCGTAGAGACCGTCATGCAGCATGGTGTCGTAGAGCTGGCCGTCGCCCATGCGATAGCCCCAGCGTGCGCGCGGGAGTGCATAGGGCGCCACGTCCATGTTCTCCATGCCGCCGGCGACCGCGACATCGAGATTGCCGAGCAAGATCTCCTGCGCCGCCGAGACGATCGCCTGCGCGCCGGAGCCGCAGACGCGATTGACCGTCATCGCTGGAACCTGCACCGGCAGCCCGCCGCGGATCGCCGCCTGGCGGGCGGGGTTCATCTTGGCGCCGGCCTGGATCACCTGACCCATGACGACGGTGCCGATCTCCTCGGGGCGAATCTTCGCGCGCTCGACCGCGGCCTTGATCGCGGTGGCGCCGAGGCTCGGCGCGGGAACGTCCTTGAGCGTGCCGCCGAAAGTGCCGATGGCGGTGCGGACGGGTTCGGCGAGGATGACGGAGCGCGATGCGGCCATGGAAATCCTCCTGTGATCCGGCACCAGATGTCGGATCGGTTTGACATCCGTGTATAGCCGGCCATATAGGAGTATATGCACCTATGTCAATACGAGAGGTCGTGAGATGTCCGCCGAGGGCGGCCGCGAGCCCGAGATCTGCAATTGTCTGGCGCTCCGCCAGGCGGCGCGGCATGTCAGCAATTTCTATGACGGCTTCCTGGCGCCGACCGGGCTGCGCACCAGCCAGTTCTCGATCCTGGTGCGGCTGCAATGGAAAGGCCCGATGTCGATCAACGCGCTCGCCGCTGAGCTGCTGCTCGATCGCACGACGCTCGGACGCAACCTCCTGCCGCTCAAACGCGCGGGTCTCATCGCGATTACGCGTGGCAGGACCGACCGGCGGAGCCGCGAGGTAAGCCTCACCGCTGCCGGCGTCGAGCGCATGCGCGCCGGCATCAAGCGCTGGGCGGCGGCGCAGCGGGAATTCGAGACGCGATTCGGCAGCACCCGCACGGCGCGATTGCGCGGTCTCGCGCATGCGGTCACCGCCAGCGACCTTGGAAACGGCGGCGCGCTCCCCTGAGAGGGGCCTGTCGGGGCGAGCCCGATCGCGCTAGTCTGGCGCAAAAGGTCTGATGGGGGAGGAGACGCCATGCCGGATAGGGCGGAGTCTCGGACTTTCACGGAGGACGTTGCCGCGCTGATCGGGCGCGTGCTGATGAGCGCCATCTTCGTCTGGAGCGGCTATTTCAAGCTGATATCGCCGGCGGGGACGCAGGCCTATTTCGCCCATGTCGGCGTCGCCTTCCCCTGGCTTGCCTGGGTGGTGGCGGTGGTGATCGAGCTCCTCGGCGGGCTCGCGCTGCTGCTCGGTCTGCAGACGCGCGCCGTGGCCGCGCTGCTCGGCCTCTGGTGCATCGCGACGGCGATCGCCGCGCATACGAATTTTACCGATCCTGACATGCAGATTCATTTCATGAAGAACGTCGCCATGGCCGGCGGTTTCGCCGTCATCGCCGGCTTCGGCGGCGGCCGCTATACGGCGGCCCGGATTTTCGCGCGGACCTGAGCGCGGCGCTCTCTCGCCGCTCCACTTGATTCACGGTCCCCTCCGTTGGCGCAGGGCTGGCATGCCTTGGCACGCAGTGGCTTGCATTATGATAGTCTACATGTTACACGATGCTATCATAATGCAAGTGACGGAGCCCGATCATGCGACGCAAGAGCTTCGGAAACATGCAATGCCCGATCGCCCGCAGCCTGGAGCGGGTGGGCGAGTGGTGGAGCATCCTGATCCTGCGTGACGCCTTTCTTGGCTCGACCCGGTTCGACGAGTTTCAGAAGAGCCTGGAGATCGCCCCCAACATATTGACGCGGCGTCTCAATGCGCTCGTCCAGTCCGGTCTGCTGGAGCGTCGCCGCTATAGCGAGCGGCCGCCGCGCGATGAATATGTGCTGACCGAGCGCGGCCGCGACTTCCGGCCGGTGCTGTGGGCGCTGCTCGCCTGGGGCAACAAGCATTTCGCCCCCGAGGGGGCGAGCGTGCAGCTGGTCGAGCGCGCGACCGGTGCCGTCGCCGAGCCGATGATGGTGGACGAGGTGAGCGGCCGGCGGCTCACCGCGCCGGAATTCGGCCCGGCCGCGGGACCCGCCGCCGACGCGCGCACGCGCCGTCGCTACGATGCACTTGCGGGAGAGGGCGATGACTAGCGCGGCCCTCGATCGTGCTCCCGAGGTGATCTCCATCAAGGGCAAGCGGCGGCTGTCGCGGCGACAACATGCGCTCGCCGGGGCCGTGCTGCTGCTCGCTGCCGGCGCTGCCTGGTACGGCCACCACTGGTGGACCGTCGGCCGTTTCATCGAGAGCACCGACGACGCCTATGTCGGCGGCGATGTCACGGTGATCGCGCCCAAAGTGTCGGGGCTGATCGCCGAGGTTGCCGTCACTGACAATCAAGCGGTGAAGGCCGGCGATCTCCTGGTGAAGCTCGACGACCGCGATTATCGCGCCGCACTGGCGAAGGCGGAGGCGGCAGTCGCCGGTCAGCGTGCGCGGCTCGCCAATCTCGATGCGGCGCGGCGCCTGCAGGAAGCAATGATCGCCGAGGCGCAGGCGGGGATCACCGCCGCCGATGCGGAGATCGAGCGCTCGCGCGATGATCAGACGCGCTATCGCCAGCTCTCCGCCACTGCGGCCGCGTCGGTGCAGAGCTTCCAACGGGCGGAGGCCGATTACCGGAAGGCGATCGCCGGCGGCGAGCGGACGCGCGCCGCGCTGCTGGCGGCCGAGCGCCAGCTCGAGGTGATCGATACCGAGAAACAGCAGACCGCGGCCGCGCTGGCGGCGGCGCTCGCGGATCGCGAGACTGCGGCGCTCAACCTCGGCTACACGGAACTCCGCGCGCCGATCGACGGCATTGTCGGCAATCGCAGCGCGCGGGCGGGCGCCTATGCCAGTGTCGGCGCGCAGCTCATCTCGCTGGTGCCGGCGCGAGGCCTCTGGGTCGACGCCAATTTCAAGGAGAGCCAACTCGCCCGCATGCGGCCCGGCCTGCCGGCGAGGATCGAGGCGGACGTGCTGCCGGGCGAGGTGTTCCATGGCCGCGTTGCAAGCCTCGCACCGGCAACCGGCGCCGAGTTCAGCATTCTGCCGCCGGAGAACGCCACCGGCAATTTCACCAAGATCGTCCAGCGCGTGCCGGTCCGCGTCCTGCTCGAGGGCGACGACTCCGCGCTGGGCAAGCTGCGGCCCGGCCTCTCGGTGACCGTCGAGGTGGACGAGCGTCCGGAGTCCCGCGCGCCGTGACCGCCGCAGCCGCCGTCGCCATTGCCCGGCCCGCGAGCGTGCCGGCACCGGCCGCCACGCCGGAGCTGCCGCTGGCGGCGCGGGTCTTTGCCTTCGGCTCCATGTGCGTCGGCTTCTTCATCGCGCTCCTCGACATCCAGATCGTCTCCGCCTCGCTCTCCGATATCGCCGGCGGCCTCTCCGCCGGACCGGATGAGGTCGCCTGGGTGCAGACAAGCTATTTGATCGCCGAGATCGTGGTGATTCCGCTCTCCGGCTGGCTCTCGCGGGTGATGTCGACGCGCTGGCTCTTCTGCGCCTCGGCGGTGGGCTTCACCATCACCAGTCTGCTCTGCGGCTGGGCCTGGAACATCGAGAGCATGATCGCGTTCCGCGCGCTGCAAGGCTTTCTCGGCGGCTCGATGATCCCTACCGTCTTCACCGCCGCCTTCATGTTCTTCGGCGGGCATCAGCGGGTGATCGCCGCCGCTACGGTGGGCGCGCTCTCCTCGATGGCGCCGACGCTCGGACCCACCATCGGCGGCTGGATCACCGACAACTACACCTGGCACTGGCTCTTCTTCGTCAATCTGCTGCCGGGCGCCTTCGTCGCCGTGGTGGTGCCGATGCTGGTGCGGATCGACCGGCCCAATCTCAAACTGCTGCGTGGGGCCGACTATCCCGGCATGGCTGTCATGGCGGTCTTTCTCGGCTGCCTCGAATACACGCTGGAGGAGGGATCGCGCTGGGACTGGTTCGGCGACGCGACCATCCGCGCCACCGCCTGGACTGCCGCGATCACCGGCCTCGCTTTCGTCTGGCGGAGCCTCACTTACGCCAATCCGGTGGTGGATCTCCGCGCTCTCAGGAGCCGCAACTTCTCCCTCGGCTGCTTCTTCTCCTTCATCACCGGCATCGGCATCTTCTCGACCATCTATCTGACGCCGCTGTTCCTCGGCCGCGTGCGCGGGTTCAGCGCGCTCGAGATCGGCGAGGCGGTCTTCTCCACCGGCGTCTTCCAGCTCGTCAGCATTCCCTTCTACACCTATCTCGCGCGCCGCATCGATCTGCGCTGGCTGCTGATGGTCGGTCTCGTCGGCTTCGGGATCAGCATGTGGAATTTCGTGCCGATGACCCATGACTGGGGCTGGCGTGAGTTCTTGCTGCCGCAGGCGTTCCGCGGCTTCTCGCAGCAGTTCGCGGTGGCGCCGACGGTGACGCTGACGCTGGGCAGCCTGGCGCCGGAGCGGCTCAAGCTCGCCTCCGGCCTGTTCAATCTGATGCGCAACCTGGGCGGCGCCATCGGCATCGCCACCTGCGGCACCATTCTCAACGACCGCACCAATCTCCACTTCCTCCGCCTCGCTGAGCACCTCAACAGCGGCAATGCCGCCATGGGCGAGCTGCTGCAGCACCTCGGCGCCCGCTATACCGCCGCCTTCGCGGGCGACGGCGTGCACGGGCAGGCGGCGGCGCTGCGGCGCCTCTGGTCGCTCACCTTGCGCGAGGCCCAGGTGCAGAGCTACGCCGATGCCTTCCTGGCGATAACGATCTGCTTCGCTGTTGCCGTCGTTCTGGTGCCTTTGATGCGAAAGGTGGTGCTGCCGGCGGCGCCGGCGCGGGACGCTCACTGATCGCCCTGCGACCCTGAGGCGAAAATCCCCCGCGGCAGGCCCGCGCTGGCGGACCGCCAGCCTCGCCGATATCGACAATTATCGGAAAACGCTCACCAAATGGCCGATCATTACGGCCCGCTTCGTAATCATTAAGAAACTACTGGACCCGATAATTCTCCGGCCGTGCGGCACAGCGCGCGGGGTATTAGGGCACCAGGAGTGGCCATGGCAGGCGAGCCGTCGTCGAGCAAGAGGACCCCGCTTTCCGAGGAGGAGGCGGCGGCACAGCGTCGCACCGTGCGCAAGCGCGTGCTCTGGGCGGCGAAAATCGATGTGTCGGGACGTCAGCACAACTGCGTGGTGGTCGACCTCTCCCTGGGTGGCGCCAAGCTCGATCTCGAGGCTCCGGTCGCTCACGGCGACAAGGTGACGCTCGTCCTCGATCGCTTCGGCGCGTTCCGCGCCGAGGTGGCCTGGCGCGAGGAAGGCGCCTGCGGCCTACGGTTCATCGAGGATCCGCAGCGCATCGCCGACCTCATCGGCGGCCGTCTGCCTCTCACCGCCAAGTCCGCGGCTTCGGCCTAGCTCTCCCAAGCATCAGAACAGCTCGACGCCGTCGGCGACGAGCGCTGCCTGGGCGAGGAACAGCGCCGCGGCGGCATAGCGTACCCAGCCGAGATTGAATTTCCCGCGGGCGAGGTGACCGCCGACCACGGGGGGAAGATTGGCCGCGACCATCCCGATCGTGGTGCCGAGCATCACCAGCCAGACGGTCTCGAAGCGGGCGGCGAGCGCTGCGGTGGCGATCTGCGTCTTGTCGCCGATCTCGGTCACGAAGAAGCAGAGGATGGTGGTAATGAGCGCGCCGTGCTGCGTCTGCCGCGCGCTGCCCTCCTCATCGAGGCGATCGGGAATGAGCGACCAGATCGCCATGCCGATGAAGGAGGCGATCAGCACCCAGTGCAGCACCGCCGGCGACAGCAGCGCCCCCAGCGAAGCCCCCGCCCAGGCCGCCACCGCGTGATTGGCGGAGGTCGCAACGACGATGCCCAGGAGGATTGCGCCCGGCTTGCGAAACCGCGAGGCGAGGACGAGGGAGAGCAGCTGCGTCTTGTCGCCGATCTCGGCAATGGCGACGACCAGGGCGGAGACGGCGAGAATTTCCATGCAGGCGTGCGGCTGTAGCGGGGCTCGCGACCATAGCCGAGCCGCCGACCGGATGCCACCGGCTCAGCCGGCGGCGGCGTCGCCTTCGCGGCGCCAGTCGGCGAAGGCGCCGAGCTTGCCCGGCTTCACGCCGCGACCGACGATCTTGCTGCTGCCGGCGCGCAGCGCGGCTTTCTCCGTCGCGGGGAATCCCGCGGCAGCGAAGGCGTCGCGCGTCGCGCCGGTCACGCCCGGCTCGCACTCGATGCCCGGCTTCTGGCTCGCGATGTCGCGCGGCTTGGTGCCCGGCACCAGCGCCCATCGCGGCGCCGCCACCGCGGCCTCCGGCGCCTCGCCGAAATCGAGGATGCGCGCCAGCACCTGCAGATTGACCTGCGGCTGGTTGTCGCCGCCGGGCGAGCCGCCGATCCATTTCAGGCCCTGCTCGTCGGAGGCCATGAAGGTGTGGAGCGTGTGCATGGTGCGCCGTCCCGGTGCCAAGTGGTTGGCGCGCGCGGGATCGAGGAAGAAGGCGATCATCCGGTTGTTGAGAAGGACGCCGCTCTCCTCGGCGACGACGCCGGAGCCCAGCTCCGCATAGACGCTCTGGATCAGCGCCACGCCGTTGCCCTTTTCGTCCATCACCGAGATTTTCGAGGTGTTGTCGGCGGTGCCGGCGAACTCGAAGCGCGGCAGGTCCAGACCCTCCGCCTTGCCGGCGATGATCGCCTGCGCCTGCGCGTGAGCCTCGGGTCCGTCGCGGAGAATGGCAAGCCGCTCGTCGAAGGCACGACGCAGCGCGCGTGCCGCCGCGGTCCAGAATGCCTCCGGCGCCATCCGCTTCGGCTCCGGCGCCAGCTCCTGCAGTAGCGTCAGCGCCCGCAACAGCACCACGCCCTGGGTGATCGGCGGCTGGCTCGCGATCTCGAGGCCGCGGTAGCGCGTGGTGAGCACCGGCAGCACCTCGGCCTTGATCGCGGCGAGATCCTCTTCCGCGAGGAAGCCGCCCGCCTGCTGCACCGCCCGCGCGATGTCGCGGGCGATCGCACCCTCGTAGAAGGCGCGCGGTCCTTTCGCCGCGATGGTCTCCAGCGTCCGCGCCAGCGCCGGCTGCTGGAACTTCTGTCCCTCTTTCAGCGGCGCGCCGCCCGGCGCGAAGACACCCTTCCAACCCGGGAGGTCGGAGAAATCCTTCACGTGCTTCTGCGATGCCTCGGCGACGCGCCAGCCGGCAGGAAAGCCGTTGCGTGCGAGCGCGATCGCCGGCGTCAGCAGCTCGGCGAGGGGTCTCGTGCCCCAGCGCTCGTGCAGCGCCTGCCAGCCGGCGACGAGCCCCGGTCCCTGCACCGCGAGGCCGCCGGATTCCGGCACGAACTGATGACCGAGCGCCTTATAGGCCTCGATGGTGGCGCGCCGGGGCGCGGCGCCGCTGGCGTTCACCGCCAGGATCGGCTTGCCGCCGAGCTTCACCAGCGCCAGCAGATCGCCGCCGATGCTGGTGGCGTTCGGGATCATCACCGCCAGCACAGCGGAGCCGGCGATTGCCGCATCGACGACGTTGCCGCCGGATTTAAGGCAGGCGACTGCGGCCTCCGCCGCCTCACGGGTGCCCGCCGCCGAGGCCGCCCGCTCACCGTAAGCTGCCTCTGCGCCGCCCGTCCGCTTGCCTGCCATCACGAGATCCTTCGATCATTTCTGCACCGGGCCGGAACCCTAGGAGCCGCATCCCGGAGGGTCAAGGCGACAGGTCGGTCGCGCCGACGTAACATCGGTTAACGCGACAGGAGACGCCAGAGAGGATCATGAGCACGGTCTATGAGCGGCTGGGCGTGACGCCCATCATCAACGCCTTCGGCACCAACACGCGTCTCTCCGGCGGGTTGATGACGCCGGAGGTGGCCCAGGCGATGGTGGAGGCGTCGCAGTACTGCGTCGACATGGTGGAGCTGCAGGCCCGCGCCAGCGAGATCATCGCCGAAGCGACGGGAGCCGAGGCGGGCTACGTCACCTCCGGCGCGGCGGCGGCGATGCTGCTGGGGCTCGCCGCCACCATGACCGGCCTCGATCCCGACAAGATGAACCGGCTGCCGGACACCTCCGGCATGAAGAGCGAGATCGTGGTGCCCCGCAGCCATCGAAATTTCTACGATCGGGCGGCGCGCTCGCTCGGCGCCAGGGTGGTCGAGGTCGGGCTCTCCGACCGCTTCAGCGGCACCGGCGTGCGTGACGTCGAGGCATGGGAGATCGCCGCCGCGATCACCGAGCGTACCGCGGCGATCTACTATCTCGCCAAGCCGCATTCCGAGCCCACGCTCTCCGAGGTGGTGGCCGTCGCCAGGGCGCGCGGCGTGCCGGTGGTGGTGGACGCGGCGGCGGAGCTGCCGCCGCCGGAGAATCTCCGCCGCTTCACCGCCGAGGGCGCCGACCTCGTTGCCTTCAGCGGCGGCAAGGCGATCGGCGGCCCGCAGGCTTCCGGCATCCTTGCCGGCCGGCGCGACCTGATCGCCGCGGCGGCGCTGCAGAATCTCGATCTCGACGTCTTCTTCGACCTCTTCGATCCGCCGCCCGGCTTCATCGACAAGAGCCGCCTGCCCGGCCTGCCGCAGCATGGCATCGGCCGACCCTGCAAGGTGGGGAAGGAGGAGATCGTCGGCCTCCTGACCGCACTTCGCCTGTTCACCACCGGGTTCGCCGAGCGCGGTGCGCGCTGGCAGCGCATGGCGGCGGCGCTGCTCTCGGAATTGCAGCCGATCGCGGCGCTGAAGGTGGCGTCGGCGCCCGATCCGCGCCGGACCGGCATTCCGCTGGTGGCGGTGCGGCTCCGGGACCGCAACGACGGCCTCGATCTGCGCAGGCTGGTGCGGCGCCTGGAGGCGGGCAAGCCGAGTCTGCGCTGCAACATCTCCGCGCTCGCGGAAGGCGTCCTCTATCTGTCGCCGATCGCCCTGCGGGAGGATCAGCTTGCTGCGATCGCGGAGAAGTTCCGCGCCGCGCTCGGCTGAGGATCAAGGCGCCGGCGGGGCCCAGCTCACGTCGTCATCGAGCGGGATCACCGGCCGCGGCAGCTTCGTCCAGGTGAATCGGCCGAGCATCGGCGAGGTGAGGCCTGGGCAGTCCACCTCGACGATGCGGTCGTGGCTGAAGAATTCATCGAAGCCGCCGCGGAAATGGCCACGCGACTTCACGATCACCGAGCGTGCCTTGCCGATGTCGAGGCCGAACATCTCGAAGAAGACGGGGTCGGCGCATTGGTGCCGGTTGGAGATCACCACCACGGTGATGCCGCCCACCTGGAGCGCCGCGGACGGGCCGAGCGCCAGCCGCGTGCCGCCATAGATGCCGCGCCGCCCGACGCAGTTGCCGTCGGAGAGCCTGATCACCTTGGCTTCGGCCTCGAAGGGCTTCGAGAAGCTCTGCGTCTCCGCGCGGTTGAAGCGGGCGAGGAAGCTCGTCCCTTCGCCCAGTCGATGCGCCTCGTCGGCGAGCGGCGGATCGTTGAAGATGCCGAGCAGCACGCCTTCGGCGCCAGCTTTGAGGAGCGCTTCCAGAACGTAGGTGGTGTTGCCGCGTCCGCCGCCGCCGGGGTTGTCGGCGACATCGGCGAAGCAGAGCGCAGGCCGCATCGGATCTTTGCCCGCGGCGACCGCCATCGCCGTGGCTGCTTCGAGTGAAGTGAGCGTCGGGCGGAAGCGCTCGCGGTTGGTCCAGCCCAGCTCGGCGATCTCGCGCGCGAGCCTCTTCGCCGCCCGCTCGTCGCTGCGTGCGGTCACGATCACGGTGAGGCCGTTCTTTTCGGTGTCACCATAAGCAAAGCCGCCCATGACAGAAACGTTGAGGATTTCCGCCGTCTTTCTCTGCTGGCCATAGTTGATCATGTCGGCATAGGGGCCGCCTGCTGTGAGCATGGTGACGGTGGGTGGCACGATGGGGAGGCGGATGCGGGCGTGCCGGGGCCGGAGGCCGGCAAGGAGCTCGCGCATCGCCAGCGCCGCCTCCTCGCCGCGCTCGCGCATGTCGAGATGCGGGTTGGTGCGGTAGCCGATGAAGAGATCGATGCTCTCCACCATGCGCTCGGAGACGTTGGCATGGAGATCGAAGGTGGCGACGACGGGGACGCCCGGACCTACCACCTCGCGAACCATGGCGAGGAGAGCGCCGTCGGGATCGTCGTCCTCGGTGGTGAGGCCGGCACCATGGGCGCAGACATAGACGCCGTCGAGCGGCCTCGCTGCCTCCAGCCCCTGGCGCCATTCCCGCATCAGCTGCTCGAAGAATTCGTGGATTACCGGTCCGTTCGGCTGCGCTTGCGCGAGACGGATCGGCAGCGGCGTCCAGGGGCCGGTGCGATCCAGGGATGCGACGAAGCCCGGCAGCTCCGGCGTGAAGCGCGGCGCCTTGGCGCGCGCCTCCGCCAGCAGTTCGGCTCCTGCCGCATAGGCGCGGGCGGAGAAATCCGCCTCGACGGCGGGCGGCGCGAACTTGTTGCACTCGATCGAGAAGCCCAAGAGGGCGATGCGGGGCGACGCGCTGGCGCTCATGAAAGGTCCTGACCTGCACGGAAACCGGGCACTCTGCGGCTTGCTGGGATCAGCCGCTTTGGGCAGAGTCTAGCGCCTCGCAGCGACGCCGCAAGCCGGGGCGATCGCTCACCGTCAGGGAATGGGCCATGGCCGACCGCGCCGCCGATCATCCGTTGGATCACGCAAGAACCCTGGCCTCGGTGCCGGGCAGCTACACGCATTTCGTCGACGAGCTGTTCCGGCTCGGGCTCGTCGATCGCGAGCAGCACATCTTCCTGCAGAAAGGGCTGCGCGTAGCCGCCGGGAAGGGCGAGCTTGCGGAAAAAGCGATCGTGCCGCCGAGCTCGTCCCATCTCCTGAGCGGCGACGGGCTCGAGCAGCGGGCGGCCAAGGCGGGGCTGGTGCGCCAGGAAGGCCGCAACCGCTATCGCCTGCTGGCGGGGCCGGAGACCGTGCATTGGGGCTATCTCTCCGCCGCCGCGGAGCCGGCGCTCCGCGTCAAGCCCGGCGCCACCGTCACCGTCGAGACAGTCTCCCACGAAGGCCTGCTCGGCGATCAGGGACCGCCCGAGCGCTTCTTCGCCCGCCACGGCATTCCCCGCGACGGCGTGCTCGCCGATGCGATCGCGATCTACGCCAAGGTGCAGCACAGCGGCCTCGGGCCGCACGTGGTCTCCGCTCCGGTCTACGTGGAAGGCGCCGAGCCCGGCGACGTGCTTGTGGTGAAGATCCTCGAGGCGACGCCGCGCGTCCCTTACGGCGTCAACACCATGCGCATGAACAAAGGCGGACTTCCCGACGAGTTCACCCTCAACCGCAGCATCGTCATCCCCTTCGACCTCGAGCGGCAGGTGGCGAAATTCTCCGAGCGCATCGAGGTGCCGCTGGCGCCGTTCTTCGGCATCATGGCGACGGCGCCGGCGCGCAGCCTCGGCCGCCTGAGTTCGGTGCCGCCCGGCGCCTATGGTGGCAACATCGATCTCAAGGACCTGACATCAGGCACCACCTTCTATCTGCCGGTGCATGTGCCGGGCGCGCTCTTCATGTGCGGCGACGGCCACGCGGCGCAGGGCGACGGCGAGGTGGACCTCACCGCCATCGAGACCTCGCTCACCGGCACCTTCGAGCTCGATCTCATTAAGGGCCGTCCGCTCGCTTGGCCGCGCGCAGAGACGCGCACGCACTGGATCTGCGTCGGCCTCCACGAGGATCTGAACGAGGCGATGAAGATCTGCATCCGCGAGACCATCAAGTTCCTCGGCGAGGAGAAGGGTCTCGCGCCCGCCGACGCCTACGCGCTCGCCAGCATCGCCATCGACTTCGAGGTGACCCAGGTCGTCGATCAGGTGAAGGGCATCCACGCCATGATCCCCAAGGGGATCTTCAAGTAGGCTCCTGCTCCGACTTGCGCCCCTTCATTCATCGTCATGCCCGGCCATGACGTTCAGAACAACGATCGCGTACTACGCCGCAAACTCCCGCAGCAGCTTCCCGGGCCGCGCAGACGTCTCGATCGCGCCCTTCCCGTCCGCCACCTGCGTGCCGTTCACCCAGACGCCGTGCAATCCCCGGGGATCGGTGGTGAGGCGTGCGGCGCCGCCGGGGAGGTCGTGAACGCGGCGGCGCGGGCCGCGGCCGATGGTAGCGGGATCGAACAGCATGAGGTCGGCGGCGCCGCCGGGCGCCAGGCGCCCGCGATCTTGGATGCCGAAGATCTCCGCCGGGCGGCCGCTCAGCTGCCAGACCGCCTCCTCGAGGCTCAGCGCCTGGCGCTCGCGCACCCAGTGCCCGAGAAGATGGAGGCCGAAGCCCACGTCGCAGAAGAAGCTGAGATGCGCGCCGGCGTCTGACAGCGCAATGCTGGCGTTGGGATCACGCAGCATCTTGCCGACGGCATCCTCGTCTGTGTTGAGCAGAACCGCGGTGAAGACGGTCTCTAGATCTTCCGACAAGGCGAAATCTAGGAGCCAATCGAGCGGCGCCTTGCCGGCCGCTTCGGCGAGGGACGCGACGCTGCGGCCCTCGTAGCGGCGATTCTCCGGGCGCGCCGTTTCGAGGAGGTCGAGCTTTTCCCAGTCGTTGTTGAAGAGCCGCATGGCGACGGGTGTGGCGAGCTCGGCGGTGACGCGGCGGCGGAACCCGGGATCGGCGTAGACGCGCTTCAGGTCGTCGCCATGCGCCTGCATCGCCGGCAGCCAGGCGGCGATGCCCTCGAAGAGATAGGGTGACTTCATGGTGAAGTCGTTGGTGAGCGGGCAGCAGGAGATCTGGCCATAGAGCCTGTGCCCGCGCCGCTGCGCCGCGCCGATGGCGGCGAGGTCGTTGAAGGTCGCCTCTGGCAGCACGGGATTGTGAAGGAGCGCGGCGATCATCACCGGCCGGCCGGTCGCGGCTGCCAGCGTCTCGAGATAGGGAACCGGGGAGTCGGGACCCTTGGTCAGCATGAAGATGCCGCGACCCATCTCGCCCAATACGCCGACGAGGGCGCCGAGCTCCCCGGCGTCGGCGAGGCGGGACGGCATCGGCACGCCGCCCTCGCCGTTGTGCTGCGGCGCTGTCGAGGTGGCAAAGCCGATGGCGCCAGACTGCATCGCCTCAGCGACGAGGCGCTTCATCCGGGCGATCTCCTCGGGCTTCGCCGCGCGCCGCGTGGCGTCCTCGCCCATGACGAAGGTCCTGACCGAGGAATGGCCGACGAAAGCCGCGAGGTTGGGAACGCTGCCGAGGCGTGCGAGCAGCTCCATGTACTCTGGGAAGCTCTCGAACTCCCACCGGATCCCCCGCCGCAACACCTCCAGCGACATGCCCTCCACATGGGTGAGGTTGCGCATGGTGAGCTCACGATCGCGGGGCCGGCAGGGCGCGATGGTGAAGCCGCAATTGCCGATCACCACCGTGGTGACGCCATGGGCGGGCGACGGGGTGAGCGCCGGATCCCAGGTGACTTGCGCGTCGTAATGGGTGTGGGTATCGATGATCCCCGGTGCGAGCGCCAGCCCCTCGGCATCGATCTCCTGCCGGCCGCTGCTAACATCGCTGCCGATTTCTACGATGCGATCGCCGACGACGGCGAGATCGCCGTGCCGTGCTGGCGCCTTGCTGCCATCGAGGAGAAGCGCGTTCCGGATCACGAGGTCGTGCATGGCTTCATCATAGGCAGAAAATCGATCTCGGCTCCATCTTGCGGCAATTGCGCTGCGATCCCTCTCCCTTCCGGGGAGAGTCAGGTGAGGGGGCGCTTGCCCGAGGCTGGATCTCTCGGCATCTTGCGGCGGCACCGCACCCTCACCCAACCCTCTCCCCGCGGTGGAGAGGGAAGCCATCCGACCCGCCCATGCCCGTCTACGTCATCGAGCCCATCAGTCCCCGCGCGCTTGCCCGCCTGAAGGAGGCCGCCGCCGTCGTCGACTGGCGCGATCCCGCCGTCGGCGACTGGCCCGATCACGCGGAGGGCCTGGTGGTGCGGATCCGGCCGGTCGCCGCCGCCGATGTGGCGCGGGCGAAGAAGCTCAAGGTGATCGGCAAGCATGGCGTGGGGTTCGACAACATCCCGCTCGACGCCGCGCGCGCCAAGGGCATTACCGTGGTGAACACGCCCGGCGCCAACGCGGATGGTGTCGCCGAGCTGGTGCTCGGCCTCGCGATATCAGCCGCGCGGCATGTGGTGGCAGGGGACCGCGCGCTCCGTGCCGGCACGCTGGGGAAGCCGGCACTGCCGGTCGGGCGCGAGCTCGCCGCGCGTCCCGTCGGCATCGCCGGCTTCGGCGCCGTCGGTCGCAAGGTCGCCGGGCTCTTCTCCCGCGCCTTCGACGCGCCGGTCATCGCCCATGATCCGATGCTGTCGGCAGATGCGATCCGCGCCGTCGGCGCGGAGCCGGTCGCCTCGATAGAGGAGCTGCTGGAGCGGAGCGCGGTCGTGAGCCTCAACCTGCCGCTGACGCCAGAGACGCGCAATCTCCTCGACGCGCGCGCGCTCGCGCGAATGGCGCCCGACAGCATTCTCGTCAACACCGCGCGCGGCGGCATCGTCGACGAGCTGGCGCTCGCGGAGGCGCTGGCGAAAGGCCGGCCGGGCGCCGCCGCGGGTGACGTTTTCGCCGTCGAGCCGCCGCCGCCGGATCACCCGCTGCTGAAGCTGCCCAACTTCATCGCCACGCCGCATCTGGGCTCGGCGACGGCAGAGTCCCTAGATCGCGTCGGGTTGTCCGTGGCGGAGCAGGTGATCGACGTCCTCGAAGGGCGTCTCCCGCCGCACGTCGTCTGCTGAGACGGAGAAAAGAAAGGGCGTGATCCCCGGCCGATCACGCCCTCTGGAAGCTTGCGGCAGCGATCAGAACTGCAGAACGAAATCCGCCGCGAAGGTGACCTGATTGTCGTCGCTGCCATCGCCGAAGACCGGATGGCTCGCGTGGTCGTAGCGGATCTCTGGCCGCAGCATGAAGCCGGAGACCGGCTTCGGCAGCTCTGGTTTCCAGGTGACGCCCAGCGTCACCTCCGTATAGGTGTTCTTGCCGCCGCTCACCACGCCGCCGGAGCTGGTCGGCAGGCCGCGCTCGGCATTCACGAAGTCGAGCGGCTGCTCGAATTTCGCGACGTAGAAGCCCTTCTGGTCGTTGAAGACCTCGCCGCGGCCGGTCAGCGACCAGTTGTCGTTGAAGGTGTAGGTAATGTATTGCGCGATGCCGCCGCCGTTGGCGTTGACGCCGTCGTCACGGACGAAATTGATCTCGGTGATCGAGGTCACCTTGTCACTCGCCTTCCAGGTGACGACCACGTCGTTGAAGTAGCGGAACTCGCCGTCGACGTCGATCGGCTTACCGGAGAAATCGACCGCGCCGCGCGCGTTCTCCGGCCCGAAATGCGAGAGGGCGAGCACGGTGAGATTGCCGCCCAGCATGTTGAGGCCGAAGCCGGCCATGCCGGCCGCCGCGTCGTTGTTGTCGCCGTGCGAGCCGATCCAGGTGTTGGTGCCGCTATCGACGCCGGCGTAGAGATCGAGCAGATCCGTCGCATGCACCGTCGCGTAGCCGCCGGTGTGCTTGAAGGGCAGGCCGAAGTTGAAGATGTAGGAGTGCGAGTAGAGCGGATTGCCGCTGGCGTCGATCACCTCGTAGCCGAGCGGCGTCGGATACTGTCCGATCTTGAGATCGGTGCCGCCGGAGCCCAGGAGCGGCGAATGGATGAGCGCGTTCGCCTCCACGAGGTCGATCTGGTTGGTGTCGTGGATGACGCGGTCGAACTCGCCCATGAAATGGGTGTAGCGCGCATCGGCGCCGTACATGCCCTGCAGCTTGAAGCCGAAGTCCCAGCCCTCCGCCTTGGGATCAAGTGGCCGCTGCGCGGTGAGCAGGATCTGGTTCAGCACCGGCTGATTGGCGTGGTCGGTGAACAGCTGTCCGAAATTGCGGTGATCGGGCGGACCCAGCGGATTGGCGGTGAAGCCCGCCTCCACCTGGCCGGTGAATGCCAGAGTATCGGCCCAGGCGGCAGGCGCCGCCGGTGCCGTCGATGCAGGCGCAGCCGGCGCCGTCTGCGCCTGGGTTGGAGCCGCCAAAGAAAAGGCCGCGGTCAGCGCAAGAGCGCTGGCGGCCCCGAGAAGCCTAGGGATGCTAGCCATAACTGATGAGATCTCCCCCTATATATTGTAATGCAAGACAGGCTCAGACCTCTGGTCGACACGCCGCCCTTAGATACGGCCCGGACGCAGTGATGGCCGATTTCCAGGCGGCGTGCCGCGAAATGCGGCACCGACGCCACGGGAAGAAGCGTCGACGCCACATCACACGACAACAGTGCAATCTTCCTGCCACCTCCGGCTTGAGAAAATGCCGTCGCGGCGCATCAAAAAGCTATACGGTTTTGTCCCCCGTTTCCGCGACGATCCAGTCGCGAAACGCCTTCACCTTCCGCCGCTCGCCTGCAGCTTCCTGGTGCACCAGCCAATAGGCCTTGCCGTGATTCACGGTCAACGGGAAGGGCTGGAACAGGCGGCCGGCGGTGATGTCGTCGTTAAAGAGATAGGGTGAGCCGATGGCGACGCCCAGGCCGTCGATCGCCGCCTGCACGGCGATCTTCGTCGAGTCGAAATGGGCGCCGAGCGTCACCGGTAGATTGGGCAGCCCCGCGGCCGCGAGCCACGCCGGCCAGTCCCCGACCGACGCCGGCTCGACGCTCGACGCATCGATCAACGGCACGTGGCCGAGATCCTCCGGCTGCGTCAGTCGATCGCGATGGGCGCGGCCGCAGAGCGGCGTCAGCTCGTCGTCGAAGAGCTTGGTAACAACGAGGCCGGGCCAGCGGCCGTCGCCATAACGGATCGCCACGTCGACGTCCTCGCGGGCGAAGTCGACGAGCCGCGCCGTGGTCGAGAGGCGCACCTCGATCTCGGGATGCGCCGCCTGGAAGCGCGGCAGCCGCGACACCAGCCAAGTGAGAGCAAAGGTGGTGAGGGTGGTGACCGAGAGCGTTGCCGCACCGCCCTCCGCGCTCACCCGCGCCAGCGCGCGCGCCATGCGGTCGAAGGCGTCGCGGAGATCGGGCAGCAGCGCCTGGCCCTCGTCGGTGAGCAACAGGCTCTTCGGCAGCCGCCGGAACAGCTTCACGCCAAGGCGGAGCTCCAGCGTCTTCACCTGGTGGCTGACGGCGGCCTGGGTCACGTGCAGCTCGTCGGCGGCGCGGGTGAAGCTCAAATGCCGGGCGGCGGCCTCGAACGCCTTGAGCCCGTTCAGCGGTAGGGATCCCTGCATCTGTCTTTAGGCCTAATTAACTTTGGCCATGATATGAGAACACGTCGTTTGTTGCCAGCGAAAACCGCGGCCATTCTCACGGGCACCAAGACTCAAGGCCAAAGGAGATTCAATCATGGAACGGTTCACTGGACACTCGATTCCGGCCATCGCCGCGGCCCATGTGGCGGCGCTCACCACCGCCGCGGTGTCGCCGGTCTTCCGCGACGCCCAGCTCTTCTTCCGCTGGCGCGTCGGGAGCCCGCTCGGAGGGTTCTCGGAGCTCCGCCAGGGCCCGAGCCCGGCGGCGATCCTGCGGGACTGGCGGCCGCGCCCGGCGGAGCGTCCGTCGCGGCAGTGGTGGAAGACGGCGGCGCAAAGCCTGGCGAGCGTGTTCGATCGGCTGGGCGAGTGGCACGACCGCGCGAAGAGCCGGCGGGCGCTCCTCGCGATGGACGATCACGCGCTCAGCGACATCGGCATCAGCCGGGCCACCGCGGAATACGAGGCCAATCTGCCCTTCTGGCGGATCAGGCCGTGATCGGCGAAGGCCGGCCGGCGGACGCTCTCACATGTGGGAGTACATCCGCCGGCCGGGCACCTTGAGCTCGGCGCGAAGAATGGTGCCAGTCTTCGACTCCGTGATGAAGAGCGACTTTCCCTCCGGGCCGCCGAAGGCGCAGTTGGTGGTGGCAAGCCCGGTGCAGGATTTGATGCGGTAGAGCGGCTCGCCGATCGGACTGAACACCCAGACCGAGCCCAGGCCGATATGGCAGACGACGAGATTCTCCTCGTCGTCGATCGCCATGCCGTCGGGCCCGACACCCCCCGACATCTGGATGAAGACGCCGACCTTGGTGGCACGGCCGTCCGGCAGGAGTGGCACGCGCCAGATCGCGTTGTCGCGGGTGACGCAGAGGAAGACGACGGTCTCGGCCTTGTTGAGGACGAGGCCGTTGGGGCTCGGAATGCAGTCGAGAATGCACTCGAGCTCGCCGTTCGCGCGCAACCGATAGAGCCGGCCGCTGCGGTCGTGCTGGCCGGTCTGGCCCTGGTCGGTGAAATAGATGTCGCCGTTCGACGCAAAGACGAGATCGTTGACGCCCTTGAAGCGCTCGACCACGCCGCGATCGCGGAAGCTCGCGATCTTCCCGGTCTGGGGATCGAACACCATGATGCCGTTCTTGTGGTCGGTGATGAAGGCGCGGCCGTCCTTGTGAAACTTGAGACCGTTGGGCTCGCCGTCATATTCGAGCGCCACCGCGATCGAGCCGTCGGGCGCGATCTTGAAGAGCCGGCCCCAGGGAATGTCGGTGACCCAAAGGTTGCCGTCGCGATCGAAGGAGGGGCCTTCCAGGAAGGTCGGCGTCTTCTGGCCCATCTGGTTGAACTCGACCCAGTGCGAGGGCCGGTCGCGCCAGAGGCTCTCGGGAATGCGGGCGAAGACGGTGGTCTCGATGACGGGTGGTGGTGCGAACATGAGCGGCTCCCTCGATAGCTGATCCTGCTGCTGCGCCCCTTGCCGATCTCGCTACGCGCTGTCGCGCGAGCCGAGCAGCGGCACCAACGCGCATTCGGTGGCGCGGCTGCCGAGATCGCCGAGATCACGGCGGAGCTGCTCGAGGCCGAATCCGAGCGCGAAGATGCGCCCGGCCTCCTCGTCGGACAAGTCACGCGTCAGGCGCTCGCGGCGGAGCTCCGTCATCGCGACGCCATAGCGATCGAGCGCCGCCACCACCGGCGCGAAGTCCGGCGGCGGCCGGCGCTCGGCGAGCGCGGCGCCGGTGCCGCGCAGGAAAGTGCCGATAGCGTCCGCAATCTCCGCGAGCCGCGGCGCGAGACGGCTGCGCAACGGCTCGGGGATCGGCATGGTGGCGGCGCGGCCGAAGATCACGAGATCCATGTGAAGCCGTCGCACCGTGCGCGCCAGCGGCGCCATGTCGGGACCGGAGGCCAGGAGCATGCGCCGCTCGCGCTCGGCCTCGCCGGCATTCGCCTCCAGGAGCGCGGTCGCCGAGCGCACGCGCGCGTGGAGAGCGGCAATCCGACTGCTTTCCGAGCCGGCGGTGAGCTCGGCGATCAGCACCGCCAGCAGCTCCGCCAGAAGGTCGAGGGCGCCGCCCGCGACCTTGGTGGCCACCCCATGCGCGGGCGCCGGCAGCACCAGCAGCGCCACCGCGAGCCCGATCAGGCAGCCGATGCCGATCTCGCTCACCCGCGCCAGCGCCGAGGCGACGGGGCCGCTCTGCTGGCTGGAACTCGCCAGCAGCACGATGACGGCGGTGACCGGCGCGATGCGGAAGCTCGCATTGACGGCGGCCAGCAGGGCGAGCGGCGCGATCGCCACCACCAGGACGAGTCCGAGGACGAAGACGTTCTGGTGCGGAATGAGCACCGCGACCGCCGCCCCGAAGAGGGCGCCGCTGAAGGTGCCGAGGAGACGGTCGGCACTCGCCTTGAGGGAGCCGCCGACGCTCGACTGCGTCACGATGACGGCGGTGAAGACGGCCCAATAGCCCTGGGCGAGATGGAGGAGTTCCGCCACCGCGAAAGCGGCAAGCGCCGCCGCTGCCATCCGAAGGCTGAGGCGCAGCTCGGCATTGTGCCGACGCAGCCAGCTGCCGATCGGTCCGTCGCCCGTCGGCGATCTCATCGGTCCCCCCGCGGGGCACGTGTCACGCTCAGCGCGTGAACCCCCGCTCGCGGAGGTAGCGCAGGACGCCGGGATGGACAAGATCGAGCCGCGGCGTGGCGGCGAGCGTGTTGGCGGCAGTGGTCTCGCGCGCCTGCGGCAGCCGCCCGGCGAGGGCCGCCTCGCCGCGATGGAGCGCGCTCGCCAGGCAATAGGCGATCTCCTCCGGCAAGTCCGGCCGCGTCAGGATGAAACTCCAGGAGCCAACCGAGGCGATCGCCATGCTCTGCCCCGGATAGCTCCCGGCGGGCACCGTCAACGGCTTCAGGAACGGGTGCTTCCCGAGGATCCGCGCGATCTCCCCGGTGTCAGGAGCGATGAAGCGCGCGCCCATGGGCCCGCCCGCCACGGCGGTGAAGCCCGGCCAGCCGACGCCGCCGCCCCAGAGCGCCGCCACCCTGCCGTCCAGCACCATGGCGGGTCCGTCGCCGGCTCGGTCCAGATAGACCGCCTGGAAGTCCCGCTCGGGATCGAGGTCGAGCCCATCGAGCACGGCGCGCGCCAGCAGCACGAGGCCGGAGCCGCGGGCGCCGAAGGCCACCGGCTTGCCGCGGAGATCGGCGATGCTCCGCGCCGGGCTGTCGGCGCGCACCACGAAGAGACCGGCAGTCGAGTACATGGCGGCAAGGATCTTCAGAGCGGTCGGCGGCCTGCCGACGCCCGCGAAGGCCTCCTGCGCCACTTCGCCCTGTACGAGGGCGATGTCGAGCTTTCCTGCTTCCAGCAGTGGCACGTTCTCCGTGCTGCCCTTGGTGTTGAGCGGCTCGATGATCAGAGACGGATCGGTCTCGCGGATGGTCTCGATAACGGCGGCGCCATAGAGCGGGAAGCCGCCGCCCGGCGTCGCGGTGCCGAGGGTGATCGTCATCGCGCCGCATCCTCGGCGAGGCCGAGATAGATCCGCTGCACCTGCGGATCGCTCTCGAGCTGCTCCGCCGGTCCGTCGAGGACGGTACGCCCGGTCTGCAGCACGTAGGCATAGTCCGCGATCTCGAGGGCCAACGGTACCGACTGCTCGGCCAGCAGCAGAGTGAGGCCGTCCTGGTGCAGCTGGTCCAGGCTGTCGTAGAGCTGCTCGACCACCGCCGGGGCGAGGCCGAGGCTCGGCTCGTCGAGCATCAGCAGCTTGGGCTCGCTCATCAGCGCGCGGCCGACCGCCAGCATCTGCCGCTCGCCGCCGGAGAGCGTGCCGGCGCGTTGCCGCCGCCGTTCCGAGAGGCGCGGGAAGACCGTGTAGACGCGATCCAGGAGAGCCGTCATGCGGCTCCTGTCGGCGAGCGCCGTCGCGCCCAGGTGCAGGTTCTGCTCGACGGTCTGGCTGACGAAGAGCCGCCAGCCTTCCGGCGACAGAGCGAGCCCCTTGGGCACGATCGCATAGGCCGGCAGATTGGTGATCGCCTCGCTGCGCCAGCGGATCGCGCCGCCGCTCGCCTGCACCAGCCCGGCGATCGCGTTGAGGGTCGTGGTCTTGCCGGCGCCGTTCGAGCCCAGGAGCGCGACCACGCCGCCTTCCGCCACCTCGAGCGAGACGTCGGCGACGCCTACGAGATCGCCGTAGCGCACCTGCAGATGCTCGACCCTAAGAAGAGGCGCCGCGGCCATGCGCTCAGCCCCGCCTGCGCCGGCGCTGGTGGCGGCGGCCGAGATAGGCCTCGATCACCTGGGGATCGTTGACCACGTCCTGCGGTTTGCCCTGGGCGATGGTGCGGCCCTGGTTGAAGACGAGGACGCGCGCCGTCAGCGTCAGGATCACCTCCATGATGTGCTCGACGATGACGATGGTGATGCCGGTGGCGTGGATCTGCCGCACCAGCTCGATCGCGCGCTGCACCTCGCCGGGGGTGAGGCCGGCGAGCGCCTCGTCCAGCAGCAGCAGCTTGGGCTCGCTCGCCAGCACGCGGGCGATCTCCAGCCGCTTGCGGCCCGGCGTGCCGAGGCTGCGCGCGCGCTGCATCGCCTGTGCCTCGAGGCCGGTCAAGCGCAGCACCTCCATCGCCTTGTCGCGGGCGTCGCGGCGATGCGGGTGGCGGAGGAACGCGCCCACCATCACGTTCTCGAGGATCGTCATGTCCTCGAAAGTGGCAGGCACCTGGAAGGTGCGGCCGATGCCCGCCCGGGCATGGACTTCGGCGGGCGCGCGGGTGAGATCGATGCCGTCGAACAGGATACGGCCATCGGTCGGCGCCAGATCGCCGGCGATGCAGTTGAAGAAGGTGGACTTGCCGGCGCCGTTGGGGCCGATCAATCCCACGATCTCGCCGGTCTCGACCGCGAGGCTCGCGCCCGAGAGGGCGAGGAAGCCGCCGAAGGCGCGCGAGACTTGCTGTGCCTCAAGCAGCACGGGTCTGGCTCCGCGGGCGGCGCTGGGCAAGGCGTGCGATGAGTGGGCCCGTCAGCCGATGCCAGAGCTCGATGAGGCCGCCGGGCTCGAAGCGCGCCAGCAGCAGGATGATGCCGCCGTAGATGATGTAGGTGAGGCCGCTGCCGCCGCCGCCGAACCAGGTGTTGGTGGCGCTCTGCAGCGGGATCAGGATGATGGCGCCGATGACGGGCCCATAGAGCGTGCCGGCGCCGCCCAGCGCCGCGGTGATGATCATCTGCACCGAGACCAGGATGCCGAGCCCGCTCTCGGGATTGACGAAGCCGAGCTTGAACGCGTAGAGCGAGCCCGCGACCGCGGTGAAGGCGGCGCTCAGCATCAGCGCCATCAGCTTCATGCGCCGCACCGGCACGCCGAGGCTCTTGGCTGCGCGCTCGCCGGCGCGGATCGCGCGCAGGTAATAGCCGAAGCGGCTGCGCTCCATCGCCCAGGTGACGGCGAGCACGACGGCCAGCACGGCGAGGAAGATGTAGTAGTAGGGCACCGAGCTGCGAAAGATCAGGTCGTACCACCCGCGCGGGCTCGCCGGGCCCTGGATGCCGATGGCGGCGCCGAGCAGTTCCCAGTTGCCGACCACCAGGCGGATGAGCTCGGCGACGGCGATGGTCGCCATGCTGAAGTAATGCCCCTGCAGCCGGAAACTCGGGATGCCGATGCCGAGCGCGATCAGCACCGCCACCAGGATGCCGAGCGGCACGCCCACCAGCGGCGGCGTCTCCCAGAGATTGTAGAGGAGGAGCGGCATATAGGCGCCGGCGCCGAAGAAGATGGCGTGGCCCACGGAGACCTGGCCGGCATAGCCGCCGACGATGTTCCACGCCGAGGCACTGATCGCCGCCAGCACCAGCGTCGCCCCCACGTCCTGCAGGAAGGCAGCACCGTCGGCGCCGGAGACGACGAGCGGATAGAGCAGCAGTGCCACCCAGAGCGCGATCGGTCCCCAGAACTTCCGCATCACCGCCCCCTCCCCCCTTGAGGGGGAGGGTTGGGGAGGGGGCTGATGCAGAGCCAAGACATCAGAGCCTCCCCAGCAAACCCTGCGGCCGGATCCAGAGGATCGCGACGAAGAGACCGTAGACCACCACGTCCTTGTAGATCGGCCCGACATAGAATCCGGCGAGCTGGTCGACGAGGCCGATGATGATGCCGGCGATCATCGCGCCGGGCACGCTGCCGAAGCCGCCGAGCGACACCACCACGAAGGCGGTGAGCGCGAAGGTCTCGCCGACCGAGGGCGAGAACGGATAAGCAATCGCCATCAGCGCGCCGGCGATCCCCGCGCTCGCCGCGGAGAGACCCCAGGCCAGCGCTTGCATGCGGTCCGGCCGGATTCCCATCAGCATCGCGGCGTTGCGGTCCTCGGCGACCGCGAGCAACCGGCTGCCGAGCGCTGTCTGCGTCAGCAGGAAATGCATGCCGAGGGTGAGCGCGGCGGCGACGATGCCGGCGAGGAGCTGCGGCTTGCCGATGAAGATGCCGCCGAGATCGAGGGTCCCGGAGAGCGCGCTCTCCGGCAGCGTGCGGAAATCCGAGCTGAAGACGAAGAAGGCGCTGTAGCGCAGCAGCAGGGCGAGGCCGAAGGTGGAGAGGATCTGCGCCAGCATCGGCCCGCGCGTCACGTGCTTGATGAGCGCGCCATAGACCAGCACGCCCAGCAGGAACAGTGCCACCGCCGCCGCCGGCGTGAAGAGCGCGGGGCCGCCGTGCAGCGCCGTCACCACGACGAGCGCCACATACATGCCCAGCATCACGAACTCGCCATGGGCGAAGTTGATGAAGTTCATCATTCCCCAGATGAGGGTGAGGCCGGACGAGAAGAGGGCGTAGACGGCCCCCAGAAGGAGGCCGCCCACCACCACCTGCAGCAGGATCATCGCGTCGGCGACGGCGCGCTATTTCCAGCCCTTGAGCGGCCACTCGATCTTCGCGACCGCCGACTTCGCCGGCCAGACCGAGACGTAGCTCTTGCCCTGGAGCTGGATCAGGTAGGTCGCCGCCAGCTCGTTCTGGCCGGTGGCGTCGAACTTGACGCCCTTGTAGCCCATCATCAGCTGCTCGGGCTTGAGGTCGGTCGCCTTGAGCGCCGCCTGGATCTTGGCGGGATCGGTGGAGCCTGCGCGGTTGATGGCATCCGCCAGCACGAAGAGCGCCTGCATGTCGCGCGCCGAGGTGTCGTCCATCTCGTGGCCGGTCTTGGCCTTGAAGAGCTCGTCGATCTTGGCGGTGACGCTGCCGGGCTTGCCGACGTCCCAGGAGCTGCGGTTCATCACGCCCTGGGCGATGTCGCCGACCGCCGGAATGAAGGAGGGATCGGCGAAGCCGGCGTCGTCGCCGATGATCATCGGCGGCATGTAGTCCAGGTTCTTCAGCGTCTTCATGTAGAGGATCGCGTCCGCCGTGTAGGACACGAAGATCACGCAGTCCGGCTTCTTCTCCTTGAGCTGCAGCACCTGCGCGGAGACGTCGGTGGAGTTGGCGTTGTAGGGGATCTGCGCCAGCACGGTGAAGCCGTGTTTCTTCGCCTGCTCGACCACCGTGCCGCCGACCGAGGTGCCGTAATCGGTGTTCTCGTTGACCACCGCGACGGTCTCGACCTTGTGGCCGGCCTTCTTCATGTCGGAGAGGAATTCCATGTAATTGGCGGCGAAGTCCGAGGCGATCGGCGTCACCCGGAAGACCCACTTGTAGCCGCGGCTGGTGATGTTGGCGGCGACGGAATCGCCGACCACGAAGGGCACGCCCTGGCGCTCGGCCACCGCGGTGGCGGTGAAGGTCACGTTCGAATGATAGGAGCCGAGCATCGCCGCCACGTGTTCCTGGGTGATGAGGCGAAGCGTCTGCGCCTGTCCCTCGGCGGGATTGCCTTGATGGTCGGCGCTGACGATCTCGATCTTGGCGCCGCCGAGATTGCTGAGCCCGCCCTTGCCGACCGAGGGTAGCGAGGAGAGCTCGGGATGCACGGTATTGACGAGCTCGGCGGCGAGGTTGATGGCATCGAGCGCCGACTTGCCGGCGTTCGCCGCGTTGCCCGAGAGCGGCATGATGACGCCGATCTTGACGGGGCCGGCGGCAAGCGCCGGACCTGCCCAGAGCATCGCGGCGGTCACCGCCGCGCCGAGAGAAACGAGATAGTTCTTCCGCATCCTGTGGCCTCCCTGCCTGATTTCCGTCCGCATTTAGTCTGCGGTCCGATTGAGCGCGGCGAAGTCTAGCCCGGCTTCCGCCCGGCCGTCGCGCGCAAAAATTCGGCAGCGAGGGAGATCAGGAGGCGCGCAGCTTCGCGGTCGCCGTCGCGTCGAGCCGGCCGTCGGCGGTCATCATGACGCCATAATCGCGCCTCGCTTCCTCGGCGGTGATGAGGCCATCGAGCACGTCGGCGCGCACCTGCTCCGGGTCGCGCGAGCGCGGATCGCCGAAGCCGCCGCCGCCCGGCAGTTCCAGGCGGATCGTGTCCTTGGGCGGCACGGTCTGCCGGCCCTTGGGCCGGATCGCGCGGCCGGAGAGCAGGCTCACGGCGCCGGGCGCGCCCTTGCCGCCGCCGTCGCGGCCGCGCGCGGGGTTGCGCACCCGCTCGAAATTGCAGAGGAGCGCCACCGGCGCGCCGTCGGCGCCGGCGAGCTCGATCACCTGGCCGAGGCCGCCGCGGAACTTGCCGGCGCCGCCGGAGCTCTCGCGGAACTCTCGGCGCTTGAAGACGACGGGCGCCACGCTCTCGGTCGCCTCGACGGGAATGGTGCGCACGCCGCTCGGAAAGGCGGTGACGCTGAGCCCATCTTTCGTCGGCCGCGCGCCGGCGCCGCCGCAGTGGAAGATGACGGTGCTGAACTCGGGGAGGCTGTTGGCGTCAGTGCCCTCCGCCACCTCGTCGACGAGGGAGCCGCCGCCGAACACCTGCGGGTTCCAGAGCGAGGAGGCGCCCTCGGCGGGAACGCCGCCGGGCATCACCTGATGGAGGCAGCCGAAGACCACGTCCGGCAGCATGTGGCCTACCGTGTGGCGCGCCGCAACCGCCCAGGGCCGTTTCACGTTGAGAACGCAACCTTCCGGCGCGCTTACCGTGATCGGCAGCAGCGAGCCGGCGTTGTTCGGCACTTCCGGCGCCACCAGGCATTTGACGCCGAACGCGGTGTAGGCGAGACAGTAGTTGTAGACGACGTTGATGCCGTAGCTCGACGCGGGCGAGGTGCCGTCGAAGTCGACGTGGATGCCGTCGTCCGAGATGGTGAGCGCCGCGTTCAGCAGCAGCGGCTTGTCGTAGCCGTCCATAGTGACGCTGTTGCGGTAGGTACCCTTGGGGAGCGCGCGGATCTTGGCGAGTGTCGCCTCGCGCGACGCCTCGACGATGGTGTTGCCGAGCCGGTCGAGATTGGTGATCTCGAACTCGTCCATCATCTCCACGAGGCGCTTCGATCCCTCCTCGTTGCAGGCGCAGAGCGCATAGATGTCGCCTTCCACCTGCAGCGGCTCGCGCACGTTGGCGCGCACCATGCGCAGGAGGTCGTCATTCATCTTGCCCTCGCGGGCGAGCGGCATGATCGGGATCGCGAGGCCTTCCTCGAACACCTGCCGCCCGTCCGGCCCCATGCCGAGGCCGCCGATGTCCACCACATGCACCGTGCAGGCGAAGAGGCCGACCGCTTTCCCCTTGTAGAAGCTCGGTGTCACCACCGTGATGTCGTGGAGATGGCCCGAGGTCTGCCAGGGATCGTTGGTGATGTAGTGGTCGCCCTCCTTCATGGTCTCGAGCGGATAGGCTCTGAGGAAATGCACCACCGCGTTCGCCATCGAGTTGACGTGACCGGGTGTCCCGGTGATCGCCTGGGCCAGCATCCGGCCCTCGCGGTCGAAGACACCGGCGGAGAGATCGCCGGCCTCGCGCACCGAGGTGGAGAAGGCGGTGCGGATCATCGTCTGCGCCTGTTCTTCGACGACCGCGATGAGGCGGCTCCACATGATCTGGGTATGGATCTGGGAGAGGGCGGCGTTGGGGCGGGCGACCATGTCAGCGCTCCCGGTTGCGGGTGAGTTCGATATAGCCGAAGCCGTCGATCGCGGCGTCGAAGAGCGGGCTCACCACGGTCGAGGTCTCGTCCTCGGCGATGACGGCGGGTCCCTTGATCCGGGCGCCGGGCGCGAGGTCCGGGCGCCAGTAGATCGGCACCTCCAGGAACTCGCCGCGGTTGGGATCGAACACCTTGCGGCGCGACCTGGCCTTGGGCTCCGAGGCGACGAGCTTCGCCGGCGTCGCGAGGCTGCCTTCCGCCGGCGCGCTCACCGCCACCACCCAGCTCAGGATCTCGATGTCGACGCCGGGGATCGAGCGACCGTAGAGCCGGCGATAGGCGGTCTCGAAGATCTCGGTGAGGGCGGCGCGGTCGTCGGCGGTGAACTCGCGCACCGGCAGCGTCACCGCGATCTCGTGGCCCTGGCCGCGATAGCGCATGAAGGCGGAGCGCTGCTCGCCGAGGGGCGCGTTGGGCGCGCCCCGGCGCACGATCGCCTCCGCCTCGGCACGCATCTCCCTGAGCAGGCTGTTGACCGTCTTCGCGTCGAGGCTGCCGACGCGCTCCACGTGGCTGCGCACGATCTCGTAGGCGACCGGCGCGCGGAGGAATCCGACAGCGGAGCCGACGCCGGCATTGGCGGGGATCAGCACGCGGCCCATGCCGAGCTTCTCGGCGACCCGCGCCGCATGGAGCGGCGCCGCGCCGCCGAAGGCTATGAGCGTGCGGCCGCGCACGTCCTTCCCGCTCTCGATCGCGTGCACGCGGGCGGCATTGGCCATGTTCTCGTCCACCATCTCGCTGATGCCGAGCGCTGCCAGCTCGGCGGCGAGATCGAGGCGGTTGCCGATGCGCTCGACCATCGCCCGCTTCGATCCCTCGACGTCGAGGCTGATGTCGCCGCCGGAGAAGGTGGCGGGATCGATGCGCCCCAGCACCACGTCGGCGTCGGTGACGGTGGGCTCGGTGCCGCCGCGGCCATAGCAGACCGGGCCGGGCTCCGAGCCCGCGCTCTCCGGTCCGACGGCGATGCGGCCGAGCGCGTCGAGCTTGGCGATGGAGCCGCCGCCGGCGCCGATCTCCACCATCTCGATGACGGGAATGCGGAGCGGCAGCCCGCTGCCGCGCAGGAAGCGGTAGATGCGCGCCACCTCGAAGAAGCGGCTGGTCTGCGGCTGCGCGTTGTCGATGAGGCAGATCTTGGCGGTGGTGCCGCCCATGTCGAAGGAGATTACCTGGTCGAGGCCGCCTTGCTTGGCGATGCGGCTGGCGAATATGGCGCCGCCGGCGGGGCCGCTTTCGACCAGGCGGACCGGGAATCGGATCGCCGTCTCCACCGTGGTGATGCCGCCGCCCGAGGTCATCAGGAAGAGTGGGCAGCGGAAGCCCGCATGCTTCAGCTCGTTGTCGAGCTTGGTGAGATAGCGCCCCATCAGCGGCTGCACATAGGCGTTGGCGCAGGCGGTCGAGAAGCGTTCGTACTCGCGCATCTCCGGCGAGACTTCCGAGGAGAGCGTCACCGAGAGCTTCGGCAGCCGCCGGGCGATCGCCTCGCCGACCCGGCGCTCGTGCGCGCCGTTGGTGAAGCTGTGCAGAAAGCCCACCGCCACCGCCTCCACCTCCTGCGCCTCCAGCACGTCGAGGGCGCGCTCGACGCTCTCGCCATCGAGCGGCGTCAGCACGCGGCCGCGGGCGTCGGTGCGTTCCTTGATCGGCAGGCGCAGGCGGCGCGGCACCAGCGGCGGCGGCAGATCGATGTTGACGTCATACTGCTCGAAGCGGTTCTCGTGCCGGATCTCCAGAACGTCGCGGAAGCCCTCGGTGGTCAGAAGCGCGGTCCTGGCGCCCTTGCGCTCGATGAGCGCGTTGGTCGCAAGCGTGGTGCCGTGGATGATGAGGCTCACCTGTGAGGGCGCGATCCCTGCGTCGGCGATGACCGCGCGCACCGCCGCCAGCACGCCTTCCTCCGGCGCCC
>DATJOK010000028.1:0-25783 GCA_035507155.1 Allostellaceae bacterium
GTCGATCGAGGCCAGCAGCGCCCGGTCGGCCGGGTCGTGGACATAGAGGATCGGATCGGCCTGCAGCGAGGCGCCGATCTTCTTTTCCGCCCGCGCCACCTCCAGCGCGCCGGTGACGACGCGGCGGATCTCACGCACCCGTTCCCACTTATGGGCAAGCGCGTCGTTGCGCCAGTCGGGCGGCAGATCGGGGAAGAGGGTCAGGTGCACGCTGCCGGTGTCCGACGGATGGCGGGCAAGCCAAGCTTCCTCGGCGGTGAAGCAGAGGATCGGCGCCAGCCAGGCGGTCAGGCATTCGAAGGCCCGGTCCATCACCGTGCGCACGGCGCGGCGGCGCGGATCGTCCGGCCGGTCGCAATAGAGCGCGTCCTTGCGGATGTCGAAATAGAAGGCCGAGAGATCGACCGCGCAGAACTGATGCAGCTCCGTGTACATCCGGTGGAAATCGAACGCGTCGACGCTCTCGCGCACGATCGGGTCCAGCTCCTTCAGCCGGTGCAGCACCCAGCGCTCCAGCTCCGGCATCGCCGCCGGCTCGACCCGTTCCGCCGGGCTGAAGCCGTCGAGCGCGCCCAGCAGATAGCGCAGCGTGTTGCGCAGGCGGCGATAGACGTCGGCCTGGTACTTCAGGATCTCCTTGCCGATGCGCAGATCCTCGTAATAGTCCGACGCCACGACCCAGAGCCGCAGGATGTCGGCGCCGGACGCGTCGATCACCTCCTGGGGTGCGGTAATGTTGCCCAGCGACTTCGACATCTTGCGGCCCTGCTCGTCGAGCACGAAGCCGTGGGTCAGCACCGCGTCGTAAGGCGCCCGGCCGCGGGTGCCGCAGCTCTCCAGCAGCGAGGAATGGAACCAGCCGCGATGCTGGTCCGAGCCTTCGAGATAGAGCGAGGCCGGCCATTTCAGCTCCGGCCGCTGCTCCAGCACGAAGCTGTGGGTCGAGCCCGAGTCGAACCAGACGTCGACGATGTCGGTCACCTTCTCGAAATCGTCGGCATTGTAGCCGTTGCCGAGGAAGCGCGAGGCCGGTGCCGTGAACCAGACATCGGCGCCCTCCGCCTCGACCGCGGCGGCGATGCGGTCGACGACGCCCTGGTCGCGCAGCGGCTGGCGCGTGCGCTTGTCGACGAAGACGGCGATCGGCACGCCCCAGGCGCGCTGGCGCGAGATGCACCAGTCCGGCCGGCTCTCGATCATCGAGCGGATGCGGTTCTCGCCCTGCGGCGGGATCCATTCGGTCTCGGCGATCGCCGTCAGCGCCTTCTGGCGGAGACCGTTGGTCTCCATGCTGATGAACCACTGCGGCGTGTTGCGGAAGATGAGCGGCGCCTTGGAGCGCCAGGAATGCGGATAGGAATGGGTGAGCCGGCCGCGCTGCAGCAGGCCGCCCGCCGCCTCCACCGCCGCGATCACCTTGTCGTTGGCATCGCCCGGCTTGCCGTTCGGCCGATAGACCGCGGCGCCGGCAAAGAGCGGGACGTGCGGATAATAGGTGCCGTCGTCGGCGACGATCGCCGGCACCTCGAGACGATGCTTGACGCCGAGCTCGTAGTCGTCGACGCCGGCGCCCGGCGCGATGTGAACGAAGCCGCTGCCATCGGTGTCGGTGACGAAGTCGCCGGGGAAGAGCGACACGTCGAAGTCGTAGCCCTGCCCCTTGAGCGGATGCCGCGCCACCGCGCCGGCAAGCGCCTCGCCCCTAAACTCGGCGAGGATCTCGCCGGTGAAGCCGATCTCCTTCTGCGCCTGCTCCAGCCGCGCCTTCGCCAGCACCAGCGTCTCGCCGAGCTTCGCTCGGGATTTCTCGGCGAGCGCCGTCACCTTGACGAGGACGTAGTCGAACTCCGCGCCATAGGCGATGGCGCGGTTGCCCGGCAGCGTCCAGGGCGTCGTCGTCCAGATTACCACCGAGGCCTCGGCGAGATCCGGCCGCGACGGCCTCACCAGCGGGAAGCGCACCCAGACCGTGGTCGAGGTATGGTCGTGATACTCGATCTCCGCCTCGGCGAGCGCGGTCTGCTCCACCACCGACCACATGATCGGCCGGGCCCCCTTGTAGAGGCCGCCGTTCATCAGGAACTTGCCGATCTCGCGGACGATCTGGCCCTCGGCCTCATAGGCCATGGTGGTGTACGGATTGTCCCAGTCGCCGTCGACGCCGAGGCGCTTGAATTCCTCGCGCTGGACGTCGATCCAGTGCGCGGCGAAGTCGCGGCACTCCTTCCTGAACTCGTCGATCGGCACCTCGTCCTTGTTCTTCTTCGCGGCGCGGTACTTCTCCTCGATCTTCCACTCGATCGGCAGGCCATGGCAGTCCCAGCCCGGCACGTAGACGGCATCCTTGCCGAGCTTCTGCTGCACCCGGTTCACCACGTCCTTCAGGATCTTGTTGAGGGCGTGGCCGATGTGCAGATTGCCGTTGGCGTAGGGCGGGCCATCATGGAGGACGAACTTCTCGCGGCCCTTGGAGAGCGCGCGCTGGCGCTGGTAGAGGCCGTTGGCGCGCCAGCGCTCCAGGAGCTGCGGCTCGCGCTTCGGCAGCTCGCCCTTCATGGGAAAGCCGGTCTGCGGCAGGAAGACAGTCGATCGGTAGTCGGTGGCCATGGCTGGTCGCGTCAGAATGTCGTGAGAGAGGCGCCGTCAGCGCAGGGCGCCGGGCGCAAGCGGGCGGTCCCGGCCCTCAGAAGCGGGCCGGGCGGCTAATTCGAGAGCCATGCCCTGCATCTAGCCAAGCCATGGCGGCGACCATAGGGAAGCCGCCCCGCCCCGTCAACCAAGCGGCCCCGGCTCCGCCGCCAGGATCGCCCGCGCCTGGCCGGCATCGGCGGCGATCTGCGCCTTGAGATCGTCGAGGCCGGCGAATTTTCGCTCCGGCCGGAGATGCTCGATCAGCGCCACCCGGAGATGCTTGCCGTAGAGGTCGCCCGCGAAGTCGAAGAGATGCGCCTCGAGGCGGAGGTCGGTACCGCCCACGGTCGGACGGGTGCCGAGATTGGCGACACCCGGCCGCCAGGCGAGCGGCGCCTCCCCCTCGATCGCGATCCGCACCACATAGACGCCGCCCGCCGGCCGGAGATAGTCGCCGAGCATCAGATTGGCGGTCGGGAAGCCGATGGTGCGGCCGCGCCGGTCCCCGGCCTCGATCCGGCCCTCGATCTCGAAGGGACGGCCCAGCAGCACCGCCGCCTCGCGCGGACGCCCCTCGGTGAGATGCCGCCTTATCCGCGTCGAGGAATAGACAACGCCCTTGGTGGCCTCGATCGGCGACACCACGGTGACGCCGAAACCGTGCCGGGCGCCCTCCTGCTGCAGCAGCGTCGGCGTCCCCCGCCGCTTGTGGCCGAAATGGAAGTCGTAGCCGACGAGAACGTGGCTTGCCGCGGCGCCGGCGACGATCACATCGCGGACGAAATCCTCGGCGCTCACCTGGGCCAGCGCGAGGTCGAAATGGAGGACGAACAGGAGATCGACGCCGAGCGTCTCGATCAGATGCGCCTTGGCGCGCAGCGGCGTCAGCCGGAACGGCGGCACCGCGGGATTGAACACGTGATAGGGGTGCGGCTCGAAGGTGAGCACGGCGAGCGGCGCGCCGGCGGCGCGGGCGATCTCGCCGGCGCGGCGAATGACCAGCTGGTGGCCGAGATGAACGCCGTCGAAGTTGCCGATCGCCACCACGGCGCCACGGTCGGCGGCTTCGAGCGCGGCCGGGTGACGGAGAATGCGCATGGGGCGCGAAGATATCGCGGCCTTGGCAAAACCGATAGTCGGGAGTCTGCGGCCTTCGGCCGCGCGCGGGGGATCAATGATCTGCGCGCGGCTCAGCCGCGTGCAGGCACCATCACCAGGGCGTCCCCGTCGATCACCACGGTCTCGCCGACCCGGCAGACCGTCTGCAGCACGATCCGCGCCTTCTCGCGCACGATGTCGGCGATGGTGACGGTGGCCTCGACCGTGTCGCCGATCCGCACCGGCGCGCGGAAGTTGAGGTTCTGCTTGAGGTAGATCGTCCCCGGTCCCGGCAGCTTCATGCCGATCACGGTGGAAAGGAAGCTCGCCGACAGCATGCCGTGCACGATGCGGCCCTTGAACCGGGTCTTGGCCGCGTAGGTCGCGTTCATGTGCACGGGATTGCTGTCGCCGGAAATGCCGGAGAACAGCACCAGATCGGCCTCGGTCACCGTGCGCGCATAGCGCGCGGACATGCCGACCGAAAGGTCCTCCAGAAAGTACCCGCCCTCCGCCTCGCGGAGGTGACGAACGTCATCCATCTCTATTCCTCGGCGCTGGTCGCGAACCGATGCGCCACAGAAGGTTCGCAGGAACCGTGAGTTGTGCGGCGCACCTTAACGATTATGAGCTCCAACCGCAAGATATAGGCTAGCATTGGGGAATTAACGGCGACTTAGGCGCGGATAGTTCGCAACAGCAGCAAAAGCTCACAACGACCCGCAAAAGGTTTCAAGCGAGCTTTCCGCCGCGACTTTCGGGTGCGGAAATCATGCGGGCGAGCGCGACTTTCGCGTTAGCCTCCCGACCCTGCCCCGTTAGATTGGCGCCGCGCTTACCACCGTAGGACCCCGCCCGATGGATGCCGACCCTGCCCAGCCGCTTCGCGAGATGTGGTATTTCGCGCTGCCCGGCAGCGCGCTGCGCGCGGGCCAGATGGCGCCGAAGACCATGCTGGGCGAGCCGCTGCTGCTCGGCCGCGACGGCTCCGGCGCGGTCTTCGCGCTCCGCGACATCTGTCCTCATCGCGGCATCCCGCTCCGCTACGGCCGCTTCGACGGTGCCGAGATCGAGTGCTGCTATCACGGCTGGCGCTTCGCGCCGGATGGGCACTGCACGGCGATCCCCTCGCTGGTCGAGGGACAGAGCCTCGACCTCGCGAAGATCCGCGCGAAGGCGTTCCCAGCGCGCGAGGTGCAGGGCAACGTCTGGGTCTATGTCGGCGAGGCGGACCCGGCCGCGGCGCCGGAAATTCCCGTGGTGCCGGATCTCGGCGAGCGCGCGCCCGGCCTGTTCGAGAGCCTGCGGTTTCCCTGCGCCATCGATCACGCGGTGGTCGGCCTCATGGATCCCGCCCACGGGCCCTTCGTGCACCGGTCCTGGTGGTGGCGCTCGCGGAGATCGATCCACGAGAAGTCGAAGCCCTTCGGCCCCGCGCCCTACGGCTTCACCATGCTGCGGCACGCGCCGAGCTCGAACTCGAACGCCTATCGCCTGCTGGGCGGCAAGCCGGAGACCGAGATCACCTTCCGGCTGCCGAGCGTGCGCATCGAGCACATCCGCATCGGATCGCACGTCGTCGCCAACCTCACCGCGGTGACGCCGATCACCGCCGGCGAGAGCGAGATCAACCACGCGATCTACTGGACGCAGGGTTGGCTCACGCCATTGAAGCCGCTGCTCCGCCCGTTCGTGCGCAAGTTCCTGCGCCAGGACCGCGACATCATGGTGATGCAGCTGGGCGGCCTCAGATACGAGCCGCCGCTGATGCTGATCGACGACGCCGACCGGCAGGCGAAATGGTACTACCGGCTCAAGAACGAGTACCGCCGCGCCCGCGCCGAGAACCGCCCCTTCGAGAACCCGGTGAAGGAGCGGGTGCTGCGCTGGCGGAGCTGAGTGCTCCGCCGCTTCAAGCGTACTGCGCGATGCCGTTGCCAAAGGACCAGTTCTCCTTCACCACCTCCACCAGATTGATGAAGACGTCCTGCGGATCGAGGCCGGGGTGGTCAGCGAGCAGCTCGACGATGCGGCGATAGAGCGCCTGCTTCTGCGCCAGCGTCCGCGTGTTGCTGACGGTGAGCTCGATCGCGACGAAGGCGTCGCTGCGATGGATGCCGAGATATCCCTGATCGAAGACGAGCCGGTCAGCCGGATACTCGTCGATGATCTGGAAGCGGTCGTCGGCGGGCACGTTGAAGGTCTCGGTGAGCGCACGGTGGACGCCATCGGCGATCGCCTGGCGATGGGCGGCGGAGCTGCCCTGCCGGAGCGAGATGCGGGCGAGCGGCATGGGGTGTCTCCTCTGCTGATGCCGGCGGCTCGCCGGCACCGAAGACATAGGCTCTTCCCATCTTAGAGAAAAATTGATATTTCTGACGCTATGGTTTTGAAAAACTCAACTATTGGCACGGTGAACCTCGACGTCCAGATCCTGCGCACCCTGGTGGCGGCGCAGGATCTCGGCGGCTTCGGCCGGGCAGCGGAGCAGGTCGGCCGCTCGCAGTCGGCAGTGAGCCTGCAGGTGCGCAAGCTCGAGCAGCAGCTTGGCGAGCGGCTCTTCCGCAAGCAGGGCCGCGGGCTGGCGCCGACCGAGGCCGGGGATGCGATCCTCGCCTATGCCCGCCGCATCCTCGAGCTCAACGACGAGGCGGTGGCGGCGGTGCGCGGCGCCGCGCTTGCCGGCCGTGTCCGCTTCGGCATGCCCGGCGATTTCGCCGAGACCTGGCTTCCCGCGGTGCTCGGCCGCTTCAAGCGCGCCCATCCCGCCGTCGCCGTCGAGGCCGCCGTCGATCGCAACGCAGTGCTGCTGGAGCGTCTCGACCGGGGACAGCTCGATCTCGCGTTGGTGTTCGGCGGCGGTGGGCGCGGCGATGCGGAAGAGCTGACGCGACTCCCGATGGCCTGGATCGGCGGCCGCGAGCGAAGCTGGGCGGAGGGCGAGCCGGTGCCGCTCGCGGTCTTCGAGCCGCCCTGCGTCTTCCGCCAGCCCGCCACTGCCGCCCTCGATGCCGCCGGCATTCCCTGGCGCGTCGCCTTCAGCAGCCCCAGCCTCTCGGCGCTCTGGGCCGCCGTCGACGCCGGGCTCGGCATCACCGTCCGCACCGGCATCAGCCGGCCGGATCATCTGCGCGTGCTCGACAGCCAGGACGGGCTGCCCCCGCTTCCCTCGATCGATCTCTCCCTGCACGCCGCCGGCCGCGCGCTGCCGCCAGCGGCGACGCGGCTCAAGGAGATCCTGCTGCAGACCCTGCCCGCCACCTACCCGCGCCAGCGCGGCGCCGAGGCGGCGTAGCGCATCACCGTTGCGCAGATCGCCCGTGCGGACGGCATCACAAGCCGTTGTCTGCCCCACCCTTGGGCACCAGACCCCTGTCGCTTCGGCCGGCGGCGCCTATAGTTGGGGGGCGCATCACAGGGCGGGGGAAATCATGCGACGACTGATCAATTTTGGAATCCTTGCGGCGGCGCTGTCTCTGAGCATCGGGCAGGCGCAAGCCAGCACGCTCCGGATCGCGCTCAACGAGGATCCCGACGCGCTCGATCCCGCGATCGGCGTCTCCTTCGCCGGCCGCGATGTCTTCGCCAGCATGTGCGACAAGCTCGTCGACATCGACGCCAAGCTCAACTACCTGCCGCAGCTCGCCACCGAATGGTCGTGGTCCGCGGACAACCTTACCCTCACCATGAAGCTCCGCCCCAACGTCGTCTTCCAGGACGGCGAGCCCTTCGACGCCGAGGCGGTCAAGTACAACATCGAGCGCTACCAGACCGCGCCGTTCTCCAAGCGCAAGACCGAGCTCAAACAGGTGAAGAGCGTCGAGGTGATCGATCCCCTCACCGTCGCGTTCCATCTTTCGGAGCCGAGCGCGCCGCTGGTGGGCGTGCTCTCCGACCGCGCCGGCATGATGGTGGCGCCGAAGGCGGCGGCCGCTGCCGGCGAGAAGTTCTCCGCCAACCCCGTCTGCTCCGGCCCCTACAAGTTCAAGTCGCGGGTGGCACAGGAGAAGATCACGCTGGAGAAATTCGATCGCTACTGGAACAAGGACGCGATCCACATCGACGAGATCGAGTTCTATCCGGTGCCGGATACCAGCGTGCGCCTCGCCAATCTGCAATCCGGCGGCTTCGACATCATCGAGCGCGTCGCGCCCACCGACATGGCGGCGATCTCCGCCAACAAGAGCCTGAAGCTGGTGGTGAGCCCGGCGACGCTCTACTACCAGCTCTCGATCAACATCGGCACGCCGGCGGCGGCCGAGCCGCTCAAGAATCCGAAAGTGCGCGAGGCGCTGGAGGCCGCGATCGACCGCAAGGTCCTGGACCAGGTGGTGTTCAACGGCGAGTACGTGCCCAACAACCAGCCGCTGCTGCCGGGCTCGACCTATTACGATTCCGACTTCCCGGTGCCGCCGCGCGACCTCGCCAAGGCGAAGCGGCTGCTCAAGGAGGCGGGGGTCGAGCACGTGGCCTTCACCATGACCGTCGCCAACAACCCGATCGAGCTGCAGGCGGCGCAGGTGATCCAATCGATGATCGCCGAGGCCGGCTTCGACATGAAGATCCAGGCGGTAGAGGCGAACACGCTGATCGCCGCGACCCAGAAAGGCGACTACCAGGCGGTCTACACCTTCTGGAGCGGCCGGCCCGATCCCGACGGCAACATCACGATCTGGCAGCAGTGCGATGGCGCCCTCAACTGGAGCCGCTACTGCAATCCCGCCACCGACGCGGCGCTCGCCAAGGCGCGCCAGGTGACCGATCCCGCCGAGCGGCTCAAATTCTACAAGGAGGCGGCGAGCCACTACCTCGCCGACCGCGCCTATATGGTGCTCTATCACATCAAGTGGATCTACGGCACGACGGCGAAGCTCGAGGGCTTCACGCCGGCGCTCGACGGCCTCATCCGGCCGCAGGGAATGAGCCTCAAGCCCTGAGGCGCGCGGGCCGGAGGATTGGAGTGCCGGCGGGCTTGACAGGGGTCCTATACTGGGAGCGTCAACGGTGAAGGCGCATCCCATGACGACCCCTGCTTCCGCCTCCGCATCCGCCGTGCTGCCGGCGCTCAGCTTCGATGGCGACGGTCTCGTCGCCGCCATCGCCCAGCAGCACGACACCGGCGAGGTGCTGATGCTGGCCTGGATGAACCGCGAGGCGGTGGAGGAGACGCTGGCGACCGGCCGCGTCTGCTACTACTCGCGCTCCCGGCAGAAGCTCTGGCGCAAGGGCGAGAGCTCGGGCCAGGTGCAGCGCCTGGTCGAGCTCCGCGTCGATTGCGACGGCGATGCGGTGCTGCTGCTGGTGGACCAGACCGGCGTCGCCTGCCACACCGGAAGGCGGAGCTGCTTCTTCCGCGCCGCGCGCGATGGCGAACTCGTCACCATCGCCGAGCCTCGGGTCGATCCCAAGACGCTTTACGGCCAGGAGGGCTCGTGATGCGCTTCGTCATCGCCATGATGAAGCACGAGACCAACACCTTCTCGCCGGTGCGCACGGACTGGCAGCGCTTCCTCGACTGGGGCGCCCATTTCGGCGACGCGGCGCGCCGCGCCTATGAGGGAACCGCGATGCCCTTCGGCGCCTATCTGAAGCTCGCCCGCGAGGCGGGCGCCGAGGTGGTGACGCCGGTCGCCGCCGAGGCGATGCCGAGCGGCCCCGTGGAGAAAGCCGCCTACGAGATCATGTCGAATGCCATTCTCGACGCGGTGCGCGGGGGATGCGATGCCGCCTTCCTCGATCTCCACGGCGCCATGGTGGCGGAGAGCACTCCCGACGGCGAAGGCACGCTCCTGGAGGCGATCCGCGCCATCGCGCCCGGTCTTCCGATCGCCGTCACCTGCGACCTCCACGCCAACCTCACCGAGAAGATGGTGCGGAACTGCACCGCCCTCATCGGCTACAAGACCTATCCCCATGTCGACATGTACGAGGTGGGCGAGCAGGTCGGGCGCGTCCTGCTCAGGAGCCTCACGGGCGAGATCCGGCCGGCGATGGGCTGGGACCGCCGGCCGCTGCTGGCGCAGACGCTGCGCATGGGCACCGACGACGAGCCGATGAAGACGTTGATCCGGATGGCGCGCGCGGAGGAGGCGCGCGGCATGCTGGCGGCCACGGTCTTCGGCGGCTTCCCGCTGGCGGATTTCGCCGACGCCGGCATGTCGGCGATCTGCGTCGCCAATGGCGACGCGGCAGCGGCACAGGCGGCGGCGAAGCGGCTGATGGACTCGGCTTGGGCGGAGCGCGAGGAATTCCTCTATCGCCACGAGCCGCTGGCGCAGGCGGTGGCGCGCGCCAAGGAGATGACCGAGGGTCCGGTGCTGCTGCTCGACCACGCCGACAACGTGGGCTCCGGCGGCACCGAGGACGTGATGACGGTCATCGCCGAGCTGCTGCGCCAGGGCCTCGAGGACGTGGCGGTCGCTGCCGTCTGCGATCCGGCGGCGGTGGCCGCGATGGCGAAGGCGGGCGTCGGGGAGACGGTGACGCTGCGCCTCGGCGGCCGCACCGACATGCCCTCGATCAAGAGGACGGGCGAGCCGCTGGAGATCACCGGCAAGGTGCGCACCCTCACCGATGGCGATTGGGTGGTGCGCGGCCCCATGTATACCGGCGTCACCGTCCATATGGGGCCGACGGCGGTGCTCGACACCGGCCGGATGCAGATCGTGGTGGTCTCGCGCCATCACGAGCCCTGGGACGTCGGCGTCTTCACCAGCGTCGGCATCGATCCGGCAGCCAAGCGCTATCTGCTGCTGAAATCGCGCATCCACTACCGCGCCGGCTTCGCGCCCTTGGGCCGCGCCACCGTCACCCTCGACGGCGACGGCGTCACCACCTCGGACAACAGCCGGCTCGACTTCCGCCACATCCGCCGGCCGATCTTCCCGCTCGACCGCCTGAACGCGCCGCCTTCGGGCGAGGGCTGACCCGTCCTATCGCGGGCAGGACAGGTTCTGCTGCGCCTGCGCCAATGCGGCGGCGGCGTAGGACTTGCCGCCGCATTGGCTCATGTAGGACTGGACCGCCTGATTGTAGCGGTCGACCGCCGTCGTATAGGCGGGGGACGCCTCATTGGTAAGCCGTGCGCCGGCGGCGTCGCGCCTCTTCAGCAGATCCCGATAGGCATTGATCGAGGCGCTGTCGTTGACGTTGACCTGGGAATACTGCGACTCCACCTGGGCGTTGAGCTGCTGAAACTCCTTCTGGGCGCTGTCGTAGGCGGCCTGCTGGCGCGTCACGTCCGCCTTCAGCGCGTTCACCTGCTGGTCATGGCAGAGACAGGCGGCGACCTCGCCGGGCGAGGTCAGGACGGCGGGCTGCGCCGCCGCCGGCCATGAATTTGTCGCCATCGCGACGCCGATGGCGACGGCGAGACAGGGCAACGCCGCACGCGTGGTCTTCTTCATGATCGCTCTCGCTCCGCTGCCGTGAAAAGGATGCAGCCCCGCGCATGCCCGCCTCGGGTGAGCGCGCGCCGGCGCCGCGCCGGATCGGCGGGGCAAGTCTAGCCAATCGTCGGCGGGAAGCAAACCACCGGAGATATCAGGGACTTTAGAGGGCGACCTTCTCGCTGGTCATGCTGGAGAAGAAATCGAGCTGCCAGCGCATGGCCTCCTCGTTCATGGGATAGCGGCCGTCGACGCGCGGTTGCAAGGCGTTCCCGGGCGGGATCTGGCCCAGCATCAGCTGCACCTTGACCGCGGCCCGCATGCTGAGGCCGCACTTCCAGGCGAGGGCGGTGATGCCCTTGGCGCTATGGGCGCTGAGCACCCGCTCGACCAGCTGCAGCGGCAGCTCTCCCAGCACCGCGAGCGCCGCCCGCGCCAAGGCGCGGTCGCTGTCGAGCGCGGCCAGGACCGCGCTCTCATCGAGCTGGCCTTTGGCGCGAAGCTTGCGCGCGCGGTCGAGGATATCGGGCTCCGCTTTCTTCGCCAGCGCCGGGCGGTCATGCAGTTCGGAAGCTGGCTTGCTCGCCTCGCTGCCGAGCCGCTGCATGACGACGGACTTGACCTCGCGGATCGTCTGCGGGTCGAGATCGCGCCGGTCGGCGAGGAGCGACAGCAGGTTCTGCGCGACGAAGCCGGCGAGCTTCTTGGCGGCGCTCGCCGGCAGCCAGGGCCGCACTACCAGCGGGCGGTGCCAGGCGCTGAACTCGGGCGCGCGGTCGAGCAGGCGATCGAGCGTCTCCTCGCGGATCTGCGCGCTCGGATTCTTCAGCAGCGCGGTGATCGCCTCGACGTCGTCGCTCTCGCCGATCGCGTCGGCGACGCGGGCGCGCACCTCGGCCCGCTGCGCGATCGCCGCGAGCGCGCCGGGGATGGGCGCGTTCTGGATGATCTGCAGCAGATCCTCGTCGGTCAGCACCGGCGAGAAGCGCAGCACCGGACCCGCCACCACGAGCTCGCTGTCCCGCGCCAGGGTGCGGATCACCTCGGGAGGCGCATTGGCGACGTCCTTCAGGACCTCCGAGATCACCTGCCGCACCCGGGTCACCTGGTCGCGCACCAGGATCTCCAGCACCTCATAGGTCATCTCGCGCATCCGCTGATGCTGCTCGGCGGAGAGATCCGGCGTCAGCCGCGCGATCTTCTGGGCGAGATCGACGCGCACGCGATCGTCGCGGTCGCGCGCCAGGACGAGATCCGCCTGCACCGGCGTCGCCTCGTTGGCGGCGACTGCCGCGCGCACCTCGGGATCCTTGTCCGAGGCGAGGTAATAGAGCGCCTCGGGACGCGTCTGGCTGTGGCGCGCGACGACGAGGCGGTCGGTCGACTCGTTGCTCGCCACCAGCTGCTTGGTCTCCTCGTAGTCGAGCGGCCGCTCGGTGCCACGCACCTTGCGGATGACGCGCTGGATCAGCCCTTCCTTCATGCTGAGAGCGCCCGGCCGTCGATGGCGTGGGCGGCGGCGAAGCGAAGCTGCCCCTTGCCGGCTTCCTTCGCCGCGTACATGGCCTCGTCAGCGCGCACGATCAGCGCCGCCGGAGATTCGCCGCTCTGCGGGTCATAGAGCGCGAGCCCCATGGAGACCGAGAGCGGATGCTCGGCGCTGCCGATGCGCGGCGTCAGCACGCCGAAGGCGCGCAGGATCGCGCGCGCCCGCGTCTCGGCGACGACGGCGTTGATGCCCTGCATCCAGACGATGAACTCGTCGCCGCCGAGCCGCGCCACCAGATCGGCGCTGCGGGTGTTCTCGCGCAGGATCTGCGCGAAAGCCTGCAGCGCCTCGTCGCCGGCGCCATGACCGTCGGTGTCGTTGAGCTGCTTGAAATTGTCGAGATCGAGGTAGAGGAGCGCGCCCGGCCGATCCGCGGTCTCCGTGGTCGCAAGGCGGCGCTCCAGCTCCTCCTGGAAGGCACGGCGATTGAGGAGGCCGGTCAGAGGATCGATGCGCGAGAGCTGCACGATGCTCTCATGATGGCCGACCTGGGCGATGGCGATGCCGAGATGGTCGGCGACATCGGCGATGACGGCGCGATCCGGCTCGCTGAAGGGACCGTCGGCCTGGACGCGCCACAGCATCAGCGCGCCGTTGGCGGCGCCGCGATAGCGCGTCGCGAGCCCGGTGAAGCAGCAGCCGTCCTGGATCGCGTCGACTTCCTCCTCGGCGGCCGAGAGTCGCGCCGCGGCGGTGTCCAGCACCGCTTGCGGCGCCGCCTCGCCCCAGCGCGCCGCTTCCTCGGCGCCGCCGTCCGCGCGCCGCCGCAGCACCGCGCCGCCAGCGGCGCCCACTGCGAGACCGACCGCGCTGACCGCGGCCGAGAGCGCGCGCGCCGGCTCGATCTCGTCGCGCATGGTGCGGACGATATGGGCCATCAGCCGGTCGCGCAGCCGCGCGCGCGCCAGCGCCTGGTCGCGGGCGCGGTCGGCGGTGAGATCGCGGCAGACGCCGCGCGCCCCCTTGTGGGCGCCGTTGGCGTCGAGCACCGGCACCGCCGCGATGCCAAGACAGGCGGCACCGCCATCGGCGCGCCGGAACCAGACGTCCATGTCGGCAATCGGCTTTTCGGTACGGAAGACTTGCGCCTGGAAATCCGTGGGGTCGACCAGGAATTCGCGCGCATGGCGGCCAAGCAGCGCCGCCGCGCTCCAGCCGAGCGCCCCTTGCGGCGAGACGAAGACCAGGACGCCTTCGGCGTCGGTCTCCCAGGCGAAATCGCTGGAAATCTCCACCAGCGCCTTGAAGCGCTGGCGGCTCTCGATCAGCGCGCCGCGGAGACTGGCTTCCAGCATCTGCTTGCGCAGCAGCACGAGAGCGGTGCCATCCGCCAAGGGAACGATCACCGCCTCCGCGGTCGGATCGAGACTCAGCATCTCCACCGCAGCGTCGCCGCGCTTGAGGACGGCGGCGACTTGCTTGGCGAATTGATCCCAGGCCGCAGGCGCGCTCTCGGCAAGCAGCGCCTGCCCGCTCGCGTTCAGTCCTTTGCCGCGACCGTCGCGCTCGACCAGCAGCGCCGCGCCGGGGAAACCGTCGAAGGTCCGCTCCGCCAGCGTCAGCTGTCCGGCCACCGGATCCAGCTCCGCGATGTCACTCCCCACGCCCACGCCCGTCTCCACGTCTTCAGCAACCGCTAAGGTTAGGAGAGCAGGAGTTAGAAAACCGTTTAGGAGATTGATCGAGGAAAATCAGCCGCTTCCAGCGACGGGCGGAGACCCCGGCCGGGGCTTCGACATCGGTGGCGCGCAAACGTCATAACGATATAGCATTAGGCCATTGATCACGGTATCAAAGGGGCGATGACAGAACGAGCGAAGTCGATGCCGGCGGGCGCAACCGCGCTCAAACGCCGGGCGCCGGGACCGCCGATCGACGGGCGGCTGCCGACCCCGCTCTATCACCAGGTCTATCTCGTGCTCCGGGACAAGATCGTCTCCGGCGTCTATGGCGCCGACGGGCTGCTGCCCGGCGAGCCCGCGCTCATCCGCCAGTTCGGCGTCTCCCGCATCACCGTGAAGCGCGCGCTCAACGATCTTGCCGCCGAGGGCCTGGTCGACCGCCGGCGCGGCCTCGGCACCCGGGTGGTGAACGGCGCCGCCGGTAAGCCGGTCGCCGCCGCCATGGCCGGACTCATGGAGAACCTGATCGGCATGGGGCTCGCCACGGAAGCGGAGCTCCTCGAGTTCGCCTATGTGCTGCCGCCGGAGGACGTGCGTCGGGCGCTCGGCCTCGCCGAGGGCGAGCGCGCCCAGCGCGCCGTGCGCGTGCGGAGCCAGGAAGGTGTGCCCTTCTCCTATCTGACGACCCATGTGCCGGAGCCGATTGGCCGCCACTACGGGAAGCGCGAGCTCGCGGCGACGCCGCTGCTGACGCTGCTGGAGCGCGCGGGCGCCGTGGCGGCGAGTGCCGAGCAGGCGCTGAGCGCCAGGCTCGCCGATCCCACCGTGGCGGCAGGGCTCGGCGTCGAGGTGGGCTCCCCGCTCCTGAGCCTCACCCGCATCGTCTATGACAGGAAGCGCCGGCCAGTGGAGCATATCCTGGCACTCTACCGGCCGGACCGGTTCGAGTACCGCATGTCGCTGGCGCGCGAACGCGACGGCGACGGCAGACGCTGGTCACCGCCGCGCGCGCCGCGCCGGCCGCGCCGCTCCAGAGCCTAACCAGAAGCAGGGGAGATGTCAGATGTCCGAGAGCACGCCCGCGCCTAAGCTGCCTGTCACCCGCCGCGCCGTCCTCGGCGCCGGCGCCGCCTCGCTGACCCTGCTCGGCGCCCCGGCGGTGCTGCGCGCCCAGGCCAAGGCGGTCAAGGTCGGAATCATCCACCCGGTGACCGGCGGCGTCGCCTATTCCGGCACGCAGGGCCGCGCCGGCGCGCTGATGGCCGTCGAGGACATCAACAACGGCGGCGGCATCAAGTCGCTGGGCGGCGCGCAGATCGAGACGCTGATCTCCGATGCCCAGTCCAAGGTCGACGTCGCCGTCTCCGAGATCGAGAAGTACAACGAGGCCGGCGTCTCCGCCGTGGTCGGCGGCTACGCGAGCTTCATCTGCCTCGCCACCACCCAGGCGGCGGCAAAGCACGGCATTCCCTACGTGGTGGATGTCGGCACCGACGACCGCATCGTCACCGGCGGGCTCACCAACACCTTCCGCTTCAGCCCCGGCTACGGCGTCTTCGTGAAGACCGCAGTGGCCGCGCTCAAGGATATCAACACCGCCGCCGGCAGCCCGGCCAAGACCGCGATTATCGTGCACGAGGATTCCGCCTTCGGCACCGGCACCGCCAACCTGCTGTCGAAGTCGCTGCCCGACATCGGCATCCAGGTGCTCGACAGCATCAAGCACCCGACCCCCACCCTCGACTTCAACAACATCGTGCTCACGATCAAGGCGAAGAATCCCGACATCGTGATTCCCGCCAACTATTACAACGAGTACGTGCTTCTTGCTCGCACCATGCTGCAGCAGAAGCTCAAGCCGAAGGCGATCTATTCGGTGCTGGGCGGCGGCGCCTCGCAATACAAGTTCGTGAAGGAGTTCCCCGAGGCCGCCAAGTACATCATGGACTGCAATCACTGGTACAATCCGAAGAAGCCGGCGGCACTGGCGCTCAAGAAGCGCACCGAGGCGAAGGGTCTCTACTACACTTACGAAGTCTTCCTGAACTACACCGCCGTCATGCTGCTTGCCGACGCGCTGGAGCGCGCCGCCTCCACCGATCGGGCGAAGATCATCGCAGCGCTCGCGTCCAGCACCTGGAGCGGCCACTTCATGCCCTATGGCCCGACCAAGTTCGAGAACGGCCAGAACACCGGCGCCCAGGCCGTCAACCTGCAGGTGCTGGACAACGACATCAAGGTCATCCTGCCGGCGGAGTTCGCCAACGCGAAGCCCGTGTTCCCGATGCCGGCGTGAGGTCGTGATTCGTTCGCGATGATCGAGCGCTGCAACTCCACCCCCTCCCCACCCTCCATCTTCAAGGGGAAGGGTGAATTGTTGGGGCATGACTCGGTACCCCCTCCCCCCTTGAGGAGGAGGGTCGGGGTGGGGGGCGGCCGAGGGGCTCGATCATGCCCCTGATCCTCACCCCCGGCATCCTGCTCCCCGCGCTCCTCAACGGCATCGCCATGGGCGCGGTTTATGCGCTGGTGGCGCTTGGGCTCACGCTCATCTACGGCGTGCTCCACATCATCAACTTCGCCCACGGCAGCCTGCTGATGCTGGCGCTCTACGGCGCCTATTTTCTCTACACGCTCTTCGGCATCGATCCCTATCTGGCGCTTCCCATCGTGGTGCCCGCGATGTTCGCGCTGGGATATGCGCTGCAGCGCAGCGTGATCGCCACCGCGAGCCACGGCCGCGAGGACAACATCCTGCTGGTGACCCTCGGCCTCTCGATCATCATCGACAATCTCGCGCTCTATTTCTGGAGCTCGGACACCCGCACCATCAACCCGAGCTACGCCTTCGACACCGTCGATCTCGGCGTCGCCTTCATCGCGGTGCCGAAGGCGGTCTCCTTCGTCGCGGCGCTCGTCATCACCGCGGCGCTCTGGCTCTGGATCCGGCGCACCGATCTCGGCAAGGCGATCCGCGCGGTCGCCCGCGAGCGGCAGGGCGCGCGCCTCGTCGGCATCGATGTCGACCACGTCTTCGCCATGAGCTTCGGCATCGGCACCGCCTGCGTCGGCGCCGCCGCCTGCCTGCTGCTGCCGAGCTACTACGCCCATCCCGGCGTCGGCGAGAGCTTCGTCCTCATTGCCTTCACCATCGTGGTACTGGGCGGCATGGGCAGCTTCGTCGGCGCGCTCGTCGGCGGCATCATCATCGGTGTCACCGAATCCCTGGGCGGGCTGCTCCTCGGCGAGACCCTTGGCAAGATCGGCATCTTCGCCATCTTCCTCGCCATCCTGCTGTTCCGCCCCACCGGCCTCTTCGGCCAGCGCGCCTGACCCGATGCGGCGCACGCCCAGCATTGCGATCGTCGTCCTGCTGCTGGCGCTGGCGCCGCTGCCGCTCCTCGTGCATTCGGACTACTGGCTGCACTTCGCCATCGTGACGCTCTATCTCGCGCTCCTCGGCCAGGCCTGGAACCTTCTCGGCGGCTATGGCGGCCAGCGCTCCTTCGGCCACGCCGCCTTCTTCGGCACCGGCGCCTATGCGGCGGCCGTGCTGCAGCTCCGCCTCGGCATCAGCCCCTGGGCCTGCCTGCCGCTCGCGGGTCTCGCGGGCGCGCTCATGGGCGCGATCGTCGGCGGGGTGGGATTCCGCTACGGCCTCCGTGGCTCCTACTTCGCGCTCGCCACCCTCGCTTTCGCCGAGGTGCTGCGCATCCTCGCGGATTCCCTCGACATCACCGGCGCCGGCGTCGGACTGCAGATCCCGCTGAGGCAGACCGCCGCCAATTTCCAGTTCGCGACCCGCGAGGGCTTCTACTGGGTGATGCTGGCGCTGACTGCGCTCGCCACCGCGGCGGCCTGGTGGCTCGAGAACTCGCGCTTCGGCGCCGAGCTCGTCGCCGTCCGCGAGAACGAGAACGCCGCCCGTGCCCTCGGGGTCGATGCCACTCGGATCAAGCTCGTCGCCACGGTGCTCTCGGGTGCGCTCTGCGGCCTCGCCGGCTCCTTCTACGTGCAGTACTACCTCTACCTCGACCCGCGCCTTGCCTTCGGACCGGAAGTGTCGGTGACGGCCTTGCTGGTGCCGCTCATCGGCGGCGTCGGCACGGTGCTGGGTCCGCTGGTGGGCGCTCTCGCCCTGCGCAGTCTCAACGAGGCCGCTGGCATCGTCACCGGCAATGCGCCGGGCCTCAACCTCGTGCTCTATGGCGTGCTGCTGATCGTCATCCTGGCGGTGTTGCCGGAGGGGCTCGTCAGCCTCGGCCATCGGCTCGGACTGCGCCGCGCGCGGCCGGAGCTCAGCCATGCTTGAGGTGGAAGGCGTCAGCAAGCGCTTCGGCGGGCTTGCCGCGGTGTCGGAGGTCTCGCTCCGCGTTCCCGCCGGCAGCATCACCGCGCTCATCGGCCCGAACGGCGCCGGCAAGACCACGCTCTTCGCCGTCATCGCCGGCTTCGTGCCGGCGGATCGCGGCTCCGTGCGGTTCGAGAATCGGGAGGTCCTCGGTCTTCCCTCCCACATTCTCGCGCGGCGCGGCCTGGTCCGCACCTTCCAGATCGTGCAGCCCTTCGCCGGCCTCACCGTGCGCGAGAACATCGCCGTCGGCCGCCACTTGCGCGAGGCCGATCGCGCCCGCGCCCTCGTCGAGGCGGGCGAGGTTGCCGAGCGTGTCGGCATGGGCGCGCTCGTCGATCGCCCCGCCACCGCCCTCACCATTGCCGGCCGCAAGCGGCTGGAGCTCGCCCGGGCGCTCGCCACCGAGCCGCGCCTCCTGCTGCTGGACGAGGTGATGGCAGGGCTTAATCCCACCGAGATCGCCGAGCTGGTGCCGGTGATCCGCGACATTCGCGACGGCGGCGTCACCCTCCTCCTCACCGAGCATGTGATGCAGGCGGTGATGAGCCTCGCCGAGTGGGTCTATGTGCTGAACGACGGCCGGATCGCCGCCGAGGGCACGCCGGCGCAGGTGGTGCAGAATCCCGCCGTCATCGAGGCCTACCTCGGCCACGGCGCCGCTGCCCGCCTCGCCGCGCAGACGGGAGGTGCCCATGCTTGAGGTGACCGGTCTCGAGGTCGGCTACGGCATGCTGCCGGTGCTGCGCGGCATCGATCTCTCGATCGAGGCCGGCGAGATCGTCGCGGTGCTCGGCAGCAACGGCGCCGGCAAATCGACCCTCAACAACGCGCTCTCGGGCATCCTCAAGCCCAGCGCCGGCGGCATCCGCTTCGACGGCGCCGAGATATCGAGCGCCTCGCCGACGGCGATCGTGCGGCTGGGATTGATCCAGGTGCCGGAGGGCCGGCGCGTCTTTCCGAACCTCAGCGTGCGCGAGAACCTCGAGCTCGGCAGCTATTGCCGCGGCCGCGCCGCGCGCGCCGGGAATCTCGCGCGGGTGGCGGAGACTTTCCCGCGCCTGCGGGAGCGCATGAGCCAGCTCGCCGGCACTCTCTCCGGCGGCGAGCAGCAGATGCTGGCGATCGGCCGCGGATTGATGGCGGAGCCGCGCCTCCTCATTCTCGACGAGCCGTCCCTCGGCCTCTCGCCGCTGCTGGTGGAGGAGATGTTCCGCCTGATCGCGCGCATCCGCGAGGACGGCATCGCCGTGCTGCTGGTGGAGCAGAACGTGGTGCAGTCCCTCGCCATCGCCGACCGCGCCTATGTGCTGGAGCATGGCCGCTTCGCGCTTGCCGGCCCTGCGGCAACGCTGATGGCGGATCCGCGGCTGCGGCAGACCTATCTTGGATTGTGAGGTACGCATGACACCCCTTCCCTCCCGGCTGCGGCAACCCGGCATCGTCGTGGCGCCCGGCTGCTACGACGCGCTTTCGGCGCATCTGATCGAGCGCGCGGGATTCGCCGCCGCCTATCTCTCCGGCGCCTCGATCGCCTATACGCGGCACGGCCGGCCCGACATCGGTCTCATCGACATGGGGGAAGTCGCCGCCACCGTCGCCGTCATCCGCGAGCGCAGCGAGATCCCGCTCATCGTCGACGCCGATACCGGCTTCGGCAATGCGCTCAACGTCATGCGGACGGTGAAGGTGCTCGCCAACCGCGGTGCCTCGGCGATCCAGCTCGAGGACCAGACGACGCCAAAGCGCTGCGGCCACCTCGCCGACAAGCGGCTGATCCCGGCCGCCGAGATGGTGGGGAAGCTCAGGGCGGCGCTCGACGCCAGGCCATCGCCCGAGACGCTCATCATCGCCCGCACCGATGCGATCGCGGTGGAAGGTTTCGCCGCCGCCCTCGACCGCGCCGAGGCCTATCGTGAGGCGGGCGCTGACCTGCTCTTCATCGAGGCGCCGCGGAGCAACGCCGAGCTCGCCGAGATCTGCGCCCGTTTCCGCGGCCGCGCACCGCTGATGGCCAATATGGTAGAGGGCGGCCGCACGCCGCCCAAGGAAGCCAAGGAGCTGGAGGCGCTGGGCTTCTCCCTGGTGATCTTCCCCGGCGGCACCGTGCGTGCCCTCGCCCATGCGCTGCAGGGCTATTTCGCCAGCCTGCATGCGCATGGCAGCACGACGCCATGGCGCGACCGCATGCTGGATTTCGACGGGCTCAACCAGGTGATCGGCACGCCCGACATGCTGGCGCTCGGCCGCCGCTACGACGCGGACGCCATGGCGCCGAGTGCGGAGCAGGCCGATGCTTGATCCCGTGACCTTGGCGGTCCTCAGGGGGCGGCTGGAGCAGATCGCCGACGAGATGGATGCGACCTTGTTCCGGAGCGCCTTCAACCCCGTCATCGCCGAAGCTCACGACGCCTCGCACGGTCTCTACGACGCCACGACCGGCGAGACGCTGGTGCAGGGCAAGGCGGGGCTTCCGATCTTCGTCGGCGTCATGGCCTTCGCGGTGAAAGCCGTCATCGACAAGGCGAAACGAGACGGCGATCTCGCCGAGGGCGACGTCTATCTCTTCAACGATCCCTACGAGGGCGGGACCCACCTCTCGGACTTCAAGCTGGTGCGGCCGGTGTTCCGCGGCGGCAAGGTGTTCTGCTTCCTCGCTTCGGTCGGCCACTGGCATGACGTCGGCGGCAACGTCCCCGGCAACTACAACCCGGTCGCCACGGAATCCTTCCAGGAAGGCATGCTGATCCCGCCGGTGAAGCTCTACGTCAAAGGCGAGTTCCGCCGCGACATCCTCGACATCGTGCAGGCGAACAGTCGGCAGCCGGTCAGCCTCTACGGCGACCTCAACGGCCAGATCAACGCCCTCGACCTCGGCTCGCGCCGCCTCGACGAGCTGCTGGAGGAATATGGCGACGCCACCGTGGCCGAAGGCCTTGCGGAGCTCCGCGCGCGGGCGGCGCGGCAGATGCGCGCCTATATCGGCGAGCTGCCGGACGGCACCTATTCTGCCGAGGATTTCCTCGACAATGACGGCATCACCGACGCGCCACTGAAGATCGCCCTCGATCTCACCATCGCCGGCGAGCGCATGACCCTCGACTTCTCGCGCTCCTCGCCGCCCTGCGCGGGCCCGCTCAATATCTCCTATTCGACCGCGGCGGCGGCCTGCTACGTCGCCATCAAGCACGTCTTCCGCGACGTCCCCGCCAATGCCGGCGTGCTCGATCCCATCACCTTCGTGATCCCGCCGACGACACTCCTCAATGTGGGCGCGCCAAAGCCGGTCGGCGGCTACACCGAGACCATCCTCCGCGTCATCGATGTCGTGTTCCGCGCCTTCGCCGAGGTGGCGCCGGAGCGCAGCAACGGCTGCGCCTATGGCACCATCAACGCGCTCTCGATCGCCGGCCACCGCCGGGACGGGCGGCGCTGGGTGATGTTCTCCTTCTTCGGCGGCGGCCACGGCGGGCATCCACTGGGCGACGGCCTCAATCACGGCAACGCGCCGATCTCCACCGCCACCATTCCGCCGGTGGAGATCCTCGAGGCGGCCTATCCCGTGATGTTCACCCAATGGGCGCTCCGCCCCGACAGCGGCGGACCCGGCCATCACCGCGGCGGCCTCGGCGCCATCTACGAGGTGGAGCTGCTGGAGCAGGAGGCCGAGGCCTTCCTGTTCGCCGAGCGCGGCAAGTTCCCGCCGCAGGGCGTCGCCGGCGGAGGTGCGGCCGCGCTCAACCGCTTCACCTACACCACCGCCGACGGCACCCACCAGGCGCCGATGGTCTCCAAGATGGTCGGCATCAAGCTCAGGCGCGGCGAGCGGCTCCGCATCGAATCGCCTGGTGGCGGCGGCTATGGGCCGCCGGAATGGCGCGCCGCCACCGACATCGCCCGCGACCTCAAGCTCGGCTACGTCACGCGCAAGCACGTCACGCAGTATTATTCGGGGACAGAGAAGACGTGAGCAAGCCTCGCTGGATCATCGGCGTCGACGTCGGCGGCACCTTCACTGACGTCTTCTTTCTCGACGAGGCATCGGGCCGCTGCGTCACCGCCAAGGTGCCCTCGACGCGGGAGAACCAGGCGCAGGGCTTCCTTGAGGGCATCCGCCGGCAGGTGACTAAGCTCGACACCGTCGCCACCGTCGTGCACGGCACCACCGTCGGCACCAACGCGCTGCTGGAGCGCAAGGGCGCGCCCACCGGCCTCATCACCACGGCCGGGTTCCGCGACGCGCTGGAGATGCGGCGCCGCGACCGCCCCACCACCTGGGGGCTCTGGGGCCAGTACGAGCCGGTGGTGCCGCGTGATCGCCGACTGGAGGTGGACGAGCGCACCCTCGCCGACGGCAGCATCCGCGCCACCGTCGATCCCGAAGCGGTGAAGGCGGCGGCGAAGGCGCTGCTCAAGCTCGGTGCCGAGGCGGTCGGCATCGTCTTCATCAACGCCTATGCCAACCCCGAGAACGAGCGGCGAGCGCTGGACGCGCTCCGCGCCGTCTGGCCCAACCCCTACGTCAACGCCTCGAGCGAGATCCTGCCGGAGATCCGCGAGTTCGAGCGCACCTCCACCACCGCCCTCAACGCCTACCTGCAGCCGGTGGTGGCGCGTTATCTCGAGAGCCTGGAGCGCGAGCTCCAAGTGGGCGGCTTCACCGGCCAGGTGCTGATCGTGCAGTCGAACGGCGGCGTGATGACGGTCGAGACCGCCAAGCGCCTGCCGATCCGCACCGCGCTCTCCGGCCCCGCGGCGGGCGTGATCGCCGGCGCCCACATCGCCGCCTCGGCGGGCTTCCCCAACGTGATCACCTGCGACATGGGCGGCACCAGCTTCGACGTCTCCCTGATCGCCGGCGGCACCACCCTGCTGGCGGCGGAGACCAGCATCGATTTCGGCCTCGTCGTACGCACGCCGATGATCGAGATCACCACCATCGGCGCCGGCGGCGGCTCAATCGCCTGGGTCGACAAGGGCGGGCTGCTGCAGATCGGGCCGGAATCCGCCGGCGCCGATCCCGGCCCCGCCTGCTACGGCCTCGGCAACGGCCGCCCCACGGTGACCGACGCCCATGTGGTGCTGGGCCGCATCGATGCGGAGCGGCCGATCGGCGGCAAGCTCGGCCGCCTCGACGTGGCGGCGGCGCGGCGCGCCATCGAGACCGCGGTGGCGACGCCGCTCGGCCTCGACGTGATGGCGGCGGCGGAAGCGATCGTCCGCGTCGCCAACAGCCGCATGGCGGGCGCCATCCGCCTCGTCTCCATCGAGCGCGGCTACAACCCGCGCGACTTCGCGGCGATGCCGTTCGGCGGCGGCGGCGCGCTGCACGCGGGCGCCCTCATCAAGGAGGTGGGCCTGGGCAAGGCGCTGGTGCCACGGTTCCCCGGCATCACCAGCGCCTTGGGCTGCGTCATCGCCGACATGCGGCACGATTTCGTGCACACGCTCAACCGCCTGCTCGATGCCCTCGACGTCGGGGCGCTGGACGGCGAGATGCGGCGGCTCGCCGCCGAGGGCCGCGGCCTTCTCGACCGCTCCGGCGGCGCCTTCAGCGGCCGCGACGTCACCGTCGAGCTCGACATGTCCTATGTGGGGCAAACCCACACGGTGGTGGTGCCGCTGGCGCTCGCGATCGGCGAGGGGCCGACCGGGATCAGCCGCGCGCAGATCCGTGACGCCTTCGAGCGCCGCTACCGCGAGGTCTATGGCCGGCTCCTCGAGGGGATCGCGCTCCGCGTCCTCAACTTGCGCCTCGCGGTAATCGGCCGACGGCCGAAGCTCGATCTGATGCTGCTGGCACCCGAGGCGGGCAAGACGCTGGAAGGAGCGCGGCTCGGCGTGCGTTCCGTCTATACCGACGGCAGGTGGGTCGAGGCGCCGATCTATGCGCGGCTCGATCTGCCGCCCGGCGCAGTCATTCCCGGCCCCGCCGTGCTGGAGCAGCCGGACACCACGATCTTCATCGATCCCGATCTCGAGGGCAGCGTCGACCGGCTCGGAAATGTGATCCTCGCGCGGAAAGGAACGTGAATGATCGAGCTGCGCGACTTCGCCCGCACCGCCCTGCTGCTCTGCGATCTGCAGAACGATTTCCTGCATCCCGAGGGGGCCTACGGCCGCGCCGGGCTCGGCGTGCCGGCGCTGGCGGCGCTGCCGGCACGCCTCAAGCCGGTGGCCGACGCGCTCCGCCGCAAGGGCGGCTGGATCGTCTCCACCCATTTCACCCTGGTGCCCGGCAAGGGCGGCGAGCCGATGATCCTGCCGCATCTCAGGAAGCTGCGGCCGTTCCTCGCCAGGGGCGACTTCGCGCCGGGGAGCTTCGGCCAGGATCTGGTGGACGAGCTGAAGCCGGCGGACCTCGCGGTGGAGAAAGTCGCCTATTCCGCCTTCTACATGAGCCGGCTCGAGTTCGTGCTGCGCCGCGCCGGCATCGAGACGCTGATCTTCGCGGGCATCGTGACCAACGGCGGCGTCGCCTCCACGCTCCGCGACGCCCATGTGCGCGACTTCCACCCGATCCTGCTCAGCGACGGCTGCGCCGCCTTCGATCAGAAGGTCCATGACGTGACCGTCGCCTCGCTGGCGAGCGTCGCCGAGGTCGCGACCTGCGCCGAGATGACGAGGCTCCTCGAAACCGCATGAGCGTCCGCCCCGCCGGCATGAAGTTTCCGGTCAGCGTGCCGGTGCTGGTGATTGGCGCCGGCGCCTGCGGCCTCGTCGCGGCGCTCGCGGCGCGCGATGCCGGCGCCGAGGTGCTGGTGCTGGAGCGCGACCGCAGCCCGCGCGGCTCGACGGCGCTCTCCTCGGGATTCATCCCGGCGGCGGGCACGCGCTTCCAGCGCGAGAAGGGCATCGAGGACGACCCCGCCCGCCTTGCCGCCGACCTCCTCGCCAAGAACAAGCACCGCTCCGATCCCGCGGTGACCACGCGCGTCGCCGAGCGCGCCGGCCCGACCCTCGAATGGCTCGCCGACCGGCACGGTATTCCCTGGGAGATCGTCGAGGGCTTCCTCTATGCCGGCCATCAGGTGCTGCGCATGCACGCGACGCCGAAGCGCACCGGCGCCGATCTCATGGACCGGCTGCTCGCGGCGGCGAGCGCCGCCGGTATCGAGATCCTGGCCGAGGCGACGGTGACCGC
>DATJOK010000029.1:0-56454 GCA_035507155.1 Allostellaceae bacterium
CATCGAGATGATGATGGCGACCGGCAGCTGCGCCGGCATCGAGAACTATTCGCGCTATCTGACCGGCCGCAGGCCCGGCGAGCCGCCGCCGACGCTCTTCGAGTATCTGCCCGAGGACACCCTCATCTTCCTCGACGAGAGTCACGTCACCGTGCCGCAATTGGGCGGCATGTATCGCGGCGACTACGCGCGGAAATCGATCCTCGCCGAGTACGGCTTCCGGCTTCCTGCCTGCGTCGACAACCGGCCGCTCAAGTTCGAGGAGTGGAACGCGATGCGCGGCCAGACGGTCTACGTCTCTGCGACGCCCGCCGCCTGGGAGCTGCAGCAGACCGGCGGCGTCTTCGTCGAGCAAGTGGTGCGCCCGACCGGCCTCGTCGATCCCGTCTGCATCATCCGCCCGGTGGAGCACCAGGTCGACGACCTCATGGCGGAGTGCCGCGACTGCGCCAGGCGCGGCTTCCGCGTGCTGGTGACGACGCTCACCAAGAAGATGGCGGAAGCGCTCACCGAGTACCTGCACGAGAACGGGCTGCGGGTGCGCTACATGCACTCCGACGTCGACACGCTGGAGCGGATCGAGATCATCCGCGACCTCCGGCTTGGCGTCTTCGACGTGCTGGTCGGCATCAACCTGCTGCGCGAGGGGCTCGACATTCCGGAATGCGCCATGGTCGGTATCCTCGACGCGGACAAGGAGGGCTATCTGCGCTCGCGCACCGCCCTCATCCAGACCATCGGTCGCGCCGCCCGCAACGTCGAGGGCCGCGCCATGCTCTACGCCGACCGCATGACCGACAGCATGAAGGCGGCGATCGACGAGACCAACCGCCGGCGCGAGAAGCAGCAGGCCTACAACGCCGCCCACGGCATCACGCCGGAAAGTATCAAGCGCGGCATCGCCGACATCCTGGAGAGCGTCTACGAGCGCGATCATCTGACGGTGGGGCTCTCGGAGAGCGAGGCCACCCACTATCAGGGCGCCGATCTCAAGACCGTCATCGCCGATCTCGAGAAGCGCATGCGCACCGCCGCCGCCGACCTCGAATTCGAGGAGGCGGCGCGGCTCCGCGACGAGATCCGCCGCCTGGAGGAGGCGGAGCTGGAGATTCCCGCCGGCCCCGGCCCAACCGGCGCGCCGTTGCCGGGCCGCGGCCGCTCCACCGGCGGCCGCGCCGGCGTCTCCGCCCGCGAGGTGGCGCGCGCCAAGGCCCGCGCCAAGCGGGGCCGGCGCTGATGTTTTCTCCGACGGCAGCGTAGGCCATGGCAACGCCGAGCGCGAAAATCCCCCGCACCGCCCTGGTCACCGGGGGTGCCAAGCGCATCGGCAAGGCGATCGCGCTGGCGCTCGCCGCCGATGGCTGGGCAGTCGGCGTGCATTACGGACACTCCCGCGCGGACGCCGAGAGCGTCGTCAGCGAGATCACCGGCACGGGCGGCCGCGCCGCGGCCTTCGCCGCCGATCTCCGGCGCGAGGAGGAAGTCACGGCGCTGCTGCCCGCGGTGGCGCGCGCGCTGGGCCCGGTGGGCTGCCTCGTCAACTGCGCCGCCGTCTTCGAGAACGACACCATCGCCAGCGCCACGCGGGAGAGCTGGGACTCTCACCTCGAGACCAATCTCCGCGCGCCCTTCGTGCTGATCCAGGAATTCGCCCGCACGCTGCCGGCGGAGGCGGAGGGCGTGGTGGTGAACCTGCTGGACCAGCGGGTCTGGAGCCTGACGCCCTACTTCGTTTCCTACACCGTGGCGAAGTCGGCACTCTGGACGCTCACTCAGAGCCTCGCCCTGGCGCTGGCGCCGCGCATCCGCGTCAACGGCATCGGGCCGGGACCGACCCTGCCGAGTCCGCGCCAGAGCGAGGCGCAGTTCCGCCGCCAGTGGGAGGAGATGCCATTGAAGCGGCCGACCAGCCCCGAGGAGATCGCCGAGGCCATCCGCTTCATCCTGGCCGCTCCGGCGATGACCGGGCAGATGATCGCCCTCGACAGCGGCCAGCATCTGGGCTGGGCGCAACCCTCACGGCCGCCGGCCTCGGAGGAATGATCGCAGAGACCCGCTGGAATCGGCCGGTCGCGTGGGTACCTGCGATAGAAATCCGCCAGTCACCGAGACTTTCGTGGCCCTGACACGAAAAAGCCGCAGAAAACCGGGCCTCCGCGCCGGGAGTTGTTCACATGGCCTCGACCGCTATGGTTACCGCCACGACACTGTCTTAGATTTCCGATTTGTTGCTGGTCGTTTACGCTTGACAAGAAAAAAATGTATCCGAATCAGAGACTTGCCGAATTTGCATATTTTTTGTGCAGCTGTGACGGAATCGAGGTTTACTGCGCGGGGCGCCGGGGCGGTCGGTCCTTTTCAACAAAGTTGTCCACAGACTTCGTGGATAGACTGGCGGCGACCGTGGGAATCCGGGCATTCAAGCGCCTGCGGAATGGCGCCCCGAGCGCCTCGAGAGCCGCGTCTGAACCGGGCATTAGCATCGAGATGAGCGAGATTCTAGACGAGCAGACCACCGAGGCGGAGCGCCCCAAGGGCGGCTCGCTGGCGCATGGGATCGAGGTGATCCGCGCCGCCCTCAAGACCCTGCCGTCGAGCCCCGGCGTCTACCGGATGCTGAACCGGCGCGGCGACGCGGTCTACGTGGGCAAGGCGCGCAACCTCAAGGCGCGGGTCGGCAACTACGTCAACATCGGAAACCTCTCCATCCGCTTGCAGCGCATGGTGGCGGAAACCCATTCCCTCGAGGTGGTGGTGACCCACACCGAGGTCGAGGCGCTGCTGCTCGAGAACAATCTGATCAAGCGCCTGATGCCGCGCTACAACGTGCTGCTGCGCGACGACAAGTCGTTTCCCTACATCCACCTCACCAGCGATCACGACTTCCCGCAGCTCGCCAAGTATCGCGGCGCCCGCGGCGAGCCCGGTGAATATTACGGTCCCTTCGCCTCGGCAGGCGCGGTGGCGCGCACGCTGGTGGCGCTCCAGCGCGCCTTCCTGCTGCGCTCCTGCAGCAACAGCGTGTTCGAGACCCGCACGCGGCCCTGTCTCCTCTACCAGATCAAGCGCTGCAGCGCGCCCTGCGTCGGCCGCGTCGACCAGGAGGCCTATGGCCGGCTGGTGGAGGAGGCGCGCAACTTTCTGCGAGGACGCAGCCATCAGGTGCAGCAGCGCCTTGCCGAACGCATGCAGGAATTCTCCGCTGAGCTCGACTTCGAGGCGGCGGCGGTTCTGCGCGACCGCATCCGTGCGCTCTCCCACGTGCAGGGCCACCAGGACATCACCATCGACGGGATGGCCGACGCCGACGTGATCGCGGCGCATCAGGCGGGCGGCCACACCTGCGTCCAGGTGTTCTTCTTCCGCAGCGGCCAGAACTGGGGCAATCGCGCCTACTTCCCGAGCCACGACCGGCAGCTTCCGATCGAGGAGGTGCTCGGAAGCTTCCTCGGCCAGTTCTACGACAACAAGCCGCCGCCGAAATGCATCCTGCTGAGCCATCCGCCGGCCGACGCGGCGCTCCTCGCCGAGGCGCTGGCGGTGCGCGCCGGCAGCAAGGTCGAGCTGCTGGTGCCCCAGCGCGGCGAGAAGCGGAAGCTGATCGATCATGCGGTGGTGAACGCGCGCGAGGCGCTGGCGCGCCGGCTCGCCGAGAGTTCGACGCAGCTGAAGCTGCTGGAGGACGTCGCGCAGCTCTTCGGCCTCGAAGGTCCGCCCGACCGCATCGAGGTCTACGACAACAGCCATATCCAGGGCGCCTACCCCGTCGGCGCGATGATCGTCGCGGGCCCGGAGGGCTTTCAGAAGAACGCCTACCGCAAGTTCTCCATTCGAGGCGATGGCGCCGCGGCCGCCACTGAAGAGACCGGCGACGCGACGCATCCGATCACCCCCGGCGACGATTACGGCATGATGCGCGAGGTGCTCACCCGCCGCTTCGGCCGCGCTCTCAAGGAGGACCCGACGCGGGAGAGCGGCAGCTGGCCCGATCTGGTGCTGATCGACGGCGGCGAGGCGCAGCTCGCGGTCGCCGAGCAGGTGCTGGCCGATCTCGGCATCGCCGACGTGCCGCTGGTGGCGATCGCCAAGGGGCCGGATCGCGACGCCGGGCGCGAGCGCTTCTTCATGCCGGGAAGGCCGCCCCGGGGCCTCGACCCCAAGAGCCCGGTGCTCTACTACCTGCAGCGCCTGCGCGACGAGGCGCACCGTTTCGCCATCGGCACCCACCGCGCGCGCCGCGCCAAGGCGATCGGCGCCTCGCCGCTCGACGAGATCCCTGGCATCGGCGCGCGACGCAAGAAGGCGCTCTTGCTGCATTTCGGCTCGGCGCGCAGCGTCTCGCGGGCGGGGCTCACCGATCTCGAGCAGGTGGAAGGCATCAGCAAGGCGGTGGCAAAAAAGATTTATGATCATTTTCATGCCGACGGCTAAGATCATCCCGCTCCCCCAGCCGCGCCGAGCCTTTCGTTAATGCTGACCACGCTGCCCAATCTTCTGACCCTGTCGCGCATCCTGGCGGTTCCGCTGGTGGTCGCCACCTTCTACCTGCCGGGTTCGACCGCGCGCTGGGTCGCCTGCGTGCTGTTCTCGCTCGCGGGTTTCACCGACTGGCTCGACGGTCATTTCGCGCGGCGCTGGCAGCAGCACTCCGAGCTCGGCCGCTTCCTCGATCCGATCGCCGACAAGCTGCTGGTGGCGGCGACGCTCTTCATGCTGACGGCCACCGACCGCATCTCCGAATTCACCGTGCTGCCGGCGCTCGTCATCTTGATGCGCGAGATCCTGGTCTCCGGCCTGCGCGAGCATCTCGCAAGCATCCGCGTCGGCGTGCCGGTGTCGCGGCTCGCCAAATGGAAGACCGCCATCCAGATGGTGGCGATCGGCGTGCTGCTGGTAGGCGACGCGGGTCCGAGCGGCATACCGGTGCGCCTCATCGGTGAATTCATGCTGTGGATCGCCGCGATCCTCACCATGGTCACCGGGTACGACTATCTGCGCGCCGGCCTGTCGCACTTGGACGTGACGCCGACACCCCGCCCCGCCCCGCCCTCGGCGGAGCCGCGCCGCGTGAGCTGAGAGGGCTCGCCGACTCATGCGCCTCTTCGGGCTCGTCGGCTGGAGCGGCAGCGGGAAGACCACGCTGGTCACGCAACTGATCCCGGAGCTGATCCGCCGCGGCCAGCGCGTCTCGACCGTGAAGCACGCCCATCACGACTTCGACGTCGATCAGCCCGGCAAGGACAGCTACGTCCATCGGGCCTCCGGCGCCACCGAGGTGATGGTGGCGTCGAGCCGGCGCTGGGCGTTGATGCACGAGCACCGCGGCGCGCCGGAGCCGGCGCTGGAAGCGCTCGTCCAGCAGATGTCGCCGGTCGACCTGCTGCTGGTCGAAGGCTTCAAGCGCCATCAGCACCCGCGCCTGGAGATTTACCGGGCCTCGGTGGGAAAGCCGCTGATCTGCCGCGAGGACCCGGCCATCCTGGCCGTCGCATCGGATGCGCCGATCCCCGACCTGGCGCTGCCGCGCCTCGAGCTCGGTGATCTCGATGCGATCGCGGATTTCGTGCTGGCGCACGCGGCGCCGATCGGCGGCTGAGATGGCGCAGCTCAGCGACGACTGCTTCGCCTTCGGCGGCCAGCTGATGACCGGCGCCGAGGCGCTCAAGCTCATCGAGGCGCGCACACTGCCGCTGCCGGAGCCCGAAATGGTGCCGCTCACCGAGGCGCGCGGTCGCATTCTGGCAGCGCCGGTGGTGGCGAGCCGCAGCGTGCCGCCGCACGACAACGCGGCGGTGGACGGCTATGCCGTCTATTTCGACGATCTGAGGCTCGGCGAGGCGACAGTGCTGCCGGTGATCGGCCGCGCGGCGGCCGGCCATCCGCTCGATCGTGCGGCGGCGCGCGGCACGGCGGTCCGCATCTTCACCGGGGCGCCGATGCCGGAGGGGCCGGACACCGTCTTCATGCAGGAGGACTGCACCATCGACGGCGATCGCGTTCACCTGCCGCCCGGCTTGAAACGCGGCGCCAATCGGCGGCGCGCCGGCGAGGACGTCAAGGCCGGTGCCACCGTGCTGGCGCCGGGCCTGCGGCTCCGAGCGCAGGACATCGGGCTCGCGGCCTCGCTGGGACTGACCGAGCTTGTCGTCTATCGGCGCCTCCGCGTGGCCTTGCTCTCGACCGGCGACGAAGTGCGCGATCCCGGCGCGCCGCTGCCGGCGGGCGGCATCTACGACGCCAACCGCTATACGCTGCGCGCGCTCCTCGACGGGCTCGGCCTCGCGGTGACGGATCTCGGCATCCTGCCGGACCAGCCGGAGCCGATCCGCGCCGCGCTCGCGGACGCGGCGGCGAGCCACGACCTCATCGTCACCTCCGGTGGCATGTCGACCGGCGAGGAGGATCACGTGAAGGCGGCGGTGGAGGCGCTGGGCCGCCTCCACTTCTGGCGCCTCGCCATCAAGCCCGGCCGGCCGGTCGCCATGGGCCAGATCGGCCGCGTCCCGCTCCTCGGCCTGCCGGGCAATCCCGTCGCCGTCATGGTGACCTTCCTGGTGCTGGCCCGGCCGCTGATCCTGCGGCTTGCCGGCGCGCGCGACGCGGCGCCGCACGCCTTCCCCGTTCGCGCCGGCTTCGCCTATCGCAAGAAGGAAGGTCGGCGCGAATATCTCCGCGCCAGGCTGGAGGCTTCGCCCGAGGGCGGCTGGGTGGCGCAGAAATTTCCCCGCGATGGCGCCGGCATCCTCTCCTCGATGGTGGACTCCGACGGGCTTGTCGTGCTGGATGAGGCGGCGACCGATCTCACTCCAGGCACCACAGTGCCCTTTCTGCCCTTCAGCGAGGTGATGCCATGACCGAGACGCTTTCTCTCGAGAACCCGCTGGCGGGCTTCCGCCTCGATGGCGAGGTGGCGGCGATCACCGGCGGCGGCAGCGGCATCGGCCGCGCCATCGCCGTCACCTTCGCCCGCGTCGGCGCCGATATCGCCATCCTCGACCGCAACGAAGCGGCGGCGGCGGCGGCCGCGGATTCGGTGCGCAAGGCCGGCGGGAAGGCGGAGATCTTCGTGCTCGACATCGTCGACGAGGCGGCGGTCGATCGCGCCTTTGCCGATCTCGGCAAGCGCCTGGGGCGGCTCGACGTGCTGGTGAACAGCGCCGCCATCGCCATCCGCAAGCCCGCCACCGAGCTGCCGCGCGCGGACTGGGAGAAGGTGATGGACGTCAACGTCACCGGCAGCTTCCTCTGCGCCCGCGCCGCCGCCCGCCTCATGCTGCCGCGCGCCAAGGGCAGCATCGTCAACATGGCCTCGATCATGGGCCAGTCCGGCGGGATCTACCCCAACGTCTCCTACCAGACCTCCAAGGGCGCGGTGGTGAACATGACCCGTGCGCTGGCGATGGAATGGGCGCGCCAGGGCATCCGCGTCAATGCGATCGCGCCTTCCTGGGTGAAAACCGAGCTCGCCATGGCGCTCCTGGAGAAGCCCGATGTCCGCGCCGAGATCGAGCGCGCGACGCCCAATGGCCGCGTGGCCGAGGTGGAGGAGATTGTCGGCGCCGCGCTCTTTCTCGCAAGCCGCGCATCCTCGATGGTCACCGGCCATGTGCTGGCGGTGGACGGCGGCTACCTCGCGCGCTGAGTGCCCGCGCGTTGACATCGGGCCACCCCGCACTTAGGTGAGGCCTATGAAGCTGCTCTATTTCGCCTGGCTCAGGACCAAGATCGGCATCGCCGAGGAGAGCCTCGATCCGCCGGCCGGCGTCGCCACCGTGGGCGCGCTGCTCGACTGGCTGAAGCGGCGCGGGCCGGGCTTCGCCGATGCGCTCAAGGATGCCTCGGTGGTGCGGGTGGCGGTCAACCAGACCTATGTGCCCTCAGATCATCCGATCAAGCCCGGCGACGAGGTGGCCCTCTTCCCGCCGGTGACCGGAGGCTGAGGCAATGATCCGTGTCCAGCGCGAGGACTTCGACGTCGGCGCCGAGATCGAGCGGCTCTCCCGCGGCAAGCACGGCATCGGCGGGATCGTCAGCTTCGTGGGGTTGGTCCGCAACGCCGCCGGCGGCCAGCAAGTGGGCGCGATGACGCTCGAGCACTATCCGGGCATGACGGAGAAGCAGCTCGGCGAGATCGAGGCCGAGGCAAGGAAACGCTGGCCGCTCGAGGAGACACTGGTCATCCACCGCTATGGAAGGCTCGAGCCCGGCGATCGCATCGTGCTTGTCGTCACTGCATCGGCGCACCGCCAGGCCGCTTTCGAGGCCTGCGAGTTCCTGGTCGACTGGCTCAAGACCAAGGCGCCGTTCTGGAAGCTCGAGGAGACGCCGTCGGGCCCGCGCTGGGTCGAGGCGCAGGCGAGCGACGACCAGGCGATGAAGCGCTGGGTCGCGGAGTAGCGACGCCGGCGTCGAGCAAGTCCGCCCGAAAGATCCGCGCTATACTTCCGGCCCAAGGACCGGGAGATTGGGGACGGCCATGGATTGGCCCGGCGCGACGCAGGTGGCGGCAACGATCCGACGGCTGGAGCGGATCGATCCCGGCGCCCATCGCCGGATCAAGGGCCTGCGCCTCGTCACCGCCTTCGGCACCGCCGCTATGCTGGGGATGCAGCCCAGCATCGGCAACGCGCTGACAGGATCGCTCGCCGGCGGCTTTGCCCTCTGGGCGAGCGTCTCCGAGGGTCAGTCAACGCGCGCCCGGTCGACGCGCGATCTCGCGGCGCTCTGCGCCAGTGCCGCCCTCGGTGCCGCCGGCCTCGCCCTCCTCGCCCCGCTCCTCGCCGGGATCGGCCGCGCCGGACCGGAGCTGATGCTCGCCACCGGCGCCTTCCTGGCGGGATATCTCCGTCGTTTCGGCGTGCTCGGCACCGGACTCGGATCGCAGATCTATATCGGCCAGCTGCTCGCCTATGGGGACGGGCTGGGGCCGGCGGATCTGCGGGCGATCGGCATTGCCGGCCTCGTCGCCGCGCTCGCCTCGATCGTGCCGCGCCTGCTCAGCGGGCCCGCCGAGCATCCGGTCTCGGTCGCGGCGCCTGTCGCCGCTACCGAAGGAAGGTGGCTCTCGACCGAGCTGGTGATGGGGCTGCAGGCGGCGGTGGCCGCGATCATCATCGTTGCCTTGAACGAAGCGGTGGGGCTCGAGGAATCCGCCTGGGCGATCACTGCCTGCGTCTATGTGATCGCCAATACTAGTGCCGGCACCCTCGAGCGCGTGTGGCGCCGGCTTCTCGGCACCGCGATCGGCGTTCCCCTTGGCCTCGCCTGTCTGCCGCTCGCGGCGCATCTGCCGCTGCTGGTCTGGAGCGCGGCGGCGCTCGCCATGATCGTCTACGCCATGGCGCTGCCGGAGCGCTACGACATCGCCTGCGGCGCCTATGCCTTTACCCTGATCGTGACCTTGGCAGCGAGCGGCGAGCATTCGATCATGCTGCTGGCCTCGCGCGCCTGGGAGACGATGATCGGCGGAGCCTTCGGCCTCGCCACCGCGCTGCTGCTCTTCCCGCTCAAAGCTCCGTCGCCAGCCGCCGGGTCGCCAGCACCGGAAAGCGGCCAGCCGGGCCCCGGTTGATGCTCTCTCAGCTGCAGCGCGTCGTCTTCTCGAAATCGTCCATCATCATCTTGCAGATGGCGCCGGGCTTGAAGTGGTACTGGTCGATCTCGCTGACCGGCGTCACCTCGGCGGCGGTGCCGGTGAGGAACACCTCCTGCGCCTTGGCGAGCTCCTCCGGCATGATCGCGCGCTCCACCACCTTGATCTGCCGCTTGCGGGCGAGGCCGATCACCGTGCGGCGGGTGATGCCGTCGAGGAAGCAGTCCGGCGTCGGCGTGTGCAGCTCGCCGTTGATGGCGAGGAAGACGTTGGCGCCGGTCGCCTCGGCGATCTGGCCGCGGTAGTCGAGCATCAGCGCGTCCTCGTAGCCCGCCGCCTCGGCGGCGTGCTTGGAGAGGGTGCAGATCATGTAGAGGCCGGCGGCCTTGGAGGCGGTGGGCGCGGTGTTGGGCGCCGGCCGCGCCCATTTGGAGATCGTCATCCGGATCCCCTTGAGGCGGGCCTCCGGCGAGAAATAGGCCGGCCATTCCCAGGCGGCGATGGCGGTGTGGATCTTGGTCGCCTGGGCGGAGACGCCCATCTGCTCGGCGCCGCGCCAGGACACCGGGCGCACATAGCCGTCGACGATGCCCTGGGCCTTCACCACCTCGTTGGTGGCGTCGGCGATGGCATCGACGCTGAGGGGGATCTCGAAGCCCAGCAGCTTCGCCGAGTTCAGCAGCCGCTCGCTGTGCTCCCGGAGCTTGAACACCTTCCCGCCATAGACCCGTTCCCCCTCGAAGACGCAGCTTGCATAATGGAGCGCGTGGGTCAGAACGTGGATCTTGGCGTCGCGCCAGGGCACCAGTTTGCCGTCGAACCAGATGGTGCCGTCGCGATCGTCGAAAGGAATGATGGCCATGAATGGCTCCCGGTGGTGTAGAACGCGGATCCGACAATCAAATGTGGCTCGATCCGCCTGCTTTCCGTAACACTCCAGGCAGAATAAGCCAAGATGGCTGAGATCAAATCCGCCGCCAACAACCTGCTCTTCCTGCGCGAGGAGGACCTGCGCCAGGGGATCGAGCTGCTGTTCTACGCTTATCGGGATTTCACCGCCGAGCCCGACGCGATGCTGGTCCGCTACGGCTTCGGCCGGGCCCACCACCGGGTGATATACTTCGTCGGACGCTATCCGAAACTCACGGTGAGCGAGCTCCTGGGCATCCTGCGCATCACCAAGCAGAGCCTGAGCCGCGTGCTGGGCCAGCTGGTGCGCCAGGGCTTCATCGTACAGAAGCCGGGCGCCCGCGACCGGCGCCAGCGCCTGCTCGAGCTGACACCCGCCGGCATGGAGCTGGAGCGCCGGCTCTCCGAGAATCAACGCGAGCGGGTTGCCAAGGCCTATCGCGAAGCGGGCGGGCCGGCCGTGGAGGGCTTCCGCAAGGTGATGCTGGGCATCATCACCAGCGAGGCCGATCGCGCGAAGTTCGAGCGCGCGCCCGGCGGGCGGCGCTGAGGCGTGGCGGGCATGGCAGGCGATGGCGCGCATCTGCTGGTGGTCGACGACGACGCGCGGCTGCGCAGCCTGCTGCGGCGTTATCTGGTCGAGAACGGCTTCCGCATCACCGAGGCGGCGGACGCTGCCGAGGCGCGGCTGAAGCTACGGAACTTCGACTTCGATCTCATGGTGGTGGACGTGATGATGCCCGGCGAGAGCGGCTTCGATCTCACCACCAGCGTCAAGGCGGAGCGGCGCGTGCCGATCCTGCTGCTGACTGCCATGGCAGAGGCGGAGAACCGAATTCGCGGCCTGGAGCAAGGCGCCGACGACTACCTCGTCAAGCCCTTCGAGCCGCGCGAGCTGGTCTTACGCATTCGCAACATCCTGCAGCGCGCCGCCAGCGAGGCGGTTGCGGGCGCGAGCGAGCTCCATCTCGGCGCCTATCGCTTCGACCTCAGGCGCGGCGAGCTCATGCGCGGCGACGAGCCCGTCCACCTGACCGCCGGCGAGGCGGCGCTGCTCGGCGTGCTGGCGCGCAAGGCCGGCGAGGCGGTCTCCCGCGAGGATCTCGCCGAGCAGGCGCAGTTCAGCGGCAATGTGCGCACCGTCGACGTGCAGGTGACGCGGCTCCGCCGCAAGCTCGAGCGCGATCCGAAATACCCGCGCTACCTGCAGACTGTCCGAGGCACCGGCTATGTCCTCAAGCCCGATTGAGGCGCAGGGCATGATCGCCGAAAGCGGCGGTCCCACCGCCGCCGAGGCGCGGCGCGCCATCCGCGACCGGCGCTGGCACAAGCGGCTGCTGCCGCGCAGCCTGTTCGGCCGCTCGCTCCTCATCATCGTGACGCCGCTCATCCTGGTGCAGGTGATCGCCACCTGGGTGTTCTACGACCGGCACTGGGATACGGTGGCGCGCCGGCTCTCCACCGGCGTCGCCGGCGACATCGAGCAGACGATCGATACCATGCGCCTGCTGCCGCCCGGTCCGCAGCGCGACCAGATGTTCGAGCGCGTGGGCCGCGCCACCGAGCTCGAATACATCTTCTGGCCCGACGAGAAGCTCCCCAAGGGCATGCAGCGGGTCGGCACCACCTCGCTGGAGGAGCAGCTCGCCGCCGCGCTCGTCGAGCGCGTGCACCGGCCGTTCCAGATCGACGCCGAGTTCGATCCGCGCGACACGCTGGTCTCGATCGCGCTCAATGACGGCGTGCTGCAGGTGGCGGTGCCGAAGAAGCGCCTCTTCACCCCCACCACCTACATCTTCGTCATGTGGATGACCGGCTCCTCGCTGGTGCTGTTCGCGGTGGCGACGCTGTTCATGCGCAACCAGGTGAAGTCGCTGACCCGGCTGGCCGCCGCCGCCGAGAGCTTCGGCAAGGGCCGCGACGTGGTCAATTTCAAGCTCGCCGGCGCCCTCGAGGTGCGGCAGACCGCCGCCGCCTTCCTGCTGATGCGCGAGCGCATCCGACGCCAGATCGGCCAGCGCACCGAGATGCTGGCAGGCGTCTCGCACGACCTGCGCACGCCCTTGACGCGGATGAAGCTCGCGCTCGAGTTCCTCGAGGACAACCCCTCGGTTGCCGAGCTGAAATCCGACGTGGCGCAGATGGAGAGCATGGTCCAGGGCTATCTCGACTTCGCCCGCGGCGAGGGCGGCGAGATGCCGCGTGAGGTGGACCTGCCGATGCTGATCGAGGAAGCGGTGGCGAATGCCCGGCGTGAGGGTGTGCCGATCACCGTCGCAGCGCCGGAGACCTACGCCATCTCGCTCCGCCCCGATGCCACCAGACGGTGCCTCGCCAACCTCATCGCCAATGCGCGCCGCTATGGGACCCATGTATGGGTCACCGCGATGCCGGTGCGCGACGGGATCGACATCCTGATCGACGACGACGGGCCGGGCATCCCCGCCGCACAACGCGAGGCCGTATTCCGGCCGTTCTTCCGCCTCGATCCCGCGCGCGGCTCGCAATCCGGCAGCGTCGGCCTCGGTCTCACCATCGCCCGCGACGTCGCCTTGAGCCACGGCGGCGACATCACCCTTGAAGACTCGCCCCATCACGGGCTGCGCGTCCGCATCCACCTCCCGAAATAGCCCCAGCGCATGAGCCACACATGACAGAGCCCACCCATCGCAATCCTCTCGGCCAGCCGATCGGCTTTCCCCTGCCAGACTGGTCGCCGCGGCCGCGACCGCCGCGGGCGCCGATAGAGGGACGCTTCTGCCGCCTCGAGCCGCTCGATCCGGCGCGCCACGCGGCGAGCCTCCACGCGGCGAACAGCGAGGACAAGGACGGCCGCATCTGGACCTACCTGCCCTACGGGCCCTTCGCGAGCCTTGCCGCCTATCAGACCTGGGCGGAGACCAGCGCGCGCGGCGAGGATCCGCTCTTCCACGCCATCATCGACCGCGCCAGCGGCCGCGCCCTCGGCGTCGCCAGCTACCTCCGCATCGAGCCGGCGGTGGGCGTCATCGAGGTCGGGCACATCAACTATGCCCCGGCGCTGCAGAAGCGGCCGGCCGCCACCGAGGCGATGTACCTGATGATGCGGCGCGTCTTTGACGAGCTCGGGTACCGCCGCTACGAGTGGAAATGCGACAGCCTCAACGCGCCGTCGCGCGCCGCCGCCGAGCGGCTCGGCTTCCGCTACGAAGGGCTCTTCCGCCAAGCCACCGTCTACAAGGGCCGCAACCGCGACACCACCTGGTTCTCGATCGTCGATCGGGAATGGCCGGCGCTGCGCGCGGCCTACGAGCGCTGGCTCGACCCCGGCAACTTCGACGCCGAGGGCCGGCAGCGCATGAGCCTCTCAAGCCTGACGCGCGGCTAGAAGAGCTTGCCGCCGTTCGGCACCGATTTGGTCGGCGCGATCAGCACCACCGCGCCGGCGGGATCGGGAAAGCCCAGCACCAGCACCTCGGACATGAATTTGCCGATCTGCTTGGGCGGGAAATTGACCACCGCCGCCACCTGCTTCCCGACCAGCTCGTCGACCTTGTAGTGGACGGTGATCTGCACCGAAGTGCGCTTGGTGCCGATCTCCGGTCCGAAATCCACCTGCAGCTTGTAGGCGGGCCGGCGCGCCTCGGGATAGGGCTCGGCGCCGACGATCGTGCCGACACGGATGTCGACCTTGGCGAAATCATCGTAGGTGATGGTCATCAGAAGCGCGGCTCCGGGCTGATGGAAAGCGGGCGACGCTAGCACCCTGCTCCGTCCGGCTTCAACCGAGGAGACTTCACCGCGGAAGGCCGATGCCGAAAATACGAAGGCCGCCCCCGAGGGGCGGCCTTCTCAATGAGCTTTGGCCAGGGCCGCGAAGACGAAGATTACTTCGACTTCTTCTTCGCGATCGTGCCCCACTCCTCAAGGCTCTCGGAGAAGCGCTTGTTCAGCACATCGAACGCCTCGGTCTGGGTCTTGCCGGCGAGCTCGACGATCTCGCGGGTGCCGCTGACGCTCTTCTCGAGCGCCTGCTTCGCGAAAGCAGCCTGCTTCTGGAGGCGCTCCTCGGCAGTGCCGGTGCCGGCCCAATCGCGGACCAGCGTGGTGGCCTCGTCCATCGCGGTGCGGGCGAACTCGACCTGGCGCTTGGCGAGCTCCTGGAAGCCCTGGACCGCGAGCTGGTTCGCCTGGGTGATCGCCTCAAGGTTCTTGCGCTGCGACGCCATCACGGCCTCGACATCGAGGCTCGCGAACGGGAAGCCGGCGAACAGCTTGCCAACCTCCGTCTCGAAGAATTTACCGTTGACCATGGCCTGCATCCCATCTTGGTGGTTGATCCGTTTTGCTGCACTGCAGCATGACCGGAATATGATCGCGTGACCACGCCGCGTCAAGCCTTTTGCGCAATATTTTTGCAGCGCAGCAACTTCAATTTCGGCAATGCGCAAAAGATTAACCCAGGCACTAGACTCCGGTCCAGGATTCTCCCCCCTGACACGGGTATGCACCCCATAAACTCACACTTTTGTATGTGGTATCGGGTCGACCACCGTCTCGTTGCCCCGAGCGATGCTCGATGGCGTATACGGTCAACGGCGTAGAGCCGCCGCGGGTCAGCAGCCTTTGATCAGCCTCGCTGCCGGCCTGCCAGACGCTTAGCGACCAGTCAGGAGGCAGCCTTCTCCGCCCCACGGCCGGAGTCGGAGGGTCCCGCCGCCAAGCCGAGCCAGGGGGCCGCCTGGCGCAGCCGCCGGTCGAGCGCCGCCATGGTGCGGGCGAGATCCTCGCTCTCGTCGGCGAGGAAGACCCGCATCACCGAAAGGTAGAGCAGCACGAGGGCGCGAACGCGCAGCCGGCCGCAGAGGCCAGTGGTGCCGACCCCCGCCGCCTCCAGCATCCAGGCCATCGAGCGCAGCAGCGCCGGCGCGCTGCAGAGCGCCGCCGGCGGATCGGCGAGAAGATCGCGGGCGATCGAGCGCAGCGACGCCCGATGCGGCTTCAGCTGATCGAAGCGGCGCATCAGGATGTCGAACAGGCGGTCGCGCGGCGTCTCGTCGGCATCGGTCGGCGTCGCCAGCACCTCGGCGTCGGTGCGGCTCATCAGTCCGCGCACGATCGCGGCGCGCGAGCGGAATTCGCCATAGACCTCGCCGATCGGCATGCCGGCCTCGCCGGCGATGGCGCCGAGCGAGGCATTGCGCCAGCCGGATCGCCCGGCGAGATCGAGGGCGGCATCGAGGATGCGATCGCGGGGCGTCGCCGCCCGCGGCTTTGCCTGCTTGGTTCGCTTGGCCATGGCGGTTCCTCCTAATAAAGGAAGTCTACCGGTCCGCGGTCGCCGCGCAAACGGCGCGACGCGCAATCGAGGCGAAGGTCTCGCGATCAGCTCAACCGCTGCTTCACGTCCAGCACAGTGCCGCCGGTCAGCCGCTCGAGCTCGGCGGGCGTCAGCTCGAAGACCGCATGGGGGTGACCGGCCGCGGCCCAGATACTGGAATATTGACGCAGATCCTCGTCGATGAAGATGCGCGGCCGGGTTTCATGGCCGATCGGCGCCACGCCGCCGATCGCATAGCCGGTGGTATCGCGCACGAAGCCGGCATCCGCCTTGCCGATCGGCTCGCCGAGCGCGGCGGCGATCTTCTGCTCGTCGACGCGGTTGACGCCGCTGGCGATCACCAGCACCGGCTTGCCGCCGCGGGTGCGGAACACCAGCGACTTCGCGATCTGCGCCACGGTGCAGCCGATCGCGGCGGCTGCCTCGGCGGAGGTGCGCGCCGTCGTCGCGAACTGCCGCACCGTCGCCGCCGACCCGGATTGGCGCAGCAGCGCCTGCACCCGCTCCGCCGCGGGGCTCAGTGTCTCGCTCATGGAAGATAATCCGCCGAAATTCAAAGACGGCGGAGCCTAGCTCAATCCGCCAGCTCCCGCGAGCGGCGCGCCGCCGCCGCCACCGCCTTCACCATCAGCGGCTCGAGCCCGTCCGCCGCCATCAGCACGTCGAGCGCGGCGCGCGTAGTGCCGCCCGGGCTGGTGACCGCCTCTCGGAGCTTCGCGGCGGGCTCATGCGAGAGCCGCGCCAGCTCGCCCGACCCTGCCACCGTCGCAAGCGCCAGGCGGCTCGCAAGATCCGCCGGCAAGCCGGCGGCGACGCCCGCCTTGGCGAGGCATTCGATCAGCAGGAAGACATAGGCAGGACCGCTGCCGGAGACCGCCGTCACCGCGTCGATCAGCGCCTCCTCCTCGACCCAGCCCACCTCGCCCACCGCCGAGAGCAGCGTATCGGCGAGCCGGCGCTGCGTCGGCGTCGCGCGCGGATTGGCGCAGGCGACGGTGATGCCGCGCCCCACCGCCGCCGGCGTGTTCGGCATCGCACGCACCACCGCGGCCTCGTCGTCGAGATGGCGGGTGAAATAGGCCAGCGTCTTGCCGGCGGCGATCGAAAGGAAGAGGCTGCGCCCGGCGTAGCGCTTGTAGGGCGGGACGATCGCGTCCATGCCCTGCGGCTTCACCGCGAAGACGACGACGTCCGGCTGGAAGGCCGGCGGAATCTCCTCGAACCGCTTGCGATGCTCCACCAGCCGGTCGCCTAGGAAGGCCTCGGCGCCGGATCCCGGCTCCACCACCACCACGTGACGCGCCGCGCCGCGCTCCAGCCAGCCCTTCAGCAGGGCGCCGCCCATCTTGCCGCAGCCGATGAGCAGCAGGGTCGTCGCGGGCGGCTTGCCGCCCGCCGTCATCACGCCTCGCCCATCGGGTCGATCATGGCGGCGGTGATCGCATCCTCCGCGCCACGGCCGCCCCAGACCACGAGCTGGAAGGCGGGATAGAAGCGTTCGCACTCCGTCAGAGCGATGTCCACGAGATCCTCCAACTGCTCGACACTGGCGCCGAGCGCGCCGCGCAGCAGCACGCCATGGCGGAAGCACGGCGAGGGATCGTCCGCGCCGAGATCGAAGTGTCCAATCCACATCTTCTCGTTGACCGCTGCAAGCAATTCATACACCGCATTGCGGCGAGCCTTGGGCACGCGCATGTCGAAGCCGCAGGAGAAATGCAGTGCGCTCGTGTGCTGCTGCCAGAGGAAGAACATCCGGTAGTCGCACCAGCGGCCGGAGATCTCCACCACCATTTCCTCGTCGCTGGCGCGGTCATGCGCCCACTCGTTCGCCTGTACGATCTCCTCCAGGAGATCGATCGGATTGGTCGCCGCCGCCGATTCAACAGTGATCTCGGACATGGGCGCCCCCTTCCTGTTGCTAGCTGGCAGCGCGCCGGGTCGTCGAGCCGGCAGCCGAAGCGGCCCGACATCTGGTGGCTGAATCCCCCGTAGCTACCATAGGCTGTAGGGTGCCAAAGCACCCCAGGCCACGCAAGGCTAGATTTGGTGGGACGCTCTCAAAAGCCTACAAAATCTGTGGATGACAGAGTCTTAGCTCTGATCCTCCGACGCGGACTTGCCCTCGCCGCTCGCGTGGCTGCGGCCGGGTTTTCGCCGCGGCTCGGCGGCGAGCGCCGCTTCCAGCGCCGCGACGCGCTCGGCGAGGTGCTCCTGCTCGGCGCGCGCCTTGGCGGCCATCGCCTGCACCGCCTCGAACTCGTCCCGGCGCACCAGATCCATGCGGTCGAGGATGCGCTGGAACTGGTCGCGGAGCCTCGCCTCCACTTCCTCGCGCACGCCCGTGAGCGCGCCCAGCGCGCCGGAGGCGACGCGGGCGAGATCGTCGAGGAAGCGGTTGTCGCTCTGCATGACTCGCTCTCCTTCGCTGCGGACCCGGTCATTATACCCCTGCAGGATGCCCCTGCGGGCGCGAAATCAGCCGTTGCGATCGGGCCGGCAAAGCCTATAACACCGCCAGACTGGGGGCAGGACGAGATGATCGTCATCACCGGCGGCGCCGGTTTCATCGGGTCGAATTTGGCCGCGGCGCTGGAGGAGCGCCGGGAGCGCGACATCGTCATCTGCGACAGGCTCGGCAGCGACGACAAATGGCGCAACCTGGCGAAGCGCGAGCTCGCCTTCATCGTGCCTCCCGAGCAGCTCCTCGACTTTCTCGACGATCACGCGCACGACATCCACATCGTGTTCCACTTCGGCGCGATCTCCTCGACTCTGGAGACCGACGCCGATCTGATCATCGCCAACAACTTCACGCTCTCGCACCGGCTCTGGACGTGGTGCGCCGCCCGCGGCTGCCGCTTCTTCTACGCCTCCTCCGCCTCCACCTATGGCGGCGGCGAGGCAGGCTTCGAGGACGCCGCCTCGACGGCAGCGCTTGCCAAGCTCAAGCCGCTCAACGCCTATGGCTGGTCGAAGCACCTCTTCGATCGCCGGGTGGCGCGCCTCATCGAGCGCGGCGGGCCGAAGCCGGGGCAGTGGGTCGGCTGCAAGTTCTTCAACGTCTACGGCCCCAACGAGTACCACAAGGGGCCGCTGCGCAGCGTCGCCCACCAGATCTACCCGCTCGCCAAGGAAGGCAAGCCGGCGCGGCTCTTCCGCTCCTATCGCGACGACGTTCCCGACGGCGGCCAGCAGCGCGACTTCGTCTATGTGCGCGACTGCGTCGATATGCTGCTCTGGCTCTACGACCACCCGGAGGTGAGCGGCCTTTTCAACATGGGGAGCGGCAAGGCGCGCAGCTTCGCCGACCTCGCCGCGGCGGTCTATCGTGCCCTCGGCCACGAGCCGCAGATCCAGTACATCGACATGCCGCCGGCGATCCGCGAGCGCTACCAATACTTCACCGAGGCTTCGCTGAAGAAGCTGCAGGCCGCCGGCTACACCCAGCCGACCACCGCGCTGGAGGACGGCATCGCGCATTACGTCCAGACCTACCTCGGCGCCGACGATCCCTATCGCTGATGCTGACAATTCCGTTTCCGGCGATCGATCCCGTCCTGATCGCGATCGGTCCCTTTGCCATCCGCTGGTACGCGCTCGCCTATATCGCGGGTCTCCTGATCGGCTGGCGCTATTGCGTGGCGATCGCCCGCCGGCCGCCGCATGTCATCGATCCGCCGCTGCTTGACGATTTCCTGGTCTGGGTGACCCTCGGCGTCGTGCTGGGCGGCCGCATCGGCTATGTCCTCTTCTACAACCTCCCTTACTACTCGGGGAACCCGCTGCAGGCGCTGGAGCTCTGGAAGGGCGGCATGTCCTTCCACGGCGGCGCCATCGGCGTGGTGATCGCCCTCGCCCTCTTCACCCGCAAGCACCGGATCAACCTGCTTCGCCTCGGCGACATCCTGGTCTGCGCGGTGCCGATCGGCCTGTTCTTCGGACGGCTCGCCAACTTCATCAACGGCGAGCTCTACGGCCGCCCGACCGACGTGCCCTGGGCGATGGTCTTCCCGCGCGATCCGAGCCAGGAGCCGCGCCACCCGAGCCAGCTCTACGAGGCGACCCTCGAGGGGATCATCCTGTTCACGATCCTCTTTATCCTGCAGCGCTTCACCCGAGCGCGCGAGCGCAGCGGCCTGACCTCCGGCGTGTTCCTGATGGGCTATGGGATCGCCCGCATCATCGGCGAGTTCTTCCGCGAGCCAGACCCGCAGCTCGGCTTTATCCTCGGCGGCTCCATCACCATGGGGCAGCTGCTGTCGGTGCCGCTGGTCCTGATCGGCATCGCGATGATCTGGTACGCGCTCAAGAGGGCGCCGCAGCCCTAGCGATGACGGAGCTCGGCGACCTCCTGGCGCGCCGCATCCGGACCACCGGCCCCCTCACCATCGCCGAATTCATGGCCGAGGCGCTGCAGCATCCGCGCCTCGGCTATTACGCCACCCGCGATCCACTGGGGATCGCGGGCGACTTCATCACCGCGCCGGAGGTCAGCCAGGTCTTCGGCGAGCTCGTCGGCCTCTGGTGCGCCGACGCCTGGGACCGGATCGGGCGGCCGGATCCGGTGCTGCTGGCGGAGCTCGGGCCCGGCCGCGGCACCTTGATGGCGGACGCGCTCCGCGCGCTCAAGGTGGCGCCGGATTTCCGCCGCGCGCTCCGGCTCCATCTGGTAGAGACCAGCCCGCCGCTCCGCGCGCTGCAGGCCCAGACGCTCGCCGCCGCGGCGCCTGCCTGGCACGACACGGCGGAAACGCTGCCGCCAGGCCCGCTGCTCCTCATTGCCAACGAGTTCCTCGACGCGCTGCCGATCCGCCAATTCGAGCGCACCGGCGCCGGTTGGCATGAGCGGCGCATCGGGCTCGGCGCCGACGGCGGCCTTGCCTTCCTGCGCGATCCGGCACCAAGCCCGGCGGCGGCGCTGCTGCCGAAATCGCTCGGCGACGCGCCGCCCGGCAGCATCGCGGAGACCTGTCCGGCCGCGCTCGCGCTGGCGACGAGCCTCGGCGCGCGGATCCAGAGCGAGGGCGGTGCCGCTTTGCTCATCGATTACGGCCACGCCAAGAGCGCCTGCGGCGACACGCTGCAGGCGGTCCGGAGGCACGCCTATCACCCGGTGCTGGACGCCCCCGGCAGCGCCGACCTCACTGCCCATGTGGATTTCGCGGCGTTCGCGGCGGCGGCGCGGGCAGCCGGCGCCGGCGTCCACGGGCCGGTGACCCAGGGCGAGTTCCTGCGCGCGCTCGGCATCGAAGCGCGGATGGCGAGGCTTCTCGAGCGCGCATCGCCGGCGCAGCGCAAGACGATCGAGAGCGGCGTCCATCGCTTGATCGATCGCGCGGAAATGGGCACGCTCTTCAAGGCGATCGCGCTGACACGCGCCGATGCGCCCGTTCCCGCCGGATTCCCGGAGACCGCCGCTTCATGATCACCGCCGAGATCCTCGCCGCGCCGGGAATCCGCCACGGCTTTTTCACCCGCGAGGGCGGCGTCAGCGAGGGTCTCTTCGCGTCGCTCAATTGCGGCTACGGGTCGATGGATGAACCGGAGAAGGTGACGGAGAACCGCGCGCGGGTCGCCGAAGCGCTCGGCGTCGGGCCGGGGCGGCTGGTGACCTGCTACCAGATCCACAGCGCCGATGTGGTGGATGTGGTGACCCCCTGGACACGCGATGCGGCGCCGCGTGCCGACGGCATGGTGACGGTGGTGCCGGGCCTGGCGCTTGGCGTGCTTGCCGCCGACTGCGCGCCGGTGCTGCTCGCCGACCCGGAGGTGCCGGTGATCGGCGCCTGCCACGCCGGCTGGCGCGGCGCCGTCCACGGCATCGTCGACGCAACGGTCGAGGCAATGACGCTGAAGGGCGCCAGGCGCGAGCGCCTGCGCGCCGTGGTCGGCCCCTGCATCGGTCCCGAATCCTACGAAGTGGGATCGGAGTTCCGCGACCGCTTTCTCGCCGATCGCATCGACAACACGGACCTCTTCGCGCCGGCACCGCGCGACGGCCACTTCCTCTTCGACCTCCCGGCCTATGTGCTCCGCCGGCTGGAGCGTCTGGGCCTGCGCAACATCGCCGCGACCGGCGGCGACACCGCCGCGGAGCCGACGCGGTTCTTCTCCTACCGCCGCGCCTGCTGGGAGCACGATCGTACCTACGGCCGGCTGATCTCGGCGATCGCTCTGGAGCCCTGACGGAAAAGGACGGACATGCGCCTCACCCTGACCCCATCGCCGGAAGAGGCGGCGGAGCACCGCTACTCCCGCGACTATACGGCCGCCCGCCAGCAGTTCCGGGAGCTGGCGAGCCGCGCCAAGCTGCCGGTGAAGTCCTACCGCAACCCGAATCCCGGGCCGGCGGGCGAGGCGCTCTTCACCGACGTGGCGCTGCAGGGCGACGCCGGCGCCTCCCGGCTTCTGGTGACGATCTCCGCGACGCATGGCGTCGAGGGCTTCTGCGGCTCCGCCTGCCAGTCGGACTGGCTCGCGACCACCGCAACGGCGACGCTCCCGAAGGACGTTGCGATCCTGCACGTGCACGCGATCAACCCTTATGGTTTTTCGTGGCTACGCCGGGTCACCGAGGAGAACGTCGACCTCAACCGCAACTTCTATGATTTCAGCCAGCCGCTGCCGGAGAACCCGGAATATGACGCGCTCGCCGACGCCTTCGTGCCGGCGAGCCTGGCGCCGGAGCTGGTGGCTGCCGGCGAGGCGCGCATCAAGGCGTTCCGCGAGAAGCACGGCGACCGGGCGCTGCAGCTCGCCCGCAGCGGCGGCCAGTACAGACATCCGCGCGGCATCTTCTACGGCGGCGACCGGCCGACCTGGGCCCGCGAGACCCTGGAGCGCATCCTCGCCGACTACGATCTCGGGGCAAAGACGGCGATCGCCGCCGTCGACCTCCATACCGGCCTCGGCCCCTACGGCCACGGCGAGCTGATCTGCGACCACGATCCGGGTTCACCCAACATTGCCACCGCGCTCCAGTGGTATGGCGAGGGCGTGACCGTGCCGCTGCTCGGCACCTCGGCCTCGGTGCCGAAACACGGCACCGCCGGCACCGACTTCTGGCAACGCCATTTCGGCCCGCGCGCGGTCTATGTGGCGCTGGAGTTCGGCACCTTCAGCCCCGAGCAGGGCCGCGGGCCGATGCGCGAGGATCACGTGCTGCATGCCCGCAACACCGTCGACTGGAACGACCCCGAGACCCAGCGCATCAAGCGCGCGCTCAAGCGGCACTTCTTCCCGGACACGCGGCCCTGGCGGGAGATGGTGCTGTTCCGCAGCCGGCAGGTGATGACGCTGGCGGTGGAAGGCCTCGCAGGCGGCGGGACATGATGGGACATCAGGATCTGCGCGCCGTTCTCGTACTCGCGTTCGGCAGCATCCTCGGCGCCTGCACGGGCCAGTCGGACCGCATCGCCGACAAGGAGGATCTGCTGGCAGCCGCCGGCTTCGATGTCCTGCCGGCGTCCAATCCCACGCGACAGCGGGAGATCACCGGTCTGCCGCCGCATCATTTCCTGAGTCAGATAAAGGGGGACAAGGTCATCTACCTCTATGCGGATCCCCTGGTCTGCAACTGTCTCTATGTCGGAACGCAGGCCGCCTACGATCGATACCGGCAGGAAGTCTTTCAGCGTCAGCTGGTAAACGAGCAGCAGGTGACCGCGGACGTGCTGGCGGACGATAGCTGGGACTGGAGCCCCTGGGGGCCCGGATGGTGGGCCTGGGGGCCGTGACCGATCATGCGACCGAGGAGGTAGCACCTTGAGCTTTTCACAGATCTTCGCCCAGCTCGTCGCGCTGATTGGTGCGGTGACGGTGGCCTTCCGGCGGATGACCGACCCTTCGCCTGTGCCCGCCTGGGGTAGCGCGCCGGCGATCCCGACGGCAAAGGCGCAGGGCGCCATTCCGACCCTCAAGATGCCGACCGCCCGGGGCTGGGCGCCGGGACAGACGCCGGTGGCGGCGCCCGGGCTCAAGGTCAACGCCTTCGCCAGCGGCCTCGATCACCCGCGCTGGATCTATGTGCTGCCGAACGGCGACGTGCTGGTGGCGGAGGCGATGAACGTCGAGCGCCGCGCCCGCAGCCTCTTCGACTACGCGATGGTCGCCACCATGAAGCGCGCCAAGGCCATGGGAGTGAGCCCGAACCGCATTACGCTGCTGCGCGATGCCGACGGCGACGGTGTCGCCGAGATCCGCGAGACCTTCATGGAGGGGCTCAACCAGCCCTTCGGCATGGCACTCCTCGGCGACACCTTCTATGTCGGCAACACCGACGGCGTGATGGCCTTCCCCTATACGCCCGGCGCCACCCGGATCACCGCACCCGGGCGCCGGCTCGCCACCTTCAAGCCCGGCGGCCACTGGACCCGCAGCCTGCTGGCGAGCCCCGACGGAACCAAGCTCTATGCCGGCGTCGGCTCCCTCACCAACATCGCCGACAACGGCATGGAGGTCGAGGAAGGCCGCGCCGCCATCCACGAGCTCGACCTCAGGAGCGGCAGCAGCCGCATCTTCGCGAGCGGCCTGCGCAACGCCGTGGGCCTCGCCTGGGAGCCCACGACTGGCGTGCTCTGGACGGTGGTGAATGAGCGCGACGGGCTCGGCGACGAGACGCCGCCCGATTATCTCACCTCCGTGCGCGAGGGTGGCTTCTACGGCTGGCCCTATTGCTATTGGGCTCAGACGGTGGACGACCGGGTGCCGCAGGATGCGGCAATGGTGGCGAAGGCGATCACGCCCGACTACGCCCTCGGCGGCCACACCGCGTCGCTCGGCCTCTGCTGGCTGCCCGCCGGCACGCTGCCGGGATTCCCCGATGGCATGGCAATCGGCCAGCACGGCTCCTGGAACCGCAGCAAGCTCAGCGGCTACAAGCTGGTCTTCGTGCCCTTCGCGAACGGCCGTCCCTCCGGCCCCGCGCGCGACATCCTCTCGGGCTTCCTGGCACCCGACGAGAAGGTGTCCTATGGCCGGCCGGTCGGCGTGACCCTCGGCCCCGACGGCTCGGTGCTGATGGCGGATGATGTCGGCGACGTGATCTGGCGTGTAACACCGGCGTAGCGGCAGAGCGCGCGGCTGCTCCACGGAAACGGGCGCCACCGAGCAAACAACGGGGATGCGGTGGCCACGCATATCGGTATGATTGCGTGCTGGTGCTCGGCAGCGCCGGGACACAGCTCGCAATTCCTGACCGGAGCCAGCGCAAGTGGCCATTCACTTTCCCAAAGAAGAGCTCGAGCAGCGCCAGAAGCATGCGATCAAGGCGATGACCGCCGCAGGCCTGGACGGCCTGCTGATCTTCCGCCAGGAGAGCATGTACTACCTGACGGGCTACGACACGTTCGGCTACGTCTACTTCCAGTGCCTCTATCTCGGCGCGGACGGCAAGCTCACGCTGCTGACGCGTGCGCCGGACCTCTTGCAGGCGAAGCACACCTCGATCATTTCCGACATCCGGATCTGGGTCGACGGGCCAAGCGTGAAGCCGGCGGAGGAGCTGCGGGCGATCCTCGCCGAGCACGGCGGCAAGGGAAAGCGGCTCGGCGTCGAATGGGAATCCTATGGCTTGACCGCGCGCAACGGCCAGCGACTGCAGGCGGCGCTGGAGGGCTTCTGCACTCTCGTCGACGCGTCGGAGCTCGTCAGCAAATTGCGCGTGGTCAAGAGCCCGACGGAGCTCGCCTATGTGCGGCGCGCCGCCGAGCTCTGCGACGCCGCTCTCGACGAGGCCTGGAAGCTCGCGAAGCCCGGCGCCGACGAGGGCGAGATCCTGGCGGCGATGCAGGGCGCTGTATTCCGCGGCGGCGGTGACGATCCCGCCAACGAATACATCATCGGCTCCGGCCCCGACGCCCTTCTCTGCCGCTACAAGAGCGGACGGCGCAAGCTCGACGCCCAGGACCAGCTCACCCTGGAGTTCGCCGGCGCCTATCGCCACTACCATTCCTGCCTGATGCGCACGCTGGCGATCGGCAAGGTCGATCCACGCCTCAAGGAGATGCACAAGGCGGCAGCCGACGCGCTTCACGCCGCCGAGGATGCGCTCAGGCCGGGCCGGCCGATCGGCGAGGTGTTCGACGCCCATGCGCGGAGCCTCGATGCCGCGGGCCATCGCGCGCATCGTCTCAACGCCTGCGGCTACAGCCTCGGCACCACCTTCGCGCCCAACTGGATGGATTGGCCGATGCTCTATCACGGCAATCCCGTCGAGGCGGCGCCGGGCATGGTGTTTTTCCTGCACATGATCGTCTTCGACGCCGAGCACGGGCTGGCGATGACGCTCGGCCGCACCTCCGAGGTGACCGCCAGCGGCGCCCGCGTGCTGTCGCGGGCGAGCCTCGATTTCGCGATCGCCTGACGCTCGATGCCACGCCTCAGCCTACTCTTCGCGATGAGAGCGGCCGGGACTGCTCGTCGCCTGCGCGGTGCCCTGATGCGCCGCCTCCCGGCCGCCGCGCTGCTGTTCATTCTCTCGGCCTGTCAGCCGCTGCCGCATCCGCTCGCCGACGACATGCCCGGCCCCAAGGCGCCGATCCTGACCTTGCGCGATACCGCCAGCATCGCGGTTTCGCCGGTGGCGGGGATCGCGCCTGATGCCCGCAGCCAGCTCTCCGCCGCGATGGCCGACGCGCTTCAGCAGCAGAACATCCTGGCCTCCACGGAGGACGCCGGACGCGCCAGCTTGAGCCTGCTCGGCACCGCGCACGCGGCGGAGGGCGGCCGAAGCATTGCGATCGACTGGCGGCTGGTCGATCGCAACGGCCGCACCGCGGGCCAGACCAGCAGCGCCGCGCCGGTGGCGCTCGCTACGCTCAACCGCGGCGATCCCTCGGCGGTGAAGGCGGTGGCGGACGCCGCGGCACCGGCGGTGGCAAAGCTGCTGCAGGACGACAATCCGAGCGCGGTCGAGGCCGGCGGCAAGGAGCCGAGCCTCAGGCGGATCGTCGTCTGGCCGGTAGCGGGCGCCCCCGGCGACGGCAAGAACGCGCTCAAGCTCGCCATGGCGGCCGCGCTGGAGCTGGCGCAGATCAAGGTCCTGCCCGGCGAGGGCGACGGCAATGCCCTCGCCGTCGTCGGCAACGTCGCGCTCGATCCGCCGCGAGACGGGCGCCAGAAGGTGAGGATCACCTGGGCGCTCCTGCAGCCGGACGGCCAGCAGCTCGGCGTGGTGAGCCAGGAAAACGCGATCCCGCAGGGCAGCCTCGACGGACCCTGGGGCGAGGTCGCCAATGCCGTCGCCCGCGCCGCGGCGCCCGGCATCCTGGCGCTGATCGAGAAGGCGGAGCAGGTCAAGAGCGGATCTTAATCAATCCTTGCAAGGCCTTCTGAATAGCGGCTTTCTGCCGCGGTTTACAGGCCATTGCCCCTTTGTTACATTCCCGCCGCGCCGACCGGGGGCGCATTGGGCAAGCTGCCCGCAATCGGCGAGATCGGATGAAAATCCTTACCTGCAACAGCAATCGGCCGCTCGCCGAGGCGATTTCTGCGTATCTCAACCTGCCGCTCACCAAGGCGAGCGTGCGGCGCTTCTCCGACATGGAGATCTTCGTCGAGATCCAGGAAAACGTGCGCGGCGAGGACGTCTTCGTCATCCAGTCGACGTCCTTCCCGGCGAACGACAATCTGATGGAGCTGCTGGTGACGCTGGACGCGCTGCGCCGCGCCTCCGCCCGCCGCATGACCACGGTCATCCCCTATTACGGCTACGCGCGCCAGGACCGCAAATCGGCCGGGCGCACGCCGATCTCGGCGAAGCTGGTCGCCAACATGATCACCGCCGCCGGCGCCGACCGCGTGCTGACCCTCGACCTGCACGCGGGGCAGATCCAGGGCTTCTTCGACATCCCGACCGACAATCTGCTGGCCTCGCCGGTCTTCATCAAGGACATCAAGGACCGCTACGACGGCGGTGACCTCGTCATCGTGTCGCCGGACGTCGGCGGCGTGGTGCGCGCGCGGGCGATCGCGCGGGCCCTCGATGCCGACCTCGCCATCATCGACAAGCGGCGCGAGCGCGCCGGCACGTCGGAGGTGATGAACATCATCGGCGACATCGACAATCGCCGCTGTATTCTGGTGGACGACATCGTCGACAGCGCCGGCACGCTCTGCAACGCCGCCGAGGCGCTCACCGCGCGCGGCGCGAAGTCGGTCTCCGCCTATGTGACCCACGGCGTGCTGTCGGGGGGCGCGGTCGGCCGCGTCACCGCTTCCCCCTTGCAGGAGCTGGTGATGACCGACAGTATCCTCGCCACCGAGGCGGTGCGCGTGGCGCACAATATAAGGCAGCTCTCGATCGCGCCGCTGATGGCCGAGGCGATCCGCCGCATCAGCGAGGAGCGGTCGGTGTCGAGCCTGTTCGACTGAAGAATTTCGCCCGGGCTTAGGCCCGGGCAGTAGCGGAGCGGGCGGCACCCCTGGAGGCCGACGCTCCACCGGCGGAAGCCAGCGCGACGGGCGACTGGCGCCGGACTGTTCCGATCGGAAGGAGCAAGACGTCATGGCTGAGCTCACCACCATTCGCGCCGAGGCGCGTGACCGGGCCGGAAAGGGGGCCGCCCGGGCCACCCGTCGCAGCGGCCGCGTTCCCGGCGTCATCTACGGCGACAAGAAGCCGGCGATGCTGATCACCGTCGATCCCCAGGAGCTCACCCGCGAGCTCCACAAGCCGGGCTTCTTCGCCCGGCTGCTGCAGGTCGAGGTGAACGGCGGCAAGGAGCGCGCGTTGCCGCGCGACGTGCAGCTCGATCCGGTGACGGATCGGGCACTTCACGTGGACTTCATGCGTGTCGGCGCGGGCGCGCGGATCGCGGTGGCGATCCCCGTCCATATCGTCGACGCCGAGAAGTCGCCGGGGATCAAGCGCGGCGGCATCGTCAACCTGGTGCGCCACGAGATCGAGCTCTACTGCAACGCCGATGCGATCCCCGACCAGATCGTGGTTAGCCTCGACGGGCTCGACATCGGTGACAGCGTCCACATCAACAAGGTGGCGCTGCCGGCCGGCACCAAGCCGGTGATCGGCCGCGACTTCACCGTGGCGACCGTCGCCGCGCCGACCGTGGTGCGCGAGGAGCTGGCAGCCGCCCAGGCGGCAGCCCAGGCTGCCGCAACCGCAGCCGAGGCTGCGGCGGCAGCCGGCGCCGAGGGGGCAGCGCCCGCCGAGGGTGCCGCTCCGGCAGCCGGTGCCGCGGCACCCGCCGCCGGTGCCGCCGCTGGTGCGGCCAAAGGCGGTGCGGCCGCTCCCGCCAAGGGCGCACCGGCGAAGGGCTAAGGCTCTCGGGCCGGTATCCCGACGACACGCCCGGCGGCGGCGATGCGCCTTATTGTCGGGCTCGGCAACCCCGGGTCCCGCTATGCGCGCAACCGCCACAACATCGGATTCATGGCGGTGGATGCGCTTGCCCGCCGCCATGACTTCGCGCCCTTCCGCACCAAGTTCTCCGGCGAGATCGCCGAAGGCACCGTGGGGGGCGAGCGGGTACTGGCCTTGAAGCCGATGACCTTCATGAACCTCTCCGGCGAATCCGTCGGCGCCTGCGCGCGCTTCCTGAAGATCGAGCCCGCGGAGATCGCGGTGATCCACGACGAGCTCGATTTGGCGCCCGGCAAGCTCCGGGTGAAGCGTGGCGGCGGCGCGGCGGGGCACAATGGGCTGCGCTCGATCGACGAAACGATCGGGCCCGACTACTGGCGCGTCCGCCTCGGCATTGGCCATCCCGGCGCCAAGGAGCTGGTGCTGCACTACGTGCTGCAGAATTTCGACGAGGAGGAGATGGGCTGGGTCAATCCGCTCAACGAGGCGATTGCCGAGGCGCTGCCGCTGCTGGTGAAGGACGACGCGCCGGGCTTCATGAGCAAGGTCGCCCTCATCCTCAATCCGCCGCCGCCCAAGCCGCCGCGGCCGCGCGCCAAACCGGAAGACGACGCCAATGGGATTTAACTGCGGCATCGTCGGCCTGCCCAATGTGGGGAAGTCGACGCTCTTCAACGCGCTGACCGCGACGCAAGCTGCGGAGGCGGCGAACTACCCCTTCTGCACCATCGAGCCCAATGTCGGACGCGTGGCGGTGCCGGACGAGCGTCTCGAGGTCTGCGCCAAGCTTGCGAAATCCGCCAAGATCGTGCCGACCCAGCTCGAGTTCGTCGACATCGCCGGCTTGGTGCGCGGCGCCTCCAAAGGCGAGGGTCTCGGCAACCAGTTCCTCGGCCACATCCGCGAGGTCGACGCCATCGCCCATGTGCTGCGCTGCTTCGAGAGCGGCGACATCACTCACGTGGAAGGCTCGATCGACCCGATCCGCGACGCCGAGATCGTCGAGACCGAGCTGCTGCTCGCCGATCTCGAGAGTCTGGAGAAGCGCGTCGTCGCAGCGCAGAAGAAGGCGCGTGGCAACGACAAGGAGGCGAAGGCGGAGCTCGCGGTGATGGAGCCGGTCTTGGCGGCGCTCCGCGACGGCAAGCCGGCTCGGACGGTCAAGCTCGACGAGGAAGGGCGCCAGATCCTGAAGCGCCTGCAGCTCATCTCCTCGAAGCCCGTGCTCTACATCTGCAACGTCGAGGAAGGGGCCGCGGCCACCGGCAACGCGCAGTCGGCGCGGGTGGCGGCGTACGCGAAGGAGCGCGGCGCCGAGACCGTGGTCATCTCCGCCGCCATCGAGGCCGAGGTGGCGCAACTGCAGGACGAGGCGGAGAAGCGCGAGTTCCTGGCGACCCTCGGGCTCGAGGAGGCGGGCCTCACCCGCGTCATCCGCGCCGGATACCATCTCCTCGATCTCGTGACCTTCCTCACCGTCGGCCCCAAGGAGGCGCGCGCCTGGACCGTGCGCCGCGGCGCCAAGGCGCCGGAGGCGGCGGGCGTCATCCACACGGATTTCGAGAAGGGCTTCATCCGCGCGGAGACCATCTCCTACGCCGACTTCGTCGCCGGCGGCGGCGAGCAGGGCGCCAAGGACGCCGGCAAGATGCGCCTCGAAGGCGCCGAATACGTGGTGCAGGACGGCGACATCCTGCACTTCCGCTTCAATGTGTGATGCATCTAATTCGGAATGCACATATAATAACCATATGAGCAAGCACTCCATATCGGATAGGCCCGCATACCGCATCCAGGAGGCTGCCCATTATCTTCGGATACCTCCCGCGACGCTGAGGGCATGGACACTCGGCCGTGACTATCCTGTCCAGGACGGGACACGGCGATTTGAGCCGGTAATCACCCCCGCCGACCGGGCGAAGGGATATTTGTCCTTTACAAATCTTGTTGAAGCTCACGTCCTGTCAGCGATTCGCCGCCAGCATCGTATCCCCCTATCGAGGGTTCGGGAGGCTGTCAGATTTTTGCGCCAGCATTTTGGTAGTGAGCGGCCTCTTGCGGATCAGCAATTCGTAACAGACGGCCTTGACCTCTTCGTCGAGCGACTTGGCACACTAATTACGGCCTCTGCTCACGGCCAGCTCGCTATGCGCGAAGTCATTGAACTTCACCTCAAGCGTATAGAGCGGGATTCGCACGGCATCCCTATTCGCCTCTATCCATTTACCCGCGCGGAGCCTGACAATGCGCCGACCGGCCCTGTCGTCATCGACCCGACGCTTTCATTCGGCCGCCCGAGCATTCGTCGCTTGGGCATACCCACAGCATTGATCGCAGAACGCTACAAGGCAGGTGAGGCGGTCGACGATCTAGCTGTCGACTACGGCGCGGACCGAAATGAAATCGAAGAAGCGATCCGCTGCGAGCTCGAAGTCCAGGCAGCTTGAAGAAAGAACGCTTTTCGTCGATCGATCGCTCGGTCGCCACTATGTGGCTGACGCCTTACGAAAAGCGGGCGCTCTTGTCGAAGTCCACGACACTCATTTTCAAACTAATGCGCCGGACGAAGAATGGCTCAGAGAGGTTGGGCGCAAAAATTGGATCGTTCTCACCAAGGACGCCCGCATCCGACATCGCCCGAATGAACTGAGCGCTCTCAAAGAGGCGCGCGTGGTCGCCGTCGTGCTCACTGCCGGAAACCTTACGGGCCCTCAAATGGCGAATGTCTTTGTTAAAGCGCTTCGAGCCATCCAAAGAAGAGCCGGAACGGCAAGGCCGCCAGCTCTCTTTACCTTTGGTCGTGATGGCAAGCTAAAGCCGCAGAAGCTATGAGAGGCTAGTCAGCCAATGGGGCGTGACCCCTATTTACCGATCATCCGCGTCGGCTTGCCGTCCAGGAAGCCGCGGATGTTCTCCGCCGCCTGGCGGTAGACGATGCGGTAGTTCTCCTCGAGCACGTAGCCCAGATGCGGCGTCAGCACGACATTGTCGAGCTGGCGCAGCGGATGGTCTGCTGGCAGCGGCTCCTGATCGAAGACGTCGAGCGCGGCACCGGCGATGCGGCGCGCCCTTAGGCATTCCAGCAGGGCCGCCCCGTCGACGATCGGCCCGCGCGAAGTGTTGACAAGATAGGCTGATGGCTTCATGCGGGCGAGATCGGCGGCGCCCACCAGCCCGCGCGTGCGGTCGGAGAGCACGAGGTGGATCGTCGCCACGTCGGCTTCGGCAAAGAGCTGCTCCTTGCTGACCAGCGTGGCACCCGCCGCCTCGGCGCGCTCCGCCGTGAGGTTCTGGCTCCAGGCGATCACCTTCATGCCGAAGGCCTTGCCGACCGTGGCGACCTGAGCCCCGAGCCGGCCGAGGCCGATGATGCCGAGGGTCTTGCGCTGCAGCCCCCGCCCGAGCGTGGTCTGCCAGGCGCCGCGCCGCATCGCCGCCGCCTCGAACGGGATGTGGCGCATGATGCCGATGATAAGCCCCCACGTGAGCTCGGCGGTCGGATGCGCCAGCATGTCCGTGCCGGTCACCAGCACGCCGCGCGAGGTCGCCGCCTCTATGTCGATGGCAGCATTGCGCATGCCGGCAGTGACGATCAGGCGCAGGTTGGGAAGCCGCTCGAGGAGCGCCCTCGGCATCGGCGTTCGCTCGCGCATCGCCACCACCGCGTCGAAGGTGTGGAGGCGCTCCGCGAGCTTCGGAACGTCGATCAGATTGTCGGCGAAGGCCTGCACCTCCACTTCCGGCTCGAGGATTTTCCAATCCGTCATGCTGAGCGCGACTTTCTGGTAGTCGTCGAGGATCGCGACCCGGAACATGTGAGCCTCTCTTCCGAACCTATGCTGTCCCAGGCTTACTCGATGCCGACCAAGCGGCGCAAGGCGCGCCCGAAGCGGCCGCCGATGCTTGACGGCGTCGGACCCGCTCACTACCGTCGCCGGTCCACGCGCTCGACGACGCTCGCAGGCGCGCCAAGAATGACGGGGGGAACCATGGCCAATCGCCGCTCGATGATCGCCGGCGCCACGGCGTTGCTGCTCGCGCTCAATATCGGCGCGACCGCGCGCGCCGCCGACGATCAGCTCATCGTCTATTCCGCCAACGAGAGCATCCTCGACAACCTCGTCTTCGAGGCCTTCAAGAAGGAGGCCGGCATCCAGGTGCAGCCGGTGGAGGCGGGCTCCGGCGTGCTGATGAAGCGCATCGCTGCCGAGAAGGACCGTCCGCAGGGCGACATCATCTGGGGGGTCTCGCGCTCGCTGCTGCAGGGCAACGCCGAGTATTTCGCGCCCTACCATTCGAGCAATGCGGACGCGGTGCCGCCGGAATTCCGCGATCCGCAGGACCGGTGGCTCGGCACCAACCTGCACCTGCTGGTGATCCTCGCCAACACCAAGGAAGTGGCGGCGGCGGATCTGCCGAAATCCTGGAGCGATCTTCTGAACCCGAAGTGGAAAGGCAAGATCGCATTCACCGATCCCGCCAACTCCGGCTCCGCCTACACCAACACCACGCTCTGGGTCGATCTCTGGGGCGACGGCGACAAGGGCTGGGCGGAGACCACCAAGCTCTACAAGAACCTCAAGGTGCTGAACAAGTCGTCGCTGGTGTTCTCCGGCGTCGGCAACGGCGAGTATCCGCTCGGTGTCTCGCTGGAATATGCGGGCTATCTCTGGGCCAAGAACGGCGCGCCGATCAAGGTGATCTATCCCACCGACGGCACTGCGGTGCAGATGGAGGGCGTGGCGATCATCAAGGGCGGACCCGACCAGGGGCCGGCCAAGAAGTTCGTGGACTTCATCACGCGCAAGGACGTCCGGGAGATGATCCTGGCGCATACCTTCCGCCGGCCGGCGCGACAGGACCTCGACCTCGAGCATCTTCCGGGCGGGCTGCCGCCCCTCGAGAAGGTGAAGGTGCTGAAATACGACGAGGCGAAGTGGACCGCCGCGCGCGCCGACACCATGCAGAAGATCCAGGACATGGTGCAGGAGACGCGGTGACACCGCGACCTTCCTCGGGTTGCACGTCGAGGCGGAAGATGCGGGACGACTGCGAGTTCAAAATCTCGTGATACCTGCCCCTTAAGGGGTGCGGAGATTCACGCTCGCGGTTTCCCGGCGGGAACGGTGAGGTGCTTGCAGCGCGCATAACTCATGCGCGCATGACTCAGCATCGCCCCGATCGAAACATTCCCTCGTCGACATCGCCGCTCGCCGACCCCAGGGCGCTGCTCGCCGAGGCGCGCGAGCATTGGCGCGCCGGGCGTATCGGCGACGCCGAGGCGATCTATCGCCGCCTCATCGCCGGCCGGCCGGAGGATCCGGAGCCGCGCTACCTTCTCGGCTCTCTTTATGCCCAGGTTGCCCGACCAGCGGATGCCGTTGCGCAGCTCGACGCCGCGGTCCGCCTCTCGCCGGCGAGCGCTCCGTTGCTCAATCACTATGGGCGGGCGCTCGTCGAGGCGGGCCGAAGGGTCGAGGCGGAAGCCGCATTTCAACGCGCTATCCACCTGCGCGTGGATTTCTCCGAGGCACATTTCAACCTCGGCACGCTGTTTCGCCAGGACGGCAGGCTCGCGGAAGCCGTCGCCGCTTATCGCCGAGCCGCCGACGCCAATCCCCGCGCGCTGCATGTCCTGATCAACCTCGGCATCACGCTGCAGGAGATGACAGCCTATGACGAGGCGGTGAAGGCGCTCCACCAGGCGATTGCCGTCGACGGCCATTCCTTCGAGGCCTACTACAATCTCGGTGGCGTGCTCGCCAGTCAGCGTCGCCTGCCGGAGGCAGCCATGGCCTATCAGGCAGCGGCCGGCATCAACGCCAGAGTGGCGTGGGTCCACGTCAATCTCGGTTTCGTGCTGCAGGAGCTCGGCCAGATCGAAGCGGCGGTCGCCGGCTATCGCCGTGCCATCGCGCTGGCGCCCGATCTGGCCCAAGCCCACATCAATCTCGGGTCCGCGCTCCACCAACAGCATGATCTCCAGGGCTCCCTGGCGGCGGTTCGCCGCTCGATCGAGCTCGAGCCCCGGAACGCAAGATCACAGGCCACCCTGGCCCAGACCCTCCGCGAGATCGGCGACTTCGCCGGCGCCGAGGCCGCCTACCGCCACGTTCTCGAGCTGGAGCCCGGCCAGCCGCTGGCGCAGGCGCATCTGTCGATCCTGCTGCAGCAGACCGGCCGGCTGGAGGCGGCGCAGGAGCTCCTCGACTACGATCGGCTCTTGCGGCGCCATCCCCTCGGCCATGTGAAAGGCTGGCCGAGCGTCCCCGCTTTCAATGCCGACCTCGCCCGCGCCATCTACGAGCATCCAACCTTGATGCCCGATCCGCCCGGCAAGGCCACCATGCGCGGCAGCCAGACGCTGGAGTTCCTGCACTCCGACGATCCCGCGCTTCAAATGCTCCGACGCCTCGCCGAGGCCGCCGTCTCCACGTATATCGACGAGACCGTGGCAGCGGCACCGCACCTCTTCCCGCCCCCTCCCGACACGCGCCGGCTGCATGGCTGGGGCGTGGTTCTGCGCTCCGGCGGTCACCAGTCGGCACATTTCCATCCGGCCGGGATCGTCAGCGGTGTCTACTACGTCAGGGTTCCCGCGGTGGTGCGGCGCGGCCAGGACGGCGATGCCGGCTGCATCCGCTTCGGCGAGCCCGAGCCAGGGCTCGCTTCCACGCACAAGCCCCCCGGACGGTTCGTCACCTCTGTCCGCCCCGAGGAAGGGCTGATGATCCTGTTTCCGTCCTACTTCTGGCATCAGACGATCCCCTTCGAGAGCGACGAGGATCGAATCTGCATTGCGTTCGACCTGCTGAAGGATCCCGCGCGGCAGGCGGACTGACCGGAGCGCGCCTCGGCAAAAATCCAAAATTGCGGCGCGATGGCGCCCACAACGGCCGCGCTGGCCGCTTGAGCGCGGCGGCGAAATAGTGGAAGTGTTGCCGCTCGAAGGGGGAGCCAGGTGACGCTGCATCCACAGAGGCCGCGGCAATGACCGCGATCGCGATCGAGCATGTCGAGAAGCGCTTTGGCGCCGTGCGGGCAGTGGCCGGCATCTCCATCGAGATCCGCGACGGCGAGCTTTTCACCCTGCTGGGGCCGTCCGGCTGCGGCAAGACCACGCTCTTGCGCATCATCGCCGGATTCGCCGATCTCGACGGCGGCATCATCCGCTTCGGCGGCCGGCGCATCGACACCCTGCCGCCGCACCGACGCAACACCGGCATGGTGTTCCAGAACTACGCTGTCTTCCCGAACCTCACCGTCGCCGGCAATGTCGCCTATGGTCTGAAGGCGCGGCGCCTGCCGGCGGCGGAGATCGCGGAACGGGTTGGCCGCGCGCTCCGCCTGGTGCAGCTCGATGCCCATGACGAGCGCTGGCCGCATCAACTCTCCGGCGGCCAGCTGCAACGCGTCGCCATCGCCCGCGCGCTGGTGATCGAGCCCGAGGTGCTGCTGCTCGACGAGCCGCTCTCCAACCTCGACGCCAAGCTCCGGGTCGAGATGCGCGGCGAGATCAGGCGCCTGCAGCGGCAGCTCGGCATCACCGCGCTCTACGTCACTCACGACCAAGAGGAAGCGCTCGCCATCTCCGACCGGATCGCGGTGATGCGTGCCGGCGCCGTGGAGCAGATCGGCATTCCCGGCGAGGTCTATTCGCGTCCAGCAACGCCCTTCGTGGCGGAGTTCATGGGCACCACCAACCTGCTGGCCGGCACGGTCGCCGCCAGCAGCGGCGATCGGCTGCGCATCTCGGTAGGTGGCATCGAGGTGATGGCACACGGCACGCGGGCGGCCGGCACGCCGGTCTCGCTGTCGCTGCGGCCGGAAGCGCTTCGGCTGCTGAGCCCCGGCGTGGCCGCGCCAGCCGGCTGGGCGGTGCTCGACGCCACCGTGCGGATGGTCGAGTTTCTAGGCGCCCTCACCCGCGTCGATCTCGCCGCCGGCGACGTCCCGCTCAAGCTCGCGCTGCTCGATCAGCCGGGCGAGGCCGCGGCACCCGGGCGCGCGATCACCCTCGCCTACGATCCCGCTCGCGTTGCGGTCTTCGACCGGCAATGACCCTCTTGCGCCCGCGCACGGCTTTCCCGCTGGCGATCGCCCTCCTCGCCTTCCTCTTCCTCGGCCTGTTCCTACTCTATCCCGTCTTCTCGGTCCTGGCCGTGAGCTTCCTCGACAAGGCCGGCCATCTGACGGCGGCGAACTACGTCAGGATCCTCGGGCGCAGCTTCTATCAGGAGAGTCTCTGGAACAGCCTCTGGATCGGCGGGCTGGCGACGCTTGCAACCACCGCGCTGGGCGTGCCGCTCGCCTTCTGCCTGGCGCGCCTGCCGGTGCCCGGGAAATCGGCGATCCTGGTGCTGGCGGCGCTGCCGCTGGTGCTGCCCTCTTTCGTCGGCGCCTATGCCCTGGTGCTGCTGTTCGGCCGTGCCGGCGTGGTGACGCAGTTCCTGCGCGATTTGGGCATCCCCTTCGGCTCGATCTACGGCACGCCGGGCCTCGTCTGGGTCTATACGCTGACGCTCTACCCCTACGTACTGCTGCCGACGCTTGCCGCCTTCAAGGCGGTGGACGTCTCCATCGAGGAAGCCGGGCTCAACCTCGGCGCCTCGCGCTGGCGGGTGTTCTGGACCGTGATTTTGCCGGTGGTGCTGCCCTCGGTGCTGTCCGGCGCGCTGCTGGTGCTGATGGAGACGCTGGAGAATTTCGGCGTTCCCTTCGTGCTCGCCGAGGATAAGCCGATCCTGGCGGTGGAGGCCTACAAGCTCTTTGCCGGCGAGGTCGCCAGCAACTCCGCCTCGGCGGGCGTGCTGGCGGTACTGCTGGTCGCCTGTACCAGCACCGCCCTGCTCCTGCAGCGGCATTACCTGAGGCGCCGCCGCTTCGCCACCGGCGCCCGCGCCGCGCCTCCCGAGCTCCGCACCGGCTTCGGCCTCAGGCTGCTGGCGACGGTGTTCTGCTGGGGCTCGGTGCTCGCCGCCCTGGTGCCGTTCTTCGCCGTGCTGGTGATCTCCTTTCTCGAATACCGCGGGCCGGTGCTGCATGGGAATTTCAGCCTCGGCAACTTCGCCGATCTCCTGAATCGCTCGTCGAGGCCGCTCGTCAACACCGTGACGCTTGCCACCGCCGCGGCGCTCGGCGCGGCAGTGCTTGGCGTTCCCATCGGCTACGTCCTGACCCGTTACCGGTCCGGCATCAGCGACCTGCTCGACGTCGTCGCCATGATGCCCTTCGCGATCGCCGGCACCGTGCTCGGCATCGGCCTCGTGGTCGCCTACAACAGCGGCATCCTCATCCTCACCGGCGGGCCGCTCATCATGGTGATCGCCTATGTGGTGCGGAAGCTGCCGTTCAACGTGCGCGCCTCCAGCGCCATCCTGCATCAGCTCGACCCCAGCCTGGAGGAGGCCTCCATCAATCTTGGCGTCTCGCCGGCGCGCACCTTCTTCCAGCTCACGGTCCCGATGATGCTGGGCGGCATCGTCGGCGGGATGGTGCTGACCTGGGTCACCGTCGCCTCGGAGTTGAGCTCCACCGTCATCCTCTACAGCGGTCCCTGGGCCACCATGACGGTGGTGATGTTCCAGGCGCTGGAGGGCACCGGGGCGGGGGTTGCCGCCGCGGCGGCGGCCGTGCTCATCTTGGCGACCGTGGTGCCGCTGCTGCTGGTCTATCGCCTGCTGCGACGGCACGAGCTTGCAGTCATGTGACCCCAGAGGATTAGCGATGAATTCGATCGATCTCGGCAGCGATACCGTCACCCGGCCGACGGAAAAAATGCTGGAGCGCATGCGCCATGCCGAGCTCGGCGACGACGGGCGCGAGGGCGATCCGACGATCCGGGCGCTGGAGACGCTCGCCGCCCGGACCCTCGGCAAGGCGGCGGCGGTCTTCGTGCCCAGTGGCACGATGGCAAACCTGGTGGCGCTCCTCGCCCATACCGGCCGCGGCGGGGAGCTCTTGAGCGATCCCGGCACCCACATCTTCCGCTCGGAGATGGGCGGCGTCGCCGGTCTCGCCAGCCTCTTCCATCGCACCATCCCGGCGCGGCGCGGCGTCATGGATCTCGATGCGCTCCGGGAAGCGATCCGGCCAAGCCTCACGCCGCGCAATCTCGCCACCGCCCTCATCGTCATGGAGACCACCCACAACGACGCCGGCGGCGCGGTGCTGCCCCTCGACTACATGGCGGCGGTGCACGGTCTCGCCCAGGACCAGAGCATCCCCGTCCACATCGACGGCGCCCGCATCTTCAATGCGGCGGTGGCGCTGGGCGTGCCGGCAGCCAAGATCGCAGCCCATGGCGAGAGCATCAGCTTCTGCATCTCCAAGGGCCTGAGCGCGCCGGTGGGCTCGCTCCTCTGCGGCAGCGCCGAGTTCATCACCCGCGCCCGCGCCTTCCGGCGGATGTGCGGCGGCAATCTGCGCCAGGGCGGCGTCATCGCCGCGGCGGGGATCGTCGCGCTCGAGGAGATGGTGGATCGCCTCGCCGAGGACCACGCCCGGGCGAAGCGGCTCGCCGAGGGCATCGCCAAGGTGCATCCGAGCCTGCTCGATCCCCGGCTGGTCGAGACCAACATCGTCCGCCTGGACTTCACCGGCAGCGGCCGGCGCGCCGAGGCCTGGGTCGAGGCGCTCAAGGGCAAGGGCGTCGTCGCCGGCGCCTGGAGCCCGTGGCAGATCCGCATGGTGACTCACCGACACATCACCGACGCCGACGTCGACCGCGTCGTGCACGCGGTAAAGGAGCTCTGGCCGACGTAACCTGTCGTCGAATTCATCTTTCCCCGCCATTCCAGATGAATACACGACAAATTGACGCGCCATTTCGGCATCAAACGTTTATTGCGTACGCATTCGCTGTGATATGCTGCAAGCCTGCCTCGAGAGCGCTTGCGCGGACGAAAGCCGATCGCGATCTCGGGCAGGTGTAGGCAGGCGTTAATGATCTCACTCGTATGATCGGCGCTCGTCGAGCTCACGATCTCATCCCAGGGATGCCCGCGTTGAAAGTCGTCAGTTGGAATTTGCTGCGTCTCACCGGCGCGGCCGTCGAAGATGTCGTCCGGTTGATTGAGCGCGAGCGGCCCGACCTGCTGCTCATGCAGGAAGCGACCAAGGAGATGGAGCGGCTGCCCAGCCTCGCCGGTGGCCATTTCCACTGGGAGCCGCTGCCCAAGCGCATCCATGGTCTCGCTGCCTGGAGCCCGTTTCCGCTGCCGCCTCCGGTAGTGCTGCCGCTGCCGATCTCGCGCATGCCCGGCCGCCTGCCGCGCCGCATCGCCCAGCTGCTGCGGATCGGCGACGTCACCTTCGCCAATGTGCATCTCTCGCACGGTCAGCTGCTGAACCGCCGCCAGCTGCTGCGGATCGCCCGCTCGCTCGAAGGCCCCGCCGCCGTCATCGGCGACTACAACGCGGTCGGCCCGACGCTGCTGCCGGGCTTCAAGGACGTGGGCCCGAAGGAACCGACCCATGTGGCGCGCAATATCGTGCCGGTGCGGCTGGACCGCTGCCTGGTCCGCGGCCTGAGCGCCGCCGGCGCCCGGGCGCTGGAGCGCGGCGCCTCCGACCACCGCCCGATCGCCATCGAGCTCCGCGCCGCCTGATCCGCCGCGCCAGCGGCGGGCGGAATCTTCCGCTGGCGGATTGCCGCGCGCGAAGGCAGGCTCTCTCCCAAGAGAGCCTGCGACGACCCGTATGAGCAGACGGCCTCATCACCTCCTGAGCTGGATCGCGCCGCTGGCGCTGCTGCTGGCGGCGAGCACGCCGGCGAATGCGGCCGCTGTGGCGCACCCCTTCCTCTCGCGGCCGATCTGGATCTACGACAACTGGTCCGCCTATGACGAGCTCTCGGACGCGGTGCCGCTCACCGAGGATCTCGCGATGCGCGAGCTCACCGAGATCGTCCGTCTGAAGAAGCTGGGCGTGCGCTTCGACTACTACCTGATGGACGCGTTCTGGTACGCGCCGGAGGGTGGCTACCGGACCTGGCGCAAGGAGAGCTGGCCGGAAGGACCGGACCGCTGGATCGAGGCCTGCCTGGAGAACGGCATCAAGCCGGGCCTCTGGTTCGGCACCAACAGCCTGCTGCAGATGAGCGCCGCGCCGCAGTGGCATGATTCCCTGATCACCAACGGCGGCGCCATGGCGCTCTACGGCGGCGGCTTCCTCGCCGATTTCATGGACGTGCTGCAGGGCTGGTACGATCGCGGCATCCGCCTCTTCAAGCTCGACTTCGCGAATTTCGACGCCGCCGTCGCTGGCGACGAGAAGCGGCTGGCTCCCGCGGAGATCCGCCGGCGCAACGAGATGGCCCTGCGCAAGGCGCTCGAGGCGTTCCGCCGCCGCAATCCCGACGTCGTGCTGGTGGCCTTCAATGGCTTCGGCGGCGACCTCGGCTCGACCGACGCGCCGCTCCCCTTCCGCGAGCCTGTCGACCACGCCTGGCTCAGCGTTTTCGACTCCCTCTATTCCGGCGATCCCAGGCCCTCCGACCTGCCGCAGATGAATTTCTGGCGCTCGGTCGACCTCTACAGCGATCACATGGTAAGCCGCTTCGAGGCGAGCGGCATTCCCTTGCCGCGGCTCGACTCAATCGCGGTGATGATCGGCAATACCGGCACCAATTATCGCCGCAAGCTGCATGCCTGGCAGGGGAGCCTGCTGCTGATGATGGCGCGGGGCGGCTGGGTCAACACCGTGCATGGCGAGCTGGAACGGCTCGACAGCGACCAGGCGCGCTGGCTCGCCCGCGCGCAAGCGCTCTACCAGGACCTGAAGGAGAGCGGCGCCACTCATAGTTTTGGCGGCGTGCCCGGCGAGGGCGCGCCCTACGGCTTCGTCACCGCAAACGCGGCGGGCGCGGTCTACGCGGTGGTGAACCCCTCCGAGACCATCGCCGTGGTGCCCCTGCCGCGGCTGACGAAGGCCGGCGACCAGGGTCGCGTCCTCTTCCGCGATGCCGGTTTCGAGCCGGTGCTGGACGGCGATTCCATCCGCCTCGGGCCCGAGCAGATGGCGTTGGTGGGCGCCGGCCGCTACGACAATCCCGACTACGGTCTTGGCGTCCAGTCGGACGTGGTCATCCCGCGACGGATCGCGCCGATCGGGGTGAATTTCAGCTTCGACGAGGCTGCGGGAGCGCTCACCACGACGGTCGCACCTCCGGTGAGCGGAGACCTCCGGGTGATCCTGCAGCAGCGCGATCCCGAGGGCATGGCCATGCGCACCTCCGGCGGTGCGCCGCCCGAGGGCACGCGCATGGGCAGGATTCTGGTGATCAAGGCGAGCCAGGGCGGCAAGCCGCTGCCGGTGGAACTCCGCTACGACCGCGCGATCTGGAGCGGGCTTTCCTGGGCGGTCGGCGAGATCCGCCATGGCGCGATGGAGCCGGAAGCGCCGATCGAGATCCGTCTCTCCACCGCCGAGACCGATCCCGCGGCGCGGCTCGAAGGGCGGATCTTCGTCGTCGAATATTGACGAACCGCGTTCCCGCTATTGCCGGTGCCGGGCGCGGAAGCTCGCCTTCTTCGCCTTGTTGCCGCAGCGGCTCATCGAGCACCAGCGGCGCCTGCCCGGCCGCGAGGCGTCGACGAAGAGCACGGAGCAGCTCGCCTCCGCGCATTCGCGAACCCGCTCGAGGTCGGGGCCGGAGAGCAGATCGATGGCATCACGGGCGACGGTCGCCAGCACCGCCTCCAGCGGATCGCCGGCGCTCCAGGTGACGCCGCGGCCGCCCGCATCGAGACGCGGCACCGGCCCCGACCGCGCCGCCCAGAGGTTCATCTCCTCGATGTCCGGCGACCGCGGGCGGCGACCGGCGCGCACCGCGGCGATCGTCCGATAGATCGCCTCGCGCAGCCGGCGAGCCTGCTCCAGCTGCGGTGGCCGGACCGAGGGTGTCTTCGCCACCAACCCCGCCTCGACGCACCAGCGCGCCAGACCGGCGGCGTCCCGCCAGCGATCGAAAGCCTGACCCATCCGGTTGCCGACGGTGGCGACGAAATCGAGGCACGGCCGGCCGGTCTCGAAGTGGAAGGCCCAGTCGCTGTCGGGAAGCTCGGCAGGTGCGGCGATCTCTGTCATGGAACTTGTTTAACTGGTTCCCGCGTGCTACACAATGGCACCAGTTATATAGGTTCTCACCCCGGCGGCAGGAGACGGCAATGTTCGAGGGCTTCGAGCGGCAGCGTGTGGCGGCGGGCGACAGCGAGCTCAACCTGGTCACCGGCGGCAAGGGGCCGCCGCTGCTGCTGCTGCATGGCTTTCCGCAGACGCTGGCGATCTGGCACCAAGTCGCGCCCACCCTCGCCCGGCACTTCACCCTGGTGATACCGGATCTCCCGGGCTATGGCGCGAGCAAGGGGCCGGCACCCGACGCCGGCAACGTGAACTACTCCAAGCGCCAGACCGCGGAGACGATGGTTCGGCTGATGGCGGCGCTCGGCCACGAGAAATTCCGGCTCGCCGGCCACGATCGCGGCGGCCGTGTCGGCTACCGCCTCGCCCTCGATCACCCGGAGTGCGTCGTCGCTTTCGCGCCGCTCGACATCGTGCCCACCATCGTCGAATGGGAGGGGATGAACTGGGAGCGCGCGCTCAACTCCTACCACTGGCTGTTCCTGGCACAGTCCCCGCTTGCCGAGCACATGATCGCCAGGGATCCCGACTTCTACATCAATCACCTGCTCGACCGCTGGGCCGGCAAGCGGCAGGCGCTCAGCGCCGAGGCGGTGGCGGAATACGTCAAGGCGTTCCGCCAGCCCTCGGTGATAGCGGCCACCTGCGCCGACTACCGCGCGGGCGCCAGCCTCGACGTCGAGCACGACCGGACCGACCGCGATGCCGGCAGGCGGATCCGCTGCCCAGTGCACGTGGTCTGGGGGCGCGGATATCTCGCCAAGAAATCCACCACCCCCCTCGCCGCCTGGCAGCGCTGGGCCGAGGAGGCCAGCGAGACGCCGCTCGACTGCGGCCACTTCGTCGCCGAAGAGGAGCCCGCCGCCTGCGCCGAAGCGCTCGTCAGGTTCTTCACCAAGCGTCCATGAGGGACGTCGGATCAATCCACCGGGGCCGAGACAGTGCTGCGAGGTCGCAGCGCCTCATCCGATGGCACCGTCTCGGCGACCGGGCTCATGACGAGGACGAGGAACAGGGTCACTGAAACGAGCGCGAGAACGATGACCCAGGTGATCGGCATCGGCTCTCCCGCTGCCGCGGGATCGGTCGGCATCAAGCCCACATCGACGCGATCGAGGTCGCGCGCTTCCCGCGCCCGTTGACGCGTTTCCTTCTGCTGCAAAGTGGCTTCTCCCCCGTTGATCGATCCGGCGCGCGTCGCGGACGCGGCGAGGCTTCGAATTACGGGGCGGCGACGGGATTCGATGTGACCGCACTCACAGGCCGCGGGCACATCCCCGTGATGCGGAGACTGTCTTTTGGAATAGCAGGCTAGCGCTCGGCGGACGCCGCTTCCGCCAGCGCGGCGATCACGTCCTGGTAGCGCTCGGGAATGCGGCCGGCGAATTTCTGCGGCAAGCCCTGCTCGGTGCCCCAGCGGATGCGATGGGCGATCGCCTCCGCCATGATCGGCTCGATCCCCATCGACTCGAGGGTTGCCGCCACCTCCTCCATCTCGTGGTAGCGACGCACGCCGTGGACCGCGGTGCGGCCCAGCAGGTAATGCGCCACCTTGGTCCAGTCGAGACCGGGAAAGCTCTCGCCCACCGACAGCAGCACGCGCTCGTCGACGCCGTAGCGCGAGGAGGCGACGAGGCATTCCAGCAGCAGCGCATCGAGCCCCTTCATGATGATGCTGCGGAACATCTTGGTGGCGGAAGCCGGCCCCACCTTCTCACTGACGATCTCGAGGCGCATGCCGAAGGGCCGCATCGCCGCCGCGAAATCGGCCGCGCCCTTGCCGCCGAGCAGCATCGGCACCTTGTGGGAGTGGCGCGGCACCACATCCATGACCGCGGCATCGACGTAGCGGGCGCCGGACGCCTCGACGATCGCTGCCGCCTCCTGCTTGGTGCCGGGCGCGGTGGAGTTGATGTCGACGTAGATGTGGCGCGGTCCCAGATGGCCCGCGATGCTGCGCGCGGCAACAAGCGAGTCCGCCGAGGTGACCGCGGCGATCACGATGTCCGACCCGGCCGCGACCCCGGCCGGCCCCTGCACCAGCAAGACGCCGGCATCCTCGGCACGCGCGCGGATCAGCGGCGCAGTCTCCGGCTTGTCGAGCTTGATGTCGAAGGCGGTGATATCGGCGAGGCCTGCCGATTTGAGGCCCTTGGCGATCGAATGTCCGGCCTCGCCCAATCCCAGGAAACCCAGTCTGATGCTCATGCTGCGGAAAATCCCGTGCTGCGCGAAACGCCGCGGGCTTGTCACGGAGGGGCTGGCCTCGGGCGCCTCCGACCGTATACAAACGATCAACAAAGCGTCAACGGTAGGGCGGAACGGTCATGACGGAACGCGGTTGCGACGTGCTGGTGGTCGGCGGCGGCAATGCGGCGCTCAACGCGGCGCTGGCCGCGCGCGAGCGCGGCGCCTCGGTGCTGGTGCTGGAGCGCGCGCCCCTCGATGAGCGCGGCGGCAACAGCCGCTTCACCGCCGGCGCCATCCGCGTCGTCTACAACGGCCTCGACGACCTCGTGAAGCTGATGCCGGACCTCACCGAGGAGGAGCGGCGCAACACCGATTTCGGCACCTACAGCCAGGATCAGTTCTTCGACGACCTTGGCCGGGTGACGCAGTACCGCACCAATCCGGACATGGCGGAGATCCTGATCACCCGCAGCTTCGACACGCTGCTGTGGATGCGCGGCAAGGGCATTCGCTTCATGCCGATGTATGGCCGCCAGGCCTTTAAGGTGGGGGGCAAGATGAAATTCTGGGGCGGCCTCACCGTCGAGGCCTATGGCGGCGGCCCCGGCCTCATCGAGATGCTGCACAAGTCGGTGGAGAAGAACGGCATCGAGGTGATGTACGGCACTCGCGCGCTCTCGCTCCTCGCCGACGAGCGCGGCGTCTGGGGCGCCAAGGTGCGCCAGGGCCATCGCAGCTTCGAGATCGAGGCGAAGTCGGTGGTGCTGGCGTGCGGCGGCTTTGAATCCAACAGCGAGTGGCGAACGCGCTATCTCGGCCCCGGCTGGGACCTCGCCAAGGTGCGCGGCACCCGCTTCAACACCGGCGACGGCATCCGCATGGCGCTGGAGATCGGCGCCATGCCCTATGGCAACTGGTCCGGCTGCCATGCGGTCGGCTGGGACCGCAACGCGCCGGAGTTCGGCGATCTGGCGGTCGGCGACAATTTCCAAAAGCACTCCTATCCCTTCGGCATCATGGTCAATGCGAGGGGCGAGCGCTTCGTGGACGAGGGCGCGGATTTCCGCAACTACACTTATGCCAAATACGGCCGCGTCATCCTGGAGCAGCCGCAGCAGTTCGCCTGGCAGGTCTTCGACAGCAAGGTGCTGCATCTCCTGCGCGACGAGTACCGCATCCGCCAGGTGACCAAGGCGAAGGCAGATACGCTGGAGGAGCTGGCGCAGAAGCTGGAAGGCGTCGACCCTCAGGCCTTCCTCAGGACCGTCGCCGAGTACAATCGCGCCGTCCAGACCGAGGTGCCGTTCAATCCGACGGTGAAGGACGGCCGCGGCACCACCGGCCTCGCGGTGCCGAAGTCGAACTGGGCGAACCTGCTCGACACGCCGCCCTACGAGGCCTATGCGGTTACCTGCGGCCTCACCTTCACCTTCGGTGGATTGAAGATCGACACCGAGGGCCGCGTCATCGACACCGAGGGTGAGCCGATCCCCGGCCTCTTTGCCGCCGGCGAACTGGTAGGCGGCCTCTTCTATTTCAATTATCCGGGCGGCACCGGTCTGCTGGCGGGCTCGGTGTTCGGGCGGATCGCCGGCACCTCCGCCGGCGCCGCCGCGGCCACGAACGCGTGACCCGAGGCGGGGTTGCGCGTCCGTCACTGCCCTTTATGATCGCTTGATCACCGACCAATCCCGACACCAAGGAGGAAAGCCCATGGGCAAGATGATCGAGCTGACCGCGTCCGACGGCCACAAATTCGGCGCCTATCGCGCCGACCCCGCCGGCAAGCCGAAGGGCGCCCTCGTGGTGATCCAGGAGATCTTCGGCGTCAACCATCACATGAAGCACGTCACCGACGACTTCGCCGCCAAAGGCTATGTGGCGATCTGCCCGGCCCTCTTCGACCGCACCAAGCGCAATGTCGAGCTCGGCTACGATCAGGCGGCGATCGCCGAGGGCCGCGAGATCCGCGGCAAGGTCGGCGACGAGGGACCGCTCAAGGACGTGCAGGCCTCGATCGACGCGGTGAAGAGCGTCGGCAAGGTGGGCACGGTCGGATATTGCTGGGGCGGCTATCTCACTTTCCTCTCCGCCACCAGGCTCAACGGCATCTCGGCGGCGGTGGGATATTACGGCGGCGGCATCGCCAACGTGGCGAGCGAGAAGCCTAAAGTGCCGACCATGCTGCATTTCGGCGACAAGGATCAGAGCATCCCGATGAGCGACGTCGAGAAGGTGCAGGCGACGCGCAAGGACACCACCATCTACATCTATTCCGCCGGCCATGGCTTCAGTTGCGACGAGCGCGGCAGCTTCGATGCGGGAGCGTCGAAGACCGCCCTCGATCGCACCCTCGCCTTCTTCGCCCAGCATGTCGGCTGACCGCCCCCTCGCATGACGCTTCGCCTCGCCGCCGCAGAACAGGCGCTGCTCGACGGCGCCCAGGGCCCGGCGGCGGCGATGGCGATGCGCATCGTCGCCGAGGCGGCGCGCCTGATGGGCGCACCCTCCCTCGTGCCGGTCGAGAGCGCCCATCTCGACGGTTGCCTCTATCACGGCGACAGCGGCGTCCACTTCGCCGAGCGGATCGTCGAGCTCGGCGGCAAGGTCGCGGTGCCGACCACCCTCAATGTCGGCGCCCTCGATCTTCATCATCCCGGCCGGGTGAAGTTCGATCCTGCGACCGCCGAGATGGCGCGCCGCCTGATGGTGGCCTCGGAAGCGGTGGGCGCGCGCGCCACCTGGACCTGCGCCCCCTATCAGGCCGGGCATCGCCCGCGCCTCGGCGCCCATGTCGCCTGGGGCGAGTCGAACGCCGTCTGCTTCGTCAACTCGGTGCTGGGCGCGCGCAGCAACCGGCTCGGCGATTTCCTCGATCTCTGCTGCGCGATCACCGCCCGCGCCCCCTGCTACGGCTTGCATCTGGACGAGAACAGGCGGGCGCGGCTCGTGCTCGATGCGCGCGGACTCTCCGAGGAGCTCCGCCGTCTTGACGCCTTCTATCCCGTGCTGGGCGCGGTGCTGGGCGGCGAGGCAGGGTCTGCGGTGACGGCGGTGCTGGGCGTACCGAAGGAGACCGATGAAGACCGGCTCAAGGCGCTTGGCGCTGCCGCCGCTTCCACCGGCGCAGTCGGACTGTTCCACGCGGTGGGCGTGACGCCGGAGGCGCCCGACCCCGCAACCGTGCTGGGGGGCGTGCCGGCGGAACGCACCATCGCCCTCACCCCAGAGATGCTGCGCGCCGCGCGCGACCGGCTCTCGACCGCGGCAACGACCGATGCGATCGACGCCGTCGCGGTCGGCAGTCCGCATTTCTCCGCGGCGGAGTTCCGGGCACTGGCATCGCTCGCCCGAGGCCGGCGCTTCCGCGTGCCGTTCTATGCCTGCACCGGCCGGGCTCAGCTTGCCGAGATCGAGCGCGAGGGGCTGCTGGCACCGCTCCAGGACGCCGGCGTCGAGATCATCCTCGATACCTGCGTCGTGGTGGCGCCGATCCTGCCGCCGGAAGCCGGCGTGCTGATGACCAACTCCGGCAAGTTCGCCTTCTACGCGCCGGCAAACACCGGCTTCGCCACGGTCTACGGCAGCCTCGCCGATTGCGTCGCCTCGGCAGCGGCGGGGCGCGTGCAGCGGGACGAGCGGCTGTGGTCGTGAAGGGCCAGGTCCTGGTAGCCGGCAGCGGCGAGGGACCGCTCCTTCGCCTCACCGCGCCGCTCAGCTTCTGGGGCGGCGTCGATCCAAAGACGGGGCGCATCAGCGATCCGCGCCATCCCCAGCACGGCGCCAGCGTCGCCGGCACCGTGCTGGCGGTAGCGGTGCCGCGCGGCTCCAGCTCATCGAGCGCCATCATGCTGGAGCTGATCGCCCGCGGCATCGCGCCGGCCGCCCTGCTGCTGGGCGAGGCCGATGCCATTCTGGCGCTCGGCATCGTGGTCGCCGGCGAGATGGGGCATCGGACATTGCCGGCGCTGCAGGTCGACGCCGAGGCGCTGGCGCGGCTGCCGCAGGCAAGGCTGACCGTCGCCGCCGACGGCACGATCGCCGCTGTGCCTTGAGGACTTCGCCGGCCGCTTTCCTTCTCTGCCTGCTTCTGCTCGGCTGCGCGCCGACGCAAGCCGTGATGTCGGACAATTCGCCGCCGGTGCCCTTCGCCTGTCCGGCGCCGGGAACCATGGCGCGCTTCGACACCGGCGCCATCCTGACCTTCGGCGCCCGGGACGGCTTCAACTGCGCCTACACCGACGGTCTCGGCCGGCGCGGCGTCAAGGTGGCGGGTTTTGCCGACGACGACCGCCTGCTCGACCTCGGCCTCGCCCGGCTCTGGCCGCTCCGCGTTGGCGGCGAGCAGCGCTTCGACGCGGTGCTGCGCTATCCCCTGGCTTCGGCGGGCTACGTCGCCGTGCAGGAGCGCTACACGATCCTGCGCCGCGAGACCGTCACCGTGCCGGCAGGCACTTTCGATACCGTGGTGGTGGAGTGGGAGGAGTTCTGCCGCGCCGACAGCAGCCTCTACGATGGCAAGCGGCTGTTCTGGTACGCGCCGGCGCTCGGGTTCAGCGTCAAATCGACGATGACCATCATGGCCTCGGCCTATCCGCGGGTCGATCGCGTGACCTTCCTCGGCAGCAGCCCGGTCGTCGGCGACTACGAGGCCGTCGGCATCACGAAGCCTTAGGCTTCCTCTGCTGCCCGTAGGTGCGGAACTTCTCGATCACCCGCGCCATCTCGGCGTCGTCGAGCAGCTGCGGCACCCCCACCTGCAGCGCGCGCCAGTACATGGCGGCAAGCGTCTCCACCTCGACGGCGAGCGCCAGCGCCTGCTCGATCGAGGACCCGACCGCGATCATGCCGTGATTGGCGAGGAGGCAGGCCTTCCGCCCCGCGAGCGCCGCCACCGCGTTCCGCGACAGCTCCTCGGTGCCGAAAGTCGCATAGGGCGCGCATCGGACGCTGTCGCCGCCGGCTACCGCCACCATGTAATGGAAGGGCGGGATCTCGCGATGAAGGCAGGCGAGCGTGGTGGCGAACATGGCGTGGGTGTGGACGATCGCGTTCACCTCCGGTCGCGCCGCGAAGATGTCGCGATGGAAGCGCCATTCCGAGGAGGGGAGCCGCCTGCCGCGCGCGCGACCTTTGAAATCCATCGCCACGATGTCGGCGGGCTTCAGCGCCTCGTAGGACATGCCGGTGGGCGTCACCAGGAAGCCGTCGGCGATGCGCGCGCTCAGATTGCCGGACTTGCCCTGGTTGATGCCGAGATCATTCATGCGGCACGCGGCCGCGATGATCGCCTTGCGCAGCGCGGCCGGCGCGGGAGCGCGCGTCATCACTCGCCGGCGAGGCGGGAGCGCCGCTCGGGGAAGAGCGCCAGCAGCCCCTCGCGCGAGGCGGTCGCCACGCCGCGCTCGGTGATGAGGCCAGTCACCAGCCGCGCCGGCGTCACGTCGAAGGCGGGATTGGCGGCGGGGCTGCCCAAGGGCGGCAGGCGGACGCGGGCGATGCCGCCGTCGGGAAGACGGCCGGCGATCTCGGTCACCTCGCTCTCGGCACGCTCCTCGATCGGGATCTGGCGGCCGTCCTCGATCGTCCAGTCGATGGTGGAGCTCGGCAGCGCCACGTAGAACGGCACGCCGTTGTCGTAGGCGGCGAGCGCCTTCAGGTAGGTGCCGATCTTGTTGGCGACATCGCCCGCCGCAGTCGTGCGGTCGGTGCCGACGATGCAGAGATCGACCCGGCCGTGCTGCATCAGATGGCCGCCGGCATTGTCGGCGATCACCGTGTGCGGCACACCGTGCTGCAGCAGCTCCCAGGCGGTGAGACTCGCGCCCTGATTGCGCGGTCGCGTCTCGTCGACCCAGACATGGACGGGGATGCCGCGATCATGGGCCAGGAAGATCGGCGCCAGGGCGGTGCCCCAATCCACGGCAGCGAGCCAGCCGGCGTTGCAGTGGGTGAGGACGTTTACACGATCGGCGCCGGGATTGCGCGCGCGCGCCGCCTCGATGAGCGGCTGGCCGTGCTCGCCGAGGGCGCGGTTGACGGCGACATCGGCATCGGCGATCTCGCTTGCGCGCGTATAGGCGGCAACCGTGCGCTCAGTCGGCGGCAGCGGCGCCAGATCGCGGCGCATCTCCTCTAGCGCCCAGCGGAGATTGACCGCGGTCGGCCGGGTTGCCATCAGCAGCGATTCGGCGCTGGCGAGATTGCCGTCACCGGGATCGCGCGCCATCGCCAGCGCCATCCCATAGGCCGCCGAGGCACCGATCAGCGGCGCGCCGCGCACCCGCATGGTGCGAATGGCCTCCGCCATCGCCTCCGCCGTCGGTATGGAGCGCGTCACGAGCTCATGAGGGAGCCGCGTCTGGTCGATGATGCCCACGGTCCTGCCGTCCGGCTCGACCCAGATGGTGCGCATCGGCTTGCCCGCAACTTTCATGGACGGGATAGGGACACGACTGCGTGCCCTTGGCAACCCCGCGCAGACGGGCGCCGGCATTCCGTGGCATAGTCGCTGTCATCTTGCCGTCATGCTGGTGGCGGAGGCCGAGCAGAATGCGATTGGCACCGATTGCCGCTCTTGTCGCCGGGTTGTCGGCGGCAGCCGCCCTGCCCGCCCGCGCGGAGACGGTGGACCTGCAGCTGGTGCTCGCTGCAGACGTCTCCATCAGCGTCGACAACGACGAGTTCCGCCTCCAGCGCGATGGCTATGCAGAAGCGCTCACCAGCCCTGCGGTGCTGGAGGCGATCCGGCATGGACCGAACCATGCCATCGCCGTCTGCTTCCTCGAATGGTCCGGCTCCGCCGCACAGCAGGTGGTGGTCGACTGGATGGTGATCCGCGATGGCGAGGTGGCGAAGGTCTTCGCCGACGCGCTGCGGACGGCGCCGCGCTCCTTCGCCGGCGCCACCGCGATCGGCGCCGGCATCGACTTCGCCATGAAACAGTTTCTCCGCAGCGGCGTCGACAGCCCGCGGCGCGTCATCGACGTCTCCGGCGACGGCGACAACAACACCGGCAGGCCGGTGGAATATGCCCGCGACGACGCGATCAAGGCGAAGGTCACCATCAACGGCCTCGCCATCGTCAACGAGCATCCGGCTGCGGGCTTCATCGGCCATGTCCAGCCGGTGGGCGGCATCGGCTACTACTACCGCACCCGGGTCGCCGGCGGCCCTGATTCCTTCGTGATCGAGATCAACAACTTCGCCGATTTCGCCGAGGCGATGAAGCGCAAGCTGGTGGCGGAGATCGCGGCGGCGGATGTCCCCGGCGGACTCGCCCGGCGCTAGCGCTTCAGAACTCGTCCCGCCACCGCGTCGAGCCGCAGCATGACGGCGGGATCGCGCGCCTCCGGCGCGGTGATGAGCGCATATTCGAGGGCGCGGTCGCAGCCGGCGGGACAGACGGCACGGGCGGCGCCCAGCCGCGGCACCACTGCCTTCACCAGGGCTCGCGCCTTGTCGGCATTCGCCAGCAGGCACTGCACCACCGCCTCCACCGTCACGTGATCGTGGTCGGGGTGCCAGCAGTCGAAGTCGGTCACCATGGCGACGGTCGCGTAGCAGATCTCCGCCTCGCGGGCGAGCTTCGCTTCCGGCATGTTGGTCATGCCGATGACGTCGGCGCCCCAGCTCCGATAGAGCCGGCTCTCGGCGAGGGTGGAGAACTGCGGCCCTTCCATCGCGAGATAGGTGCCGCCGCGGCTGAACGTCGCGCCGGCCTCGCCGCCCGCCGCCATCAGCGCGTCGCCGAGCCGCGGGCAGACCGGATGCGCCAGCGAGACATGGGCGACGCAGCCGGTGCCGAAGAAGCTCTTCTTGCGCGCGAAGGTGCGGTCGATGAACTGATCCACCAGCACGAAAGTGCCGGGCGGCAGATCCTTGCGCAGGCTGCCCACCGCCGAAAGCGAGAGGATGTCGGTGACGCCGGCGCGCTTCAGCGCGTCGATGTTGGCGCGGAAGTCGATGTCGGAAGGCGACAGGCGATGGCCGCGCCCGTGCCGCGGCAGGAACACCACGCGAGTGCCCGCCAACGTGCCGAAGCAGAGCTCGTCCGAGGGCTCGCCGAAGGGCGAGGCGACCCGCTGCCACTGCACGTCGGTAAGGCCGTCGATCTGGTAGAGGCCGCTGCCGCCGATGATGCCGACGACCGGCCGCTTGCTGTCGCTCATGTGCCCACCCCCGCTTCGGGAGAGCGGAGTTTCTTCGCCGGCGCCGGGCACCGCAACAGAATTTCGAACCGGCTGCGGATGGCCTCTCACCGGCCGCTGTGGCAGGCTGTCACCGCTTGCGGAGGACACCCATCATGATTCGCGGACTGCTGCGCTCGGCTCTCTTCCTTCCGCTGCTGATTGCGCTCTGCGGCACAGCCGCTGCCGACGACCTTCCTTTCACCGGCTGGGCGGTCAGCATCCCCGCTCGGACGATTGACGGCGGCACCGAGGAAATCGCCGCGACGATCCTGAAGCCGGCGGGCGACGGCCCCTTCCCCGCCGTGGTGATGATGCACGACTGCAGCGGCCTCGGCCCGCGCTCCAGCGGCGCGCCGCGTCGATGGGGCGATCTCCTGGCGGCGCAGGGCTACGTGATCCTCATCCCCGACAGCTTCTCCAGCCGCGGCTTTCCCGAGGGCGTCTGCACGGTGGCGCTCGACACGCCCAGGGATCGGCTGCGCCGGGTCGCGCCCTATGCGCGCGCGTTCGACGCCTATGCCGCCCTTGCCTGGCTCCGCGCGCAGCCCTTCGTCGACGGCGCTCATGTGGGCGTGATGGGCGGCTCCCATGGCGGCAGCACGACGCTCGCCAGCATGGCAGCGCCGGCCTCGCCGAGCGGCTGGCTCATCGAGGAGAAGCAGCACGGCTTCGCCGCCGCCGTGGCGCTCTATCCGGGCTGCGGCGACCAGTACGGCGCCTGGATCCCGAAGCGCGAATTCGGCACCTACGGGCCGGTGACCACCTATGGCGGCGTCTATCGCCCGATCGCGCCGCTGCTGATCCTGGTCGGCGAGAAAGACGACTGGACGCCGGCGCGGGACTGCGACGCGCTGGCGTCGGGATCCCGCGCGGCTGGCTTCCCTGTCGACATCAAGATCTATCCCGGCGCCTACCACTCCTTCGACAGCGACCGTCCCGTCCGCTACATCGCCAGTCGGCGGAATGCCAACAAGCCGGACCGGCAGGGCGCCACCACCGGCGGCAATCGCGAGGCATGGAACGACGCGATCGAGCAGGTGAAGGCCTTCTTCGCCAAGCAGCTGAAGGGCCGACCGCAATAGAGCCGAGGATCGATCGCCGGCCGATTGCGGCCGGCAACGTGCTATCATCCGTCGGCGGGAAACAACGGCAGATTGAGCGGCATGGCCGATCCGATCCAGAACCCGACGGCACCCGACCTCGTCCGCAAGCTGGCGACGATTCTCTCGGCCGATGTCGCCGAGTTCAGCCGCCTGATGGCTGAGGACGAGGAGGACACGCTGCGCAGCTTCCGGGCGCATGCGCAGGTCTTCGACTCCCTGGTGGCGATGCATCGCGGCCGCATCTTCAATACCGCCGGCGACCAGATCCTGGCGGAGTTCAGCAGCGCGGTCGAAGCGGTGCGTTGCGCCACCGAGATCCAGGCGGCACTTCACACGCGGAACGAGCAGCTTCCCGAGGCGCGCCGCGTGCGTTTCCGCATCGGCGTCAATCTGGGCGATGTCATGGTGCAGGGATCGGATCTGCTGGGCGACGGCGTCAACGTCGCGGCGCGCCTGCAGACGGCAGCGCCACCGGGCGGCATCTGCCTCTCCGGCAGTGTCTACGACCAGATCCAGAACAAGCTGTCGCTCTCCTTCACCTCGCTCGGCGAGCGCAGCTACAAGAACATCCCGCAGCCCGTCCGCACCTTCTCGATCACCGCGGCGGAGGGGCTGGGCGTGCTGCCGGCGGCGAAGCCGGCGCGGCGTGGCCTCGGGGCTGTTGGCATCGGCGCGATCGTCGGCGCGATCCTGGTGATCGCCGTCGGCGGCTACTGGCTGCATCGGCACGGCCAGCGCACGCGCATGCAGTCGGCGCGCGTCGAAGCGGCGACCGATCGAAAAGTGGAAACCGCGGCAGCGCCGGCGACGGCGACAACGTCATCACCTGCGGCGACTGCGCCGGCAACAGCGCCAACCGGCCTCGACGGACAATATGCCGGGCAGCTCTGCTATGGCATCAGCGCCTCGGAGCCCGCGCGCTGTTTCCGCGCTCAGGCAACCGTCGATGGCGGGCGGATCGACGGCCGCTGGGCCGGCCGCGAGGGCAACGTTGTCACCGTCCTCACCGGCACCGTCTCGCCGGCCGGCGAGGTCAAGCTCGAGATCCATACGGACTACCTGAGCGGCGGCCGGCAGACCAACGCGGAGCTTTCCGGCGCGGTCAAGAACGGCCTGCTGGAGGCGAGCGGCAGCCTGCGCAACGGTCGCACCGCCTCGCTCAACCTGCACCGGAACTAGGCGACGTCAGGTGCGCGCAAGCTCGACGGGCGCGGTGTCGTTCAGCTCGGCGAGAATTGCGGCGGCGCAGCGATCCCAGAGATGCGCCGAGAAGCCGTCCGCATGGCCCGCCTGCGCAAGAGCCTGCAGGCGGTCGCCATCCTGCAGAGCCTGCTCCAGCGCCGCGGCGGCCGCCGCGGCATCATAAGGCAACTCCAGATAGCCCCGGGTTGGAAACGCCGCGGCCAGATAGTCGCTCGGCCCGATGGCCGCCACCGCGCCGTTCGCCATCGCCTGCAGCGGCCGCTCGTGGGAGCCAAAATAGGGCGGCAGCGGATTGAGCACGACTTGGGTCCGTCGCATGAGCGAGATCGTTTCGGTGACCGGCCGCGGCCCGAGATAACGGATCGCAGTGCCGGCGAAGCGGGCAGCATCCCAACCTTCCCCGCAGAGCACGAGCGGCAGATCGGACAGCGCGGCGACCATCCGCTGCTTGGCGCGGCAGCGCAGATATATGTCCGCCA
>DATJOK010000030.1:0-16400 GCA_035507155.1 Allostellaceae bacterium
GCGGTGATGAAGGAGACCGGCGAGACCGTCGAGCCCGAGATCATGGTGCCGCTGGTCGCCACCAAGAAGGAGCTCGACATCCTCAAGGCGATGATCGACCGCATCGGCGCCGAGGTGATGAAGGAGGCGGGCGCCAAGGTCACCTACATGGTCGGCACCATGATCGAGCTGCCGCGCGCGGTCCTGCAGGCGGACGAGATCGCCAAGACCGCCGAGTTCTTCAGCTTCGGCACCAACGACCTGACGCAGACCTGCTTCGGCCTCTCGCGCGACGACGCCGGCAGCTTCCTCGGCGAGTACCAGAAGCAGGGCATCCTCGAGCACGATCCCTTCGTCACCATCGATCAGGAAGGCGTCGGCGAGCTGATGAAGATCGGCACCGAGCGCGGCCGGCGTACCCGCAAGAACCTGAAGCTCGGCATCTGCGGCGAGCACGGCGGCGACCCTGCCTCCGTGCGCTTCTGCCACGACATCGGCCTCGACTACGTCTCCTGCTCGCCCTACCGCGTGCCGATCGCGCGCCTCGCCGCCGCGCAGGCCGCGCTCAGCAAGGAGCACGCCGACACCACGGCGTGATGAGGGGCGGGGTCTCGGACGGGCGTTCGTGCGTCCTTCGAGACGCGGTCCTCCGGACCGCTCCTCCGGATGAGGCGATTTTCTTCATGCCATTCTCGATGGTCCTCATGCTGAGGAGCCCGCGATAGCGGGCGTCTCGAAGCCCGCGGGATCGATCTGCAGGGTGTCTTAAGCGCCGCTGCTCTCGACGGTGATCGACTTCACGCGATCCTCGTCGACGGCGATGCCGAGGCCGGGGCCGGTCGGAACGATGGTCGCGCCGTCGCGGATCTCGATCGGCGTCCGCAGCACCTCGACTCCCATCACGTAGGTCGAGGTATAGAACTCGGCGCCGAGCGCGATGTTGGGCGTGGCGGCGGCGAGATGCAGGCCGGCGGCGCTGGCGATGCCGGCCTCGAACATGGTGCCGCCATAAGCGGCGATGCCGGCCGCCTCGGCGATCTCGGCGACGCGGCGCGCGCGCAGGATGCCGCCGCTCTTCATGATCTTGACGCTGACGAGATCGGCGTAGCGCAGCCGCGCAAGCTCGATCGCCTCCGCCGGGGTGAACACGCTCTCGTCCGCCATGATCGGCGTGTCGAAGGCGGCGGCGAGGCTCCCCATGGCGGCGCGCTGGTCGCGCGGCACCGGCTGCTCGATGAAGGTGGGCTTGAACGCCTCGACGTCGCGCAGCTTGGGCGCCGCCTCCCAGGGCTCCAGGCCCTGGTTGTAGTCGACGCGGAGATCGATCGCCGGGAACTCCCTGCGCAACCGCTCGAGCCGGCGGAGATCCTCGGCATGGCCGGCGAAGCCGGTCTTCACCTTGAAGAGGCGCACGCCCTCGGCGGTGAGCCGCCGCGCGAGGTCCATATCCTCGTCGAAATCGGGGTTGGCGATCGAGACGCTGAGCGGCACGGTTGGCCGGCAGACGCCGCCGAGGAGCGCCGCCACCGGCGCGCCGAGACGCTTTCCCGCGATGTCGAGGAGCGCCATCTCCACCGCCGCCTTGGCCTCGGGATGGCCGACCACCGCATGATCGGCGGCGACGAGGAACGGCGTGATCGCGCCGGGGTCGGCACCGATCAGCAGCGGGCGGAGATAGGTGTGGATCGCGGCGGCGGCCGCCTCCGCCGTGCCGGTGAACACCGACCAGGGCGCCGCCTCGCCCCAGCCGACGAGGCCGCCGTCGGTGGCGATCCGGACGATGACGCCGGGCATCGACTGCTCGATGTCGCCGACGCCGTGGCGCCGCTTCATCTTGAGCGGCCAGCGGACGAGATGGGTGGCGACGGCGGTGATGCGAAGATCGGTCATGGCGCGAGCGTGCCAGGATGCGCCGGGCGCGGCAATCGGCCGAATCAGCGCAGGATCTCGGTCCCTCCGTCGAGACGCGGGTCCCTCGGACCGCCATCCTCCAACGGTCCTCATGCTGAGGAGCCCGCGTCAGCGGGCGTCTCGAAGCACGCAGGATCGGAGTGCAGCCCTCAGAACTTCGCCCACGCCGGCTTGATCGGCGAGATACGTGCGGTGCCCGCCGTCAGCGGGGTGCCGGCCTTCGCCGCCGCCTCGACAGCTTCCAGGCGCAGCAGCGCCAGCGCCAGATCGCCGCTCCCCGAGCGGATCTCGCCGGCCTCCTGGTCGCCCAGCATCACCGGGCTTCCCGGCTCCGGCAGCGGCCCTTCCACCTTCACCGGCATCAGCCGCTTCTTGATGAGGGCGCGGTACTTGGTGCGCGCGGTCAGCTCCTGGCCGATGTAGCAGCCCTTGTCCCAATCGACGCCGTGGAGCTCGTCGAAGCCCGCTTCCAGCAGGATCGCCTTCTCGACCGCGAGATCACGGCTGCCGTCGGGAATGCCCAAGGAAAGACGCAGCCGGTCGTAGGCAGCCGCGTCAGTGCGCGCAAAGCCTTTCGCGTCGAGATCAGTGGTGCCACTCGCCGTCGGCAGCAGCAGGCGCGCGCCAAGGGCGGCAAGACGCGGATCGACGTAGGCGATGCCACCAGCGAAAGAAGTGGCGGCAGCCGCTTCGGCCGCGAGGCCAAGTTTGCCGAGCGCATCGGCGCCGAAAGCCGCAGCGACCACGAACTTCTCGCTCGCGTCCTCGATCGTCACCTTGGCGCGGAGCTTGTAGATCGAGAGCCGGCGCTTGAGATCGGCGAGCCGCGCCCGCTCGCCGTCGAGCAGCAGCGTCTCGCCCAACTCCGCCAGGAAGAAATCGTGCAGGTATTTTCCCTGCGGCGTCAGGAAGGCGGCATAGAGCGCGCGGGCAGCGGTGAGCTTCCGCGTGTCGTTGGAGATCAGCCCCTGCAGGAACTCCCGCCGGTCGGCGCCGCCGATCTCCAGCACGCCGCGGTCCTGCAGCACTGCGTAATTCGCCTCGGCCATCGCCCCACCCGGAGAAGGTCGTCCAGCACAAGGCCTTAGAGGTAGGGACGCGGTCCCGGCTTGGCAAGCCGGCAGGCCGGCGGGGGTGACCCGCCGGCCAGGACCTGGCTCAGTGCCGGGGCTATTCCGCCGGGTGGCCGGCCGGAATCCTCCGCTCACCCTGCCAGACCGGCGGGCTGTGCCGCAGCGGGATGATGAGGAGGCCGGCGCAGATCGCCATCACCGCCGCCACGCCCATGGCGAAGGGGAAGCCCGCCTGGCTGATCAGCACGGCGGAGAGCACGCCGCCATAGAGGCCGCCCGATCCTTTCGCGATCGCGTAGAGCAGGCCGTAGTTCGAGCCTGCCGCCCGCTCGCCGAAATACTGGCCGATGGTGGCCGGGAACAGCGAGAACAACGGGCCCCAGAAGAAGATCGCGAGGATCGCTGTCGCCACGAACAGGATCTCGCTGTGGATCGCGCCGGCGACGATGGTCAGGAACAGGAAGATGCCGGTCAGCACGTAGCTCCAGATCATCGCGGTCTCCCGCCCGATGCGCTCGGAGAGCCCGCCCAGCACCACGCGGCCGAAGCCGTTGGCGATCGAGATGCCGCCCGCCGCCGCCGTCGCCGCCGCCGCGGTGAAGCCGAAGCTGTTCGAGTACTTGACGATCTTGCTGACGCCCGCGAGGCCCGCGCTGGAGATCAGGATGAAGGAGGCGATCAGGACCCACATCTGCCAGGTCGACAGCGCTTCCTTCAGGGTGAACTGATGATCGGAGGGCCGCTGCACCGTCTTGGTCGCGACCCAGCCCGGCGGCCGCCAGCCGGCCGGCGGATCCTTCATGAACAGCGCCGCGACGACCGAGACGCCGCCGATGATCAGCGCCATCAGATAGATCACGTGGAAGAACTCGGAATCCGGCGCCGTCTTGGGAATCGCCCGGATCGGGAAGATGAACGGCAGCGAGCCCCAGGAGAAGCTGCCGGCGATGAGGCCGGCGATCAGGCCCCGCTTGTCGGGGAACCACTTGTTCGCGGTGGTGACCGCGGTGTTGTAGACGAAGCCGGCGAAGAAGCTGCCGACGCACCAGAGCACAAGCACCGGCGCGTAGTCTGGCCCCAGCGAGGTGGCAAAGATGCCGAGGCCGCCCAGGATGCCGGCGATCAGCGTCACCCAGCGCGGCCCGAACTTGTCGCGCAGGATCCCGCCCGGCAGCGTGCCGATCGATTCGAAGATGACGAACAGGGTGAACATCCAGCCGATCTGCGTATGCGACCAGTGATAGAGCCCGCCGATATGCCCGGACATCGAGCTCCACGCGTACTCATAAGGGCTGATGACAGCCATCGACAGGAAAGCGGCGGCGAACACCACGTAGCGGCTGTATCCCAGGATCTGTCTGTCCGTCGGATGCGTCGCTCGGATCTCGGATGACCGAATCGGCATTGCAATGTCCTCCCTTGCGGCATTTGCGTTTCTGGATTGGCGCGCCGGCGAATGTTCTTTCGGCCGGGACACCACCCGTGGAGCCTAAACCGGTCCCGCTGGCGCCTGCATGGCAGCGAAATTAAGAGTCTGTTAGGTCGGCCAAGGGGCTGCCTCGGCCAGGGGCGCGAAGGCGTCCGCAGCACCGCCCGATTTTCCGCATCAGGGCCCGCGCCGGCTGGGGCGGATCGAGGCCGATCAAAGACTTAGGGAATCGCTTCGGAGCCGCTTGCTTGCCTGCCCCGGGGCCTCGCCTGTATAAGGCGCAAAACCCGGCCGCCCCGGCCGATTCTGCGATAAGGCCGCCCCGCGGCTGCGCCGAGGGACATGGATATCCTCTTCGTCACGGCCACCCGGATCGGCGATGCCGTGCTCTCCACCGGCCTGCTCTCCCATCTGATCGAGCGCCACCCCGGCGCCCGGATCACCATCGCCGCCGGCCCGGTGGCGGCGCCGCTCTTCGAGGCGGTGCCGGGGCTCGAGCAGCTGATTGCGGTGGAGAAGCAGCCCTATGGTCTCCATTGGCTCGCCCTCTACGGGCAGGTGGCGCCGCGGCGCTGGGACCTGGTGGTGGACCTTCGCGGCTCGGCCTTGGCTTATCTGCTCTGGGCGCGCGAGCGGCGCGTCGCCGGCAAGAGCGATCCCCGCGAGCATCAGGTGCGCGCGCTTGGTCGCCTCCTCGATCTCGATCCGCCGCCGGCGCCGCGGCTCTGGACGCTGCCGTCGCACGAGGCCGCGGCGGCGGCGCTCATACCGGCGGGCGGGCCGGTGCTCGCCGTCGGTCCCGCCGCCAACTGGCGCGGCAAGACCTGGCGCGCCGAGCGCTTCGCCGAGCTCGCGCGTCGCCTCACCGCGCCGGACGGTCTGCTGCCCGGCGGCCGCGTCGCCGTGCTGGCGGGTGCGCACGAGCGCGAGCAGGCGGCGCCGGTGCTGGCGGCGATCCCGCCGGCGCGGCGCCTGGATCTCGTCGGGCGCGCCGATCTCCTCACCGCCGCGGCAGCGCTCCGGCGCTCGGAGCTTTTCGTCGGCAATGACACCGGCCTCATGCACATCGCAGCAGCGGTGGGCGTGCCGACCGTGGGATTGTTCGGGCCGAGCCCGGCGGCGCGCTTCGCGCCCTGGGGCCCGCGCACGGCGGTGGCGCAGACCGCGCTCTCGCCGGCGGAGCTGATGGGGCCCGGCTTCGACCATCGCACCACCGAGACGCTGATGGACAGCCTCAGCGTCGAGGCGGCCGAGGCCGCGGTGCGCGGGCTCTGGCAGCGCCTCCATGGCGCGGCGGCCTGAGGAGTGGCGCAGATCGTCATGGCCGACGACGGCGTCGAGTTCGATGGCTCGACGCCGGAGCGCCAGCCGCTCGGCGGCGCCGAGGCGGCCTTCCTCGCTCTCGCCGAGGCGCTGGCGGCGCGCGGCCACGAGGTGCGCGTCTCCAACAACTGCCCGGCGCCGCTTGCCCGCAACCGCGTCGCCTGGACGCCGATCGCCGAAGGCGTGCCGGAGGAGTGCGATCTCTACATCGGCAATCGCGGCCATCGCCTGATCGGGCTCGCGCCGAAGGCGCGGGCGCGCGTCTTCTGGCTGCACAATCCCGGCGACTACATCCTGAAGCCGCGCTACCTCTGGCCGCTCTACCGGCACCGCCCGGTGCTGGTGTTCTCCGGCGACTACCACGCCTCGACGGTGCCGGGCTGGGTCCCGAGCGGCGGGCGCGCGGTCATTCCCTACGGGCTCGACGCGGTCTATCGCGCCGCGACGGCGCGGGCCGACACGCCGCCGCCGATCGCCGTCTTCACCTCCAATCCGCTGCGCGGCCTCGACTGGCTGCTCGATCTCTGGACCAGCCGCATCCGCCCCGCCGTGCCGGCAGCGGAGCTCCACATCTACGCCGGGCCCGAGGTCTATGGCGCGGCGGGCGCCCGCAAGGCCGACGCAATGGCGGCGGTGCTGGCGCGCGCCGCCGCGCTCGCGGGCGAGGGCGTGCGCCGCCACGCGCCGGTGCCGAAGCCGGCGCTGGTCGAGGTGCTGCGGCAGGCGCGCGCGATGCTCTATCGCGGCGACGCCGGCGAGACCTTCTGCCTCGCCGTCGCCGAGGCGCAGGCGCTGGGATTGCCGGCGGTGGTGACCGCGCTGGGCTCGCTGCCGGAGCGGGTGGCGGACGGCGTCACCGGCACGGTCGCCAGGAGCGACGACGCCTTCGTCGCGGCGGCGGTGGCGCTCCTCACCGACGACGCGCTCTGGCGGCGCCGGCATCAGGCGGCGATCGCCCAGCAGAAGGGCCTCTCCTGGGCGGAGGTGGCCGCGCGCTTCGCGGCCTTCATCCCGGCATGACGCGGCTTCTGCAGGCGATGGCGGGGGCCGAGCACGGCGGCGCCGAGATCTTCTTCGTGCGCCTGGCGACGGCGCTGCAGCGCGCCGGGCAGGATCAGCGCGTGCTGATCCGGCGCAACATGGCGCGCGCGGTGGCGCTGCGCTCGGGTGGCATCGAGCCGATCGAGTTGCCGTTCCGCAGCTGGTTCGACCTCAAGACACCGCTCGGATACCGCCGCGCGATTCGCCAGTATCGGCCGGAGGTGGTGCTGACCTGGATGAGTCGCGCGACCGAGCTATGCCCGCGCGGCAAATTCGTGCATGTTGCGCGGTTGGGGGGCTACTACGATCTCAAGTACTACCGGAATTGCGATCATCTGATCGGCAACACGCGCCACATCGTGGAATATCTCGTGCACAAGGGCTGGTCGAAGCGACGTGTCCACTACATTCCGAACTTCGTGCCGAGCATGAGCGCAGCGGCGGCGCGCCGCTCGAGCTTCGACACGCCGGACGACACGGTGCTGGCGCTGGCGCTGGGCCGCCTCCATCCCAACAAGGGCTTCGACCTGCTGCTGGACGCGCTGGCGCTGACCCGGGGCATCCATCTCTGGATCGCCGGCGACGGGCCGCTGAAGGAGGAGCTGGAGCGCCAGGCCCGGGGCCTGCGCATCGCCGACCGCGTGCGCTTCCTCGGCTGGCGCGACGACACCGCGATGCTGCTGGCGGCGTCCGACATGCTGGTCTCCTCCTCGAAGCATGAGCCGCTCGGCAACGTGGTGCTCGAGGCCTGGGCCGCGGGCGTGCCCGTGGTGGCGACCGCCAGTGTCGGTCCCCGGGCGCTGATCCGCGACGGCGAGACCGGCCTCCTGGTGCCGCTCGGCGATGCGGCGGCGCTCGCCACCGCGATGACCCGGCTCGCCGAGGACATCGATCTCCGCATGGAGCTCGCCGCCGCCGGCCGCGCCGCCCATGCGGCGGAGTTCAGCGAGGAGGTGGTGGTCGCGCAGTATCGCGCCTTCTTCGACGAGGTCGCGCGCTGATGTGCGGCATCGCCGGCATCATGACCAGCGACGGACGGCCGCCATCCCCCAACGTGGTGCAGGCGATGGCGGAGGCGCTCGCGCACCGCGGCCCCGACGGCATCGGCCACTACCGCGCGGGCGACGTCGCGATGATGCAGCGGCGGCTCGCCATCATCGATCTCGTCACCGGCGACCAGCCGCTCTACGAGCCCGGCGGCGCGGCTCTGGTCGCCAACGGCGAGATCTACAACTACGTCGAGCTGCGCCAGGCGATGGACGGCGCCGTCTTCAAGACCACCTCCGACTGCGAGGTGCCGCTCCACATCTATCGGCGCAAGGGCCTCGCCTTCGCCGAGGATCTTCGCGGCATGTACGCGATCGCGCTCCATGATCCCGCCGAGCGTCGCCTGGTGCTGTCGCGCGACCCCTTCGGCATCAAGCCGCTCTACTACGCCGAGACCGCCGAGGGCCTGGCCTTCGCCTCCGAGCCGCACGCCCTCATCGCCGGCGGCGTCGTCGAGGGAAAGCCGGTGGCGCAGGCGCGGAACGAGCTGCTGCAGCTGCAATTCACCACCGGGCGGGAAACCGTCTTCCAGGGTGTGCAGCGCCTGCTGCCGGGCGAGACCATCGTGGTCTCCCGCGGCCGCATCGTCGAGCGCCGCCGCCGCGTCGCGCTGCCGGAGGCGGGCCCCGTCGAGTGCGACGAGGCGGAGGCGCTCGACCTCTTCGACGAGGTCTTCGCCGAGAGCGTGCGGATCCACCAGCGCTCCGACGTGCCCTACGGCATGTTCCTCTCCGGCGGCACCGATTCCGCCGCCGTCCTCGCCATGATGGCGCGGCTCAACGAGCGGCCGGTGCAGGCCTTCACCGTGGGCTTCTCCAACACCGGCGCCGCCGACGAGCGCCAGCAGGCGCGCGCCGTCGCCCAGTCGCTCGGCGCCGAGCACACCGAGGTCGAGTTCCGCGAGGCGGATTTCTGGTTCCTGCTGCCGGAGATCGCCGCGGCGATGGACGATCCCGCCGCCGATTACGCGGTGCTCCCGACCTACAAGCTCGCCGCCACCGCGCGCGCCGCCGGCCTCAAGGTGATCCTCTCGGGCGAGGGCGGCGACGAGCTCTTCGCCGGCTACGGCCGCTATCGGAGCGTGCTTCGTCCCTGGTGGGCGGGCGGCCGGCTGCCGCGCCGGCGCGGCAATCTCGACGGGCTCGGCGTGCTGCGCGACGAGCTCAGGGGCTGGCGCGACGGCATCGCCGCCGCCGAGGCGCGCGAGGCCAACAACGGGCGCTCGCCGCTGCAGGTCGCCCAGGCGGTCGACTGCGCCGACTGGCTGCCGAACGATCTCCTCGGCAAGCTCGACCGCTGCCTGATGGCGCATGGTGTCGAAGGGCGCACGCCCTTCCTCGATCCCCAGGTGGCGGCGCTCGCCTTCCGCCTGCCGGATCGCCTCAAGATCAGGAACCGCAAGGGCAAGTGGCTGCTGCGCCGCTGGGTCGCCAGGCACGTGCCGGCGGCCGATCCCTTCGCCAAGAAGCGCGGCTTCACCGTGCCGGTCGGCGAGTGGATCGAGCGCCGCGCCGCGACGCTCGGACCGCTGGTGGCGGCGCAGGCCGGCGTCGCCGAGCTCTGCCATCCCGAGCCGGTGGCGAAGCTTTTCACCGGAGCCGGCGACCGCCGCACCGGCTTTGCCGCCTGGACGCTGCTCTTCTACGCCCTCTGGCACCGCCACCACATCCTGAAGCGCCCGCCGGTGCGCGACGTCTTCGAGGCGCTGGGCGAGCGACGGTAGGGGGAGTTAGGGATCGGTGGGGTTGCGTCCTTCGAGACGCTCCCTTCGGTCGCTCCTCAGGATGAGGCGATTTTCTTTGTGCCATCCACGCTCTCCCTCATGCTGAGGCGCGCTCCGCAGGACCGCGTCTCGAAGTACGGGGATCGGTCTGCAGCTAATCCGCCAGCGACCAGCCGATCTCCTCGCCGGCGAGGAACGGCTTCACCATCTCCGCGCCCGCGCGAATCTCGGTCGGCACGCGCGTCGGACGCTGCACCAGCGTGATGCGCTCCTCGTTCGCCGGCAGGCCGTAGAAGCGCGGGCCGTTCAGCGACGCGAAGGCCTCGAAACGGTCGAGGGCATTCTCTTCGGCGAAGACCTGCGCATAGAGCTCGAGCGCGCTCGCCGCGGTGAAGATGCCGGCGCAGCCGCAGTCGCTCTCCTTGTCCTTCGCCGGATGCGGCGCGGTGTCGGTGCCGAGGAAGAATTTCGCGCTGCCGGAGGTGGCGGCGCGGCGGAGCGCCAGGCGGTGCGGCTCGCGCTTCGCCACCGGCAGGCAGTACATGTGCGGCCGGAGGCCGCCGGCGAAGATCGCATTGCGGTTGATGATGAGGTGATGCGCGGTGATGGTGGCGGCGAGACTGGCGCCGGCGCCCGCCACGAACTCCGCCGCCTCTTTCGTCGTGATGTGCTCCAGCACGAGTTTGAGCGTCGGGAAGCGGCGCATCAGCGGCTTGAGCACGCGCTCGATGAAGACCGCCTCGCGGTCGAAGATGTCGACCTCGGGATCGGTCACCTCGCCATGCACGAGGAGCGGCATGCCGAGCTCGCTCATCCGCTCCAGCACCGGATATGTGCGCGCGAGGTCGGTGACGCCATGGGCGGAGTTGGTGGTGGCGCGGGCGGGGTAGAGCTTCACCGCGGCGAAGACCTGCTCCCGATAGCCGCGCGCCACCTCGGCGGGATCGGTGCCGTCGGTCAGGTAGCAGGTCATCAGCGGCGTGAAGCGGGCGCCCTTCGGCAGCGCCGCCAGGATGCGCTGGCGATAGGCGGTGGCGGCGGCGACGGTGGTCACCGGCGGCACCAGGTTCGGCATCACGATGGCGCGGGCGAACTGCCGCGCGGTCAACGGCGCGACCGCCGCCAGCATGGCGCCGTCGCGGAGATGGACATGCCAGTCGTCGGGGCGGCGCAGGGTCAGGCCGGGCTCGCTCAACGGCGAAGTCCTCCAATGATCACACTTCCTTGTCGCCGCAAATGGCAAGGGAGGCAAGCCCGGGCTGCAGGGCTTGGCGGGTGGCGGGCTCCATGGCCCCTGCTATATGATCGGAGAGCCAAAACCGGAGGTAAACTATGACCGCCTGTATCGTCGGCTGGGCCCACAGCAAATTCGGCAAGCATGAGAGCGAGGACATCGAATCCCTGATCGCCGGCGTCGCCGCCGAGGCGATCCGCGATGCCGGCTTCGCGCCGGCTGACATCGACGAGATCTTCATCGGCACCATGAACGCCGGCTTCGTGCGCCAGGAGTTTCCGTCCTCGCTGGTGCTGCAGGCGGATCCCGCGCTCCGCTTCAAGCCGTCGACACGGGTGGAGAACGCCTGCGCCACCGGCTCGGCGGCGATCCACCAGGGGCTGAGCGCCATCGAGGCGCGCCGCGCCCGCAAGGTGCTGGTGGTCGGCGTCGAGAAGATGAGCGAGGTCACCGGCCCCGCCGTCGGCGACATCCTGATCCGCGCCGCCTATCTCAAGGAGGAAGGCGGCATCGAGGGCGGCTTCGCCGGCGTCTTCGGCCGCATCGCGCAGATGTACTTCCAGCGCTACGGCGACAAGTCCGACGCGCTCGCCCGCATCGCCGCCAAGAACCACAAGAACGGCGCCGTCAATCCGCTGGCGCAGATGCAGAAGGATCTCGGCTACGATTTCTGCCGCACCGTCTCCGACAAGAATCCGCTGGTGGCGGGGCCGCTGCGGCGCACCGACTGCTCGCTGGTCTCCGACGGCGCCGCGGCGCTGGTGCTGGCGGATGTCGAGACCTCGCTCGCTCTCGACAAGGCGGTGATCTTCCGCGCCACCGAGCACGTCAACGATTTCCTGCCGATCTCCAAGCGCGACATCACCGCCTTCGAGGGGCCGGCGCTCGCCTGGAAGCGCGCACTCGCCAAGGCCGGCGTGGAGCTCTCCGACCTGAGCTTCGCCGAGGTGCATGACTGCTTCACCATCGCCGAGCTGCTGATCTACGAGGCGATGGGCCTGACGCCCAAGGGCGAGGGCGCGCGGGCGATCGAAGAGGGCTGGACCGAGAAATCCGGCAAGCTGCCGATCAATCCCTCGGGCGGGCTCAAGTCGAAGGGCCATCCGATCGGCGCCACCGGCGTCTCCATGCATGTGCTGGCGGCGCAGCAGCTCACCAACACCGCGGGCGGCATCCAGGTGCCCGGCGCCGAGCTCGCCGGCGTCTTCAACATGGGCGGCGCCGCGGTCGCCAACTATGTGAGCATCCTGGAACCGCTGAGGTGATTTTTCCCTCGGGCGACAAGCCGCCACGGTTTTCGCTTATCCGCCCTCGGCGAGCCGCCACGCCAACCCTCGTCGAGGGCGTAAGGTGGGAGAAACCTGCATGACCGAGTTCCGGGCCTTTGTGCTGCGCGAGGCCGAGGGAAAGGTCAGTGGCAAGATCGAGCGCGTCGACGAGAGCGCGCTGCCGCCGGGCGAGGTCATCGTCGACGTCGAGTACTCGACGCTCAATTACAAGGACGGAATGATCGTCAACGGGCTCGGCCGCCTGGTGCGGACCTACCCGCATGTGCCCGGCGTCGATTTCGCCGGCAAGGTCGCGAGCTCCACGGTGCCCGACTACAAGCCGGGCGACGCGGTGCTGCTGACCGGTTGGCGCGTCGGCGAGACGCAGTGGGGCGGCTACGGCGAGAAGGCGCGCGTCAAGGCCGCGCAGCTGGTGAAGCTGCCGCCGGGCCTCAGCGCGAAACGCGCCATGGCGGTGGGCACTGCCGGCTTCACCGCCATGCTCGCCGTGATGGCGCTGGAGGAGCATGGGCTCAAGCCCGGAAGCGGCGAGGTGCTGGTGACCGGCGCCGCGGGCGGCGTCGGCAGCATCGCGGTCTCGATCCTGGCGAAGCTCGGCCATGCGGTCGCGGCCTCCACCGGCCGCGCCGAGACCGCCGATTATCTCAAGGGCCTCGGCGCCGGCACCATCGTCGAGCGCGCGAGCCTCGCAAAGCCGCCGCAGCGGCCGCTCGACAGCGAGCGCTGGGCGGGCGCCATCGACGCCGTCGGCAGCACGACGCTCGCGACCGTCCTCACCCAGCTCAAATACGGCGCCAGCGTCGCCGCCTGCGGCCTTGCCGGCGGCAACGACCTGCCGACCACGGTCATTCCCTTCCTGCTGCGCGGCGTCAACCTGCTCGGCATCGATTCCGTGATGTGCCCGAAGCCGCGCCGCGAGGCCGCCTGGGCGCGGATCGTGCGCGACCTGCCGATGGAGAAGCTTGACGCGATGATCGAGGTGCAGCCGCTCGCCGCACTGCCGGATCTCGCCGGAAAGATCCTCGGGGGCGGCATCCGCGGCCGCGTGGTGATCGACGTCCGCGCCTGAGCGCTACGCCGCCGCCGCGGCGGGACGCGCGAGCTTGGTCTCGCGGTAGAGGATGTAGAGTCCGCTCGCGATCACGATGGCGGCGCCGATCAGGAACACCACCGTCGGCATCTCGCCCCAGACCACATAGCCGATGATCCCGACATAGACGAGGGCGGTGTAGTCGAAAGGCGCCACCACGGCGGCGGGGGCGAGGCGGAAGGCGCGGGTGATCGCGAGCTGAGCGCTGCCGCCCATGAGGCCGATCGCCACCAGCAGCACCCAGTCGAGCGGGTTCGGCGTCACCCACTGGAACGGCAGGGTGAGCGCGCTGGCGACGGTGGTGGTGAGCGTCACATAGAAGACGATGCTGACGGTGCTCTCGGACCTGCCGAGGCTGCGGAGAAAAATCAGGGCCAGGGCGTAGAGGAATGTCGAGAACAGCGCCACCCACGACGCCCAGCCGACGATGCCCGAGTCCGGCCGCACCATGATCAGTACGCCGATGAAGCCGACGCTGACCGCGCTCCAGCGCCGGATGCCGACCCGCTCGCCCAAGAGCGGCACCGAGAGCGCGGTGACGAAGAGCGGCGAGGCGAAGGCGATGCCGAAGACGTCGGCGAGCGGCATGTGGCCGAAGCACCAGAAGAACCCGATCATCGAGACGAGGCCGACCAGGGCGCGGCCGGCCTGGCCGAGCGGCCGATCGGTATGAATCGCGGCACGTCCGCTGCGGATGATCGCCGGCAGCAGCGGCACGAAGGCGAAGAGCGAGCGGAAGAACACCAGCTCCATGACCGGATATGTGGGCGACAGCCACTTGATGAGGGCGTCCTGGGTGCTGAACACCACCACCGCCAGCAGCATGAAGGCGATGCCGCGGCCCGTCGTGGCCTCGCCGGCGGGCTGGCGCGCGCCTATGATGGGCGGAGCGTCGGTGGAGGAGGACATGCGGGGCGAATCCGGTGACGGGGGCGGTGGATGAACCGCCGGCGCGGCCTCGTTCTTAGCGGCGAACCAGGCCCTGGGGCAAGGCGGGCAGGCCACCCGGCCATCATGAAGGAAATTTTATCTTGATCGGCCAATGACATATGAGGTATTCCTAAACCACCGTTTGGGTCCCGCACATTAATCTCTTGAGATTCGCCTCCTGCGCGGTGGCGTTGTTCGGATGGAATCGGAATGCAACGAGGGGTAAGCAGGCGCGGAGTTCTGAAATGGATCGGCCGGATCTCGGCCGCTTCCGGCATTGCCGCCTGGGCGCCGGGCAGCTTCGCGCGCGCTGCCACCAAGATCCCGGCGCGCCGCACCGTCGTTCTCGATCCTGGCCACGGCGGCGTCGACCCTGGCTGCATCGGTTTCCGCGGCAGCTACGAGAAGGAGATCGCGCTCGCCACCGCCACCGAGGTCGCGGTGCTGCTGGAGGCGAACAAGCGCTATCGCGTGCTGATGACCCGCGACGACGACGAGTTCATCTCGCTCGAGGACCGGGTCGCCCGCGCGCGCCAGGCGCATGGCGATCTCTTCCTCTCGATCCATGCCGATGCGATCCCGGATTCCGCGGTGCGCGGCGCATCCGTCTTCACCCTCTCCGAGCGCGCCTCCGACGCCGAGGCGGCGGCGCTGGCGCAGCGCGAGAACAAGTCGGATCTGATCGCCGGCATCGATCTCTCGCGCCACGCGCCGGAGGTCAGCAACATCCTCCTCGACCTGGCGCGGCGGCAGACCAACAACCTCTCGATCACGCTGGCGCGCAAGCTGGTGGGCGAGCTGCAGCGCTCGGTGCCGATGCTCACCAACAGCCATCGCTCGGCCGGCTTCGCGGTACTGAAGGCGCCGGACATTCCGTCGGCGCTGGTGGAGATCGGCTGCCTCTCCAACCGCGAGGAGGAGAGGCTGCTCAACCTCTCGGCCTATCAGCGCAAGCTCGCGCTCAGCATCGCCCGCTCGGTCAACGACTACTTCGAGCAGGTGGGCTCCGCCTGAGCCGCGGCCGCGCCGGGCTTACGTCCCGTTCTTCGGGTGGATGACCACTTTTTCCTTGAGCGCCTTCAGGCGCCCGAAGGCTTCCAGCGCCGGCTCCATGTGCTTGCGGCGGTCGGCAAAGCCGGCGGCCACCTCCTTGGTCAGCACCAGCTCCAGCGCGTGCAGGACGATCTCCGCCACGTCCACCTGGCCCTGCTCGCAGGCGTGGTCGAAGGCATTGAGAAGCTTGTCGCTGAGGCGGCGCGGCGTCTGGTTCATCGGTGACATGGGGGCGGGATATACTCGGGTCTGTAGTTTAGCACTGGAGCCACCGCCCGGCCTAACACGAACGGCGGATAAGTCGGCGAATTCTTGACCACCAAGAGCTTACGATAGGGCTTCGGCGTTAACCATTCCTTGACGCATCGGGAGGTAGTCTTAGCGTGCGGGTTGCGCTCGCCTAGAGCGTACCCCGTAAGTCCTTCGGGCTTTTCCTCCCTGAAACTCCGGCCGCGCGTTCCACGCGCGGCCTTTTTTCTTGCCCGCAGCGGCTCTTTTCGGCTTCTCGCCTGGAGCATTTTCCACCGACGTGGGAAACCGGTTCGGTGCGGAAAATGCGACCAAATCCACGGAACTAGAGTGTGTTCCGATTCAATCCGATCGGAACACACTCTAAGAGATCAGGGCGGTGATCGGCTTCAGCGCCATCACCACCCACGTCACGCCGGCCTCGTTGGAGACCGTTGTCTGCTCGAGAAGCGAGTAGGATTCCCGGATCGCGCTGATGAGCCGCAACGCCGGGCGATAGGCAGTGGCGCTGACGATGAGGACGCCCTGCGGCGTCAGCGTCTTCGCATAGCGCGCCAGCGCCGCCAGCGGGTCGGGCAGGTAGTAGAGGCTCTCGTTGAAGACGATCGCGTCGAAGGCCTCGTCCGGCGCGAAGTTGCTGGCGTCGGCGACGCGAAACTCGGCGTTGTTGAGTCCCAGCTGCCGAGCCGCGCCGACGCATGCGGCGTCGCGCTCGATGCCGAGATATCGGTGCGTGAGATGCGCGACCTCGGCTGCGAGCACGCCCTGTGCGCAGCCCACATCGAGAATGGAGCCGTCCGGCACGAGACGGCGCAGATAGGCGGCGATGACGCCATACCGCGGAGCGTCGTCGAGATCGCCGAGCCCGGCCCAGGTCTCGAGCGTCCCCGGCGACGGATCGGGCGTCGACAGGAAGTCGCGCGATCTGCGGCCGAGGCGGGTGAGCAGACCGGAGAAACTCGGCGACCGGACCGACGCGGCGAACACCTGGAACTTGAGCCGCTGCCAAGCGCTCAAACGTGCTGCTCC
>DATJOK010000031.1:0-2883 GCA_035507155.1 Allostellaceae bacterium
CCAGTCGGTGACGCCGGCGATCGCCAAGAGCATGAACCTGCCGAACGACCACGGCGCGCTGGTGGCCGACGTCACCAAGGACAGCCCGGCGCAGAAGGCGGGCTTCAAGCAGGGCGACGTGATCGAGAGCTTCAACGGGCACCAGATCGAGAAGCTGCGCGATCTTCCGATCATGGTGGCGGAGACGCCGGTCGGCACCGACGCCAAGGTGCAGGTCCGCCGCCAGGGCAAGGACGTGACCCTCGAGGCCAAGATCGTCGAGCAGCCGGCCAATCTCGACAAGCTCGCCTCCAACGACACCGAGCAGCAGCAGCCGAGCGCGAAGCCGGAGCGCGCCAGCGCCCTCGGCCTCAAGCTGCAGCCGCTGACGCCGGAGCTGCGCCGGCAGCTCAAGGTGCCCGCCCACGTCAAGGGTGTGGTGGTGAGCAGCATCGACGAGTCGAGCCCGCTCGCCGACGTCGACCTGCAGCCCGGCGACGTGATCGTCGCCGTCAATCAGCAGCCGGTGACGAGCACCCAGGAGGCCGCGAGCAAGCTCAAGGCGGTGGGCTCGAGCCACGACAAGAACCTGCTGCTGCAGATCAACCGGCACGGCATGAACGCCTTCGTGGCGTGGTCGGGCCAGTCGGACAACGGCTAATGCACATGGGGAAAGCCGCCGGCGCGGTCTCCGCGGGCTCGCTGGCGGCTTGCCGAGTGGGAAACAGGGCAATGAAAATCTTGCTGATCGAAGACGACGACGAGGCCGCTGCCTATCTTCTCAAGGGCCTGACCGAGAGCGGGCACCAGGTGAACGTGGCGGCGGACGGGCGCCTCGGCCTCGCGCAGGCCACCAGCGGCAGCTTTGATGCGATGGTGATCGACCGCATGCTGCCTGGCCTCGACGGGCTCTCAATCCTGGCGGAGCTGCGCGCGCGCAAGGATGAGACGCCGGTGCTGATCCTGAGTGCGCTCGGCGACGTTGAAAACCGGGTCGAGGGGTTGCGCGCCGGCTGCGACGACTACCTCTCGAAGCCCTTCGCGCTCTCCGAGCTGCTGGCGCGACTGGAGGCGCTCAACCGGCGCAGCCATTCCGCCAGCGAGACGCGGCTCAAGGTGGCGGATCTCGAGATGGATCTCCTGAGGCGGACGGTGACGCGCGCCGGCTGCGAGATCGACCTGCTGCCGCGGGAGTTCCGGCTGCTGGAATATCTCATGCGCAACGCCGGCCACATCGTCACCCGCACGATGCTGCTGGAGAAGGTCTGGGATCATCACTTCGATCCGCAAACCAACGTGATCGACGTGCATGTGAGCCGGCTGCGTCAGAAGATCGATCGCGACTTCACGCCGCCGCTCCTCCACACCGTGCGCGGCGCCGGCTACAGCCTGCGGGTGCCGGAGATCGTCTGACGCCCAGGCGCTCAGGCTGACGAAGCAAGGGCGCGATTCCCGGTGACGGGATCGCGCCCTTTGATCGTGATCGTCGACGGGCCCTAGATGCTGGTGGTGTCGTCGCCGCCGAAATCGCCGCCGCTGAAGTCGGAGCCGCTGTCGCCGTAATCCTGCCCGGGGTCGGAGTCCTGGCCGGGATCGTAGTCGGCGGGCACCACATTGTCCGTGCCGGAGGACATGTCGCCGCTGTCGCCGCTCGAATAGTCGGCCTGCGTCTGATCGCCGCCGGCATTGGGATCGTCGCCGTAGTAGTTGTTCACCACGGTCTCGCTGATCGACGGCTGCATCGGCTGGGCGAAGCCATAGCCGCCCATCGACGAGCCGAACATCGAGCGCACCCCCTGGAACAGCAGCTCGCCGCCGGCGACGCCGAGCGCGGTGGCCGCGGCCGAGCGCAGGAAGCCCGAGCCGCCGCCGCTCGACCACGGCGAGCCCATCATCGGCTGCGGGCCGCCGCCCCAGGCGGGAGCGGGCTGCGCCGGCGCCATCGGCTGCGCCTGCGGCTGATATGGCGGCTGCGGCTGGCGCGCGCCCGCCGTGGGCACGCTGCCGCGGCCGAGGAGGCCGCCCAGGAAGCTGGTGGGGGCGGCCGGCGGCGCGGCCTTCGCCGCCGCGACCTGCTGCTCGAGATCGGCGATGCGCGCCTGGGCGTTGGCGAGCGCCATGTCCTGGATCAGCACGGTCTGGGTCAAGAGATAGGGGGCGTCCGGCTGCTCGGTGATGCCGCGCCGGATGAGCGCCTCCGCCTCGGTATCCTTGGCCTGCTGGGGTGCCGCTTTCAAGCGCTCGAAGAGCTGGCTGATGAGTTGCTGTTCCTGGGGGGTCATGGTGCCTCGTCCATCGGTCGGGGGGCGGCGCCCTCTATATAGGGAGCCTCCCGACGCCCGCCAGTAGCAATCGCCGGAACGCTCCGCGCCAAAGCGGAAAGCGGCGCGACCATGAAAACGCTGTCAGGTCAGCTGGCGGCAGTGGTTCCGATGGCCAGGAACTTCTCGCGCCGCTGCTCCCGCAGCCTGGCACTGTCGAGGCCGATGAGCGGCCTGAGCGCGCCTTCCATGGTGGCGCCCGCCGCGGCGACGGCGCTCTGCGGCTCGCGGTGGGCGCCGCCGATCGGCTCCGGCACCACCTCGTCGATGACGCCGAGCCGCGCCAGATCCTGGGCGGTAATCTTGAGCGCTTCGGCGGCTTCCTGCGCCTTGTCGGCGCTCCGCCACAGGATCGACGCGCAGCCTTCCGGCGAGATCACCGAATAGGTCGAATTCTCCATCATCAGCACGACATCGGCCGCGGCGAGTGCGATGGCGCCACCCGATCCGCCTTCGCCGATGATGGTGGCGACCAACGGCACGGTGAGGTTGAGGCAGGTTTCGATCGCGCGGGCGATCGCCTCGGCCTGGCCGCGCTCCTCGGCCTCGACGCCGGGATAGGCTCCCGCCGTATCGACGAAGG
>DATJOK010000032.1:0-7385 GCA_035507155.1 Allostellaceae bacterium
GATGGCCGACGTGGCGAAGCGCGGCTTCGAGCGTTTCGAGGCGCGGCTCGAGCACGCCTGGGGCAAGGGGCTGCCGGAGCCGGTGACGGCATTCCTCCGCCTCGGCAAGGCCTACCTCGCCTTCGCCCGCGAGGAGCCCGCCTACTACGCCGCCATGTTCGAGGCCGGCATTCCGCTGGCGCAGAATCCCGAGCTGCAGCAGCTCGGCGACCGCGCCTTCGCGGTGCTGCGCATGGCCGCAGAGGCGGTGTGCTCGCGCTTGCCGAAGGAGGGCCGCCCGCCGGCGCTGATGATGGCGCTCCACATCTGGTCGCTCTCGCACGGCGTCGCCTCGCTGTTCGGCCGCGGCGATGCCGCGCGGCGCAAGCTGCCGATGAGTCCCGAGGATCTGCTGGAGGCGGGCGTGCTCACCTATCTGCAGGGTCTGGGGCTGATGGGCGGCCGTTCCTCCGCGTGACGGCGGCGCGCGGCGAATGGATCTGCTCACGGCCTTTGGGCTCTTCGCGGTGACGCTGATGCTGGCGACCTATGCGCTCGAGGCGCGGGGCGCGGTCTACGTGCTGGGCTTCGCCGTCGCCTGCGCTCTCGGCTCGCTCTACGGCTTCCTGCAGGGCGCCTGGCCCTTCGGCGTGGTGGAGGCGATCTGGGCCTTGATCGCGCTCCGGCGCTGGCGTCGCCGCCTCTCTTGACAATCACTGGCCAGAGATTAATTATGTAAATGTTATTTACATTCACGAGGGCTCCCATGGACGCCATCGCTGCAAGGTTAGACGACATCGGCAAGCCCGCCTGGATCGCGGCCACCATCCTGGGCTTCATCTTCTTCTGGCCCGTGGGCCTGGTGATCCTGGCCTATCTCATATGGAGCGGACGCATGTCGTGTTGGAAGCACGGGTATCGGAACGGCTGGCATCAGGGCTGGCAGGGCGGCGACTGGGGCGGGCCGCGCTGGTTCGGCGGCGGCCGCTATCGCTATCAGCCGAGCGGCAATCGCGCCTTCGACGAGTACCGCGCCGAGACGCTGCGCCGCCTCGAGGAGGAGCAGAAGGAGTTCCGCGAGTTCCTCGACCGTCTCCGCTTCGCCAAGGACAAGGCGGAGTTCGACGAGTTCCTCGCCGAGCGCCGCCGCCGCTCCCAGGGTCCGGACGCGCAGCCGCAGACCTGACGCGCGGCAAGTCCTACGGCACGCCGCCGCTCCCCGGAGCGGCGGCGTTGCTTTTCAGTAGACCTTCTCGATCGCAAAGCGCTGCGGCGGTGCCGTGAGCGCCTCCTGCGCCGCGACGATCGCAAGCTCGCCGCCGCCGCGCCGGTAGGTCTCCGCGAGCACCGCGTGGACGCCCGCCGCGGTCGCGGCGAGCGCCGTCGCGGCGTCGTTCGTCCGCAGATGATGCGCGAGGAAGAGCGCGGCGGTGAGATCGCCGGCGCCATCGGGCGCGAAGGGAAGCCGCGGCGTCCTGACGAGAAAGCCGCCCTCGCGGGTCGCCGCCAGCATCGCCGCCTCGGTGCTCGCGATCTCGCCCACCGCGAGGCTGGTGACGAGAACGACGCGCGGGCCCTGCGCCAGCAGCGTCTCCGCGGCGGCGCGTGCGGCGGTCAAGGTCGAGACCTCTGCGCCGGTCAAGGTTTCGAGCTCGAAGCGGTTCGGCGTCAGGATGTCGGCGCTCGCCACCGCGCGGCGGAAGAAGTCCGGCAGCTCCGGGCGCACGAAGAGCCCGCCGTCGCTGTCGCCCATCACCGGGTCGCAGCAGTAGATCGCCTGCGGATTGGCGCGCTTCACGCGCTGGACTGCGTCGAGCACGGTCGCGCCGAGCGCGCTGTTGCCGAGATAGCCCGAGAGCACCGCCGCGCAGCGCGGGAAGACGCCGCGTTCCTCGATCCCGGCGACGATCTCGCCGACGAGCTCCGGCTCCAGCACCTTGCCGCGCCATTTGCCATAGCCGGTGTGGTTGGAGAACAGCACGGTGTCGACGCGCCAGACCTCGAAGCCCAGCCGCTGCAGCGGAAACACCGCCGCCGCGTTGCCGACGCTGCCATAGGCGACCGCGGACTGGATCGAGAGGATGGCCATCGAAGCGCTTTCCGCCGAGGTGGGGCCCGGTTCGGCGCAGAAGATGCGAGCGAACCAAAGAACCCGGCGAGAATGGCGGCTCTGATCCCTTAGAGCAATCGCGCCGCCACTTTCACCAGCATCGCGACGCCGGCGAGCACCACCACCGCGCCGAGGAGGCGGCGGAGCCTGGCCTGCGGCAGCGCGTGGGCGATCGGTGTGCCGATGGCAATGCCGATCGTGAGCGTCGCCGCGAGCCCGGCGGCGAGCCCGACGTCCACCAGCCCTTCGGCGGCATTGGCGACGCTTGCCAGCCCCGCGATGGGGAGCGCGATCACCTGGCCGAGGCCGATCGCCGGCAGCACCGGCGTGTCCAGCAGCAGCAGCATCGGCAGCAGCACGAAGGCGCCGCCGGCGCCGGTGAGCGCGCCCAGGAAGCCGGTGCCGCCGCCGAGCCCCACCAGGGTCGCGGGCCGCAGGGAAACGCGCGTCGCCGGCATGCGCCGCGGCGGACGCAGCGCGTAAATGCCGCCGGCGAGCAGCAGCAGGCCGATCGCCGCCTCCAGCAGTCCGGCCGGCGCCACGCTGGCAGCGCGGGCGCCGACATAGGCGGCAGGGAGCGCGGCGAGGCAGAGCACGCTCGCCTCGCGCCACGGCATCGAGCCGCGCCGCGCGTAGAGCGTCACGCCGACCAGGCAGCTCGGGATGTAGCTCAGCAGCGCCGCCGCGATCGCCCGCTTGACCTCGAGGCCAAGCGCCACGGTGAGGATCGGCACCAGCAGCACGCCGCCGATGCCGACAGCGCCCACCGCAGTTCCGATCGCAATGCCGACGGCGGCGATCCCGATGATGAGGCCAAGGTGCATGAGTTCCCCGGGCGCCGTTGTGCCAGCTTGGGGGAGGCGTCGCTATTCAAATGATGGGGGCCAAAGGATGCCGGAAATAAAGTGGCGCCAGGCAGGCCGAACTCCCGAAGAAGCCGCGGCCACGCCTGGCGCCGTTGGAGCCGGCCAGCGGCTCCGCGGGCTTCACGAGCGGGCGGTCAAGCCCGGGCGGGCGACGGTCCGGGAGGGCCATCGACCCACAGTGGGCGCCGGGCTCCGGGTAGGAGCCGCTCCGGCAAGCTGCTCGGCGCTCGGGTCATCCTTCGCCGGGCAGGCAACCGCTCCCGAGAGAGCCGTCGCCGCTGGCGCGAGTCGCCGCCAAGCCGCTCGCCTGGGCAGCAGCGCAGGTTTGACGCCGCGCCACCACCTCGCCCACTCACCCGCCGCTTGCGCGGCGGCTGCCACGTTCCCTCGCCCGTCCTGTGCGCCTTTCCCCTGCCGTCCAGCAGAGAACCGGCTCACCTTCCGCTGCGAGACAACGCTCTCGCGAGCCACGGTGCCAGTGTCGATTCGCGCACGGATATCGGCAAGCGCGCGCGCTGCTCGCGCGCGAGATTTCTGTGCATAAGGCGCGCAAGACTGCACAGATGGTCCCGCTGTTCTCCCCAGCTTTCTCCACAGCCCGACCGGGGGCCGCGCCGATCTCGCTGGATTCGCAGGCGAATATGCGCCATGCGGCGGCCGTGCGTTGACTTGGACGCGGCTCCGGCGCTACACCAACGCGCGAGCCTGCGGGTGCTTCTCCGCAGCGGACTTCTCCCTCCGAGGCCAGCCCTGATGACCGCGCAGCGGCCGCTTTCACCTCACCTGCAGATCTACCGCCCGCAGATCACCTCGGTGCTGTCGATCAGCCATCGCGCCACCGGCCTGGCGCTCACGGTCGGCACGCTGCTGCTGGTGTGGTGGCTGGTGGCGCTCGCCAGCGGGCCCCAGGCCTTTGCGACCGCGCAGGGCTTTGTCGGCTCCTGGCTCGGCCGCCTGCTGCTGCTGGGCTGGACCTTCTCGCTGTTCTTCCATCTCGCCAACGGCATCCGGCATCTGTTCTGGGACGGCGGCTACGGCTATGAGCTCAAGACCACCTATGCTTCCGGCTGGACGGTGGTGATTGCCAGTGTAGTCCTGACGCTCCTCGCCTGGGGCGTCGGTCTCTCGGCGATGGGAGGCTGAGACCATGGCCGGGGATCGTCTCCGCTCGCCGCTCGGCCGCGCCATCGGCCTCGGATCCGCCAAGGAAGGCGTCGAGCACTGGTGGGCGCAGCGCGTCACCGCGGTGGCGCTGGTGCCGCTGGCGCTCTGGTTCGTCGCTGCGCTCATCGGCCATCTCGGCGCCGATTACGCCGCCGCTGTCGCCTGGCTGCGCGCGCCGATACCGGCGACCGCCATGGCGCTGACGGTGGTCGCCGTCTTCGTGCACATGGCGCTCGGTGTGCAAGTGGTGATCGAGGACTACGTTCATCACGAGGGCATCAAGATCGCGAGCCTGATGGCGCTCAAGCTCGCCTGCTGGGCGCTCGGCGCCGCCGCGCTCATCGCCGTGCTGCGCGTCGCGCTGGGAGCCTGATTCCATGCCCGAAGCCTATCCGATCGTCGATCATGCCTATGACGTGGTGGTGGTGGGCGCCGGCGGCGCCGGCCTTCGCGCGACCCTCGGCATGACCGCCGCCGGCCTCAAGACCGCCTGCGTCACCAAGCTGTTCCCGACCCGCAGCCACACGGTGGCGGCGCAGGGCGGCATCGGCGCCGCGCTCGGCAACATGGGCGAGGACGACTGGCGCTGGCACATGTACGACACCGTCAAGGGCTCCGACTGGCTCGGCGACCAGGACGCGATCGAGTACATGTGCCGGAACGCGATCCCGGCGGTGATCGAGCTCGAGCATTTCGGCGTGCCCTTCTCGCGCACCGAGGATGGCCGCATCTATCAGCGCCCGTTTGGCGGCCACACGATGAAGTATGGCGAGGGTGCGATGGCAAAGCGCGCCTGCGCCGCCGCCGACCGCACCGGCCACGCCATCATCCACACGCTCTACCAGCAGTGCCTGAAGAACAACGCCGAGTTCTTCGTCGAGTATTTCGCCCTCGACCTCATCATGGACGAGGAGGGCGCCTGCCGCGGCGTCCTCGCCTGGAACCTCGAGGACGGCACCCTTCATCGCTTCCGCGCCCACATGGTGGTGCTGGCGACCGGCGGCTACGGCCGCGCCTATTTCTCCTGCACCTCGGCGCATTCCTGCACCGGCGACGGCAACGCGATGGTCTTACGCGCCGGGCTGCCGCTCGAGGACATGGAGTTCATCCAGTTCCACCCGACCGGCATCTATGGTGCCGGCTGCCTCATCACCGAGGGGGCGCGCGGCGAGGGCGGCTACGTCACCAACTCCGAGGGCGAGCGCTTCATGGAGCGCTACGCGCCGCACGCCAAGGACCTGGCGTCCCGCGACGTGGTGAGCCGCTCGATGACCATCGAGATCCGCGAGGGCCGCGGCTGCGGCCCGCAGAAGGATCACATCATGCTGCACCTGGAGCACCTCGATCCCAAGGTGCTGCACGAGCGGCTGCCCGGCATTTCCGAGACGGCGCGCATCTTCGCCGGCGTCGACGTCACCAAGGAGCCGATCCCGATCCTGCCGACCGTGCACTACAACATGGGCGGCATTCCCACCAACTATCACGGCGAGGTCATCACCACGGTGCCCGGCGACCCTGAGCGCGTCGTTCCCGGCCTGATGGCGATCGGCGAGGCGGCCTGCGTCTCCGTCCACGGCGCCAACCGCCTCGGCACCAACTCGCTCCTCGACATCGTCGTCTTCGGCCGCGCCGCCGCCCACCGCGCCGCCGAGATCGTGAAGCCCGATCAGCCGCACAAGCCGCTTTCCGCCTCGGCGACCGACGCGTCGGTGGCGCGGCTCGACCGCATGCGGAATGCCAAGGGCCGGCTCAAGAGCGGCGAGATCCGCCTCGCCATGCAGCGCACCATGCAGAACGACTGTGCGGTCTTCCGCACCGCGCAGACGCTGGAGCAGGGGGTGCGCAAGATCGGCGACATCGCCGCCTCCATGAGCGACCACGGCATCGCCGACCGCTCGATGATCTGGAACACCGACCTGGTGGAGGCGCTCGAGCTCGAGAACCTGCTGGAGCAGGCGATCGTCACGCTGAGCTCCGCGGTCAACCGCAAGGAATCCCGCGGCGCCCACGCGCGCGAGGATTTCCCGGAGCGCGACGACAAGGTTTGGATGAAGCACAGTCTGGCGTGGCTCGACGAGGCGCGGAAGATCCGCCTCGACTACCGCCCGGTGCACCTCAATACGCTCTCCAACGAGGTGCAGACGATCCCGCCGAAGGCGCGTGTCTATTGATGCCAGTTATCAGGGGTCAGTTATCAGCTCTCAGATTCGTTTCTGACAACTGACAAACTGAGACCTGACGGCTGGAAGCTGGAGGACCAATGGCTGAGTTCACGCTGCCGGCCAATTCCAAGGTCGGCGTCGGCAAGACCGTGAAGGCGCCCGCCGGCGCCAAGCGGGTGAAGGCGTTCAAGATCTATCGCTGGAATCCGGACGACGGGCAGAACCCACGCCTCGATACCTACGAGATCGATCTCGATGCCTGCGGGCCGATGGTCCTGGACGCCCTCATCAAGATCAAGAACGAGGTCGACACCACGCTCACCTTCCGCCGCTCCTGCCGCGAGGGCATCTGCGGCTCCTGCGCGATGAACATCGACGGCACCAACACGCTCGCCTGCCTCAAGGGCATCGACGAGGTGAAGGGCGAGGTCCGCATCTATCCGCTGCCGCACATGGAGGTGGTGAAGGACCTGGTGCCGGATCTCAATCACCTCTACGCGCAGTACCGCTCGATCAAGCCGTGGCTGCAGGCGGAGAGCGCGCCGCCGCCCGACCGCGAGCGCGCCCAGTCGGTGGCGGAGCGCTCGAAGCTCGAGGGGCTCTGGGAGTGCATCCTCTGCTTCTGCTGCTCGACCAGCTGCCCGAGCTACTGGTGGAACAGCGACCGCTATCTCGGTCCCGCGATCCTGCTGCAGGCCTATCGCTGGATCGCCGACAGCCGCGACGAGAAAACCGGCGAGCGCCTCGATGCGCTCGAGGATCCGTTCCGGCTCTACCGCTGCCACACCATCATGAATTGCACGCGGACCTGCCCCAAGGGCCTCAACCCCGCCAAGGCGATCGGCGAGATCAAGCAGCTGATGGTGGCGCGGCGGTGACCGTCCGCTGCCGGTGAGCGATCCCGTCGTCGCCATCCGCCCGATGGGAGCGCCGGATGTCGCCGAGGCGGCGCGGATTTTCCGGCTCGCCTTCGGCACCTTCATGAAGGCGCCGGACCTCGCGCGCTTCCGCGCCGACATCGGCATGGTCGAGACCCGCTTCGCGACCGAGCCCGAGCTCGCCCTCGTCGCCGAAACGGAGGGCCGCGTCATCGGCAGCATCCTG
>DATJOK010000033.1:0-44950 GCA_035507155.1 Allostellaceae bacterium
CGTGACCTTGTCCGGGCCGAAGATCAACTCTTCGGCGACGCGGCCGCCGAACAGGCTCGACAGCATCGCTTTGATCTCGATCTTGGACTGCGAGTACTTGTCACGCTCGGGCAGGAACATGGTGACGCCGAGCGCGCGGCCGCGCGGAATGATGGTGACTTTGTGCAGCGGCTCGTGGCCCTCGGCATAGAGCATGACCAGGGCGTGGCCGCCCTCGTGATAGGCGGTGAGGCTCTTTTCCTCCTCCGTCATCACCATGGAGCGGCGCTCGGCGCCCATCAGCACCTTGTCCTTGGCCATCTCGAACTCGGCCATGGTGACGGAACGCTTCCCGCGCCGGGCCGCCATCAGCGCGGCCTCGTTGACGAGATTGGCCAGGTCGGCGCCGGAGAAGCCGGGCGTGCCGCGGGCGATGATGCGCGCATCGACATCGGTCGCCAGCGGCACCTTGCGCATATGGACTTTGAGGATCTTCTCGCGGCCGATCACGTCGGGGTTCGGCACCACGACCTGGCGATCGAAGCGGCCGGGGCGCAGCAGCGCGGGATCGAGCACGTCGGGCCGGTTGGTGGCAGCGATCAGGATCACGCCTTCGTTCGCCTCGAACCCGTCCATCTCCACCAGCAACTGGTTCAACGTTTGCTCGCGCTCGTCGTTGCCGCCGCCCAGGCCGGCGCCGCGATGGCGGCCGACCGCGTCGATTTCGTCGATGAAGATGATGCAGGGCGCGTTCTTCTTGCCCTGCTCGAACATGTCGCGCACGCGGCTGGCGCCGACGCCGACGAACATCTCGACGAAGTCGGAGCCGGAGATGGTGAAGAAGGGTACGTTCGCCTCGCCGGCGATGGCGCGCGCCAGCAGCGTCTTGCCGGTGCCGGGCGGGCCGACCAGCAGCACGCCTTTCGGAATCTTGCCGCCGAGGCGCTGGAACTTCTGCGGGTCCTTCAGATACTCGACGATCTCCTCGAGCTCGGACTTCGCCTCGTCGATGCCCGCCACGTCATCGAAAGTGACGCGGCCGACCTTCTCCGTCAGCAGGCGCGCGCGGCTCTTGCCGAAGCCCATGGCGCGGCCGCCGCCGCCCTGCATCTGGCGCATGAAGAAGATCCAGACGCCGATCAGCAGCAGGCCCGGGAACCAGGAGATCAGCATGCCGAACAGCGACGGCACGTTCTCCTCCGAGGGCGCGGCCTTGATCTGCACGTGATTGTCGATCAGTCGCGTGACCAGATTGGGGTCGTTCGGCGCATAGGTGGTGAACGATCCGCCGCCGCTCAGAGTGCCGGTAATGGTGCTGCCCTGGCTGCCGCCCTGGATCGTGACGCTCTGCACCTGGTGGCGCGCGACGTTATCCAGGAACTCGCTGTAATAGATGGTGTTCTGGCCGCCGCGGTTGGTGGTGTTCTGGAACAGGTTGAAGAGGAGCATCACCAGCAGGACGATGATGATCCAGAGTGCGAGATTCTTGCCGAAACTGTTCACGGATCCAGGCCTTTCACGGGCATGGGCGGACACCGGACGGGCACAGCTCCGCGTTTGGGCTGGCCCCGCACCGGCGGACGCCGCCGCCGCCACCAACTGAAGATAAGATGCGCCCGGAATTAAACAACTGTAAAGCCTACGGGAGAAATCGGCCGCAAAGGGCGAAACCACAACCCGATGATCGCATTGCGGGTGTTCGCCTCCTCGTTGGAAAGCGGCACTGCGGCGAGCCGGCGGCCGCGCCGCAACACCGGAAGCGCAGGTCGGGCTGCCACCGGCAGCGCCTCCAGACGCACCCGCAGCGCGGGCGGCAAGTGCAGCGCGTCGTCACCGAGCGCGCCGAGCGTCAGTCCCTTGGGGGCCTTGGCCGCAAGGCGCGCGCGGAAGCGGCCGTCCCAGGTGACCGCCTCTCCCGGCGGAGCCGCCACGGGCGGCTGCAACGCTGCAGGCTCGCGACAGATGAGGACGCCTTCGCGCCGCAACAACACGCGGCAGCCGCCGAGCGTCCGGCCCTGTCCCAAGCCCGCCTCGAGGATGTCGCGGTAAAGTCGCTCGAGTCGTACCAAGCGCGGAGGGTAGTCCTCGCCGCCGATGGTCGAGATCACGGCCGCGAGAGCGCGGAGGCCGAGCTCGGCGGGCGCGGCGGCAAGCGCCCCGGCGTCGAGCCAGACGAAGCCCGCCGGGTGCGGTCGCGCCGCCCGCGCCAGGAGCTCGCCCGTCGCGGTTTCCAGGGCCTGCCGGGCCCGGCCAAGACGGGCAATGGTCGCCGCCAGCCGCTCCGCCCCCAACCCCTCGGCCTGGAGCAGCGGCGCGCTCCGGCGGAGGCGCACGCGGGCGTATTCGGGATTGTCGTTGCTCGGGTCCTCGACCCAGGGCTGCCCGACTGCCTGCAGCGTCGCCCGGAGCCGGGCCGGCGGCACCTCCAGCAACGGCCGCAGGATCCGGCATGCCCGCCGCGGCGCCACCGCCGGCATCCCGGCAAGCCCGTCGACCCCGCTGCCGCGCGCGAGGCGGAGCCAGAATGTCTCCGCCTGGTCCGCCTGATGATGGGCGACGAGAAGATGCAGGCAGCCCTGCGCCTCGCACCAGTCCTCCAGCAACGCGTAGCGGGCGGCACGCGCGGCGGCCTGGATGCCGCGGAAGGGATGCGGTCCTTCCCAGGTCAGGACGCGATGCGGAACGCCATGCCGCTTCAGCCAGCGGCCGACCTGGCGTGCCTCGGCCGTCGCCTCGGCCCGCAGCCGATGATCGACGGTGAGCGCGACGCTGCGGCCGCCGCGGTGCCGCGCCCAACGATCGGCGAGCAGCGCCAGGGCGAGGCTGTCGGCGCCACCGGAGACCGCGACCGCCAGCAGCGGCCGCCGCTCGAACGGCCCAAGCCGGCCGAGCCGCACCTCGAATTCGTCGTCGTCTAGAGGAGGCTGGGTCTTATCCCCAAGGCTCACCCCTGACAGCCCAGGCGCTTCCTCTCGCCGGCGGCGCGCTCCTTGATCTCGCCGGGCGCCTGCGGGTAATCGCGGTCGAGGCGGCCGAACGCGCGGCAGGCATTGTCCTTCTGGCCGAGATTGGAGAGCGACATGCCGAGCTTCAGCAGATTGTCGGGCGCCTTGGTGTTCTTCGGGTATTTCTCGTAGCCCTCGGCAAACGTCGCCGCCGCGTTGGTGTAGTCCTTGCGCACGTAATAGGTCTCGCCGAGCCAGTACTGGGCATTGCCCGCGAGCGGGTCCTTGGGATTGCGCTGCACGAAGGCCTTGAGCGCCTGCGCCGCCTCGTCGTAGCGCGACTGGCGCAGCAGGTTGAAGGCGTAGTTGTACTGCTCCTGCGGCGTCGCGTTGGCGGCTGGCGCGCTGGCGGGCTTGCTCTCCGGCGGCACCACCGGCGCGGCCACCGCCGGCGCCGTGCTCTGGCCTGGCGACACCTGGATCATGCCGAGGGTCCGCGGTCCGCTGGCGAGCTGGGTCTGGTCGGCGCTGCTGTTGCCGCTGGGTCCGGGTGGCGGCGGGCGCAGCGCAGCGGCGTTCTGCTCCGCTGGCGCCGCCGGCGTCGCCGGCGTCGCTGCCAGCGCCCCGCTGGGCGGCGGCTGGCCACCCGGCGGCGGGGCGCCGGGATGCTCGAGCGCGCTCAGGCGAAACTCGATATCGCTCTGCAGCTTATCGAGCCGCTGGCGCAGCTGGTCGATCTTGTAATTGCTCTCTTCGATCTGTCCGGTCAGCGTCCGCATCTGGTCTTCGAGGCGGCCCATGCGGATCTCGGCATTGAGAGCGCTGTCGCCGCTCGATGGCGTCGGCACGGGAGCGGAGTTGCTGCCGCCCCGATACACCTGCCGCTGCAGCAGATTGACGTCGCGCTCGAGGCGATCGAGGCGGTCGAGGAGCGGGTTCAGGTCCGGGTTGCTCTGCTGGGCATGCAGGCCCGTCCCAAGCGCCAGGAGCGCCAGGACGGAAAGACCAGCGACCAGCTTCGCCCGTGCCATCACCGTTCAGATCCCGCTATGCAAAGTCTGTTGGGACCGCGACTCGAAGGCCGCGCCAGCCGCATAGAATAGACCCGCTTTTGGGCAAAAAAAGGGCGCCTGCCCGGCTCCCGCCGATCTGAGCGGGGCAAGGCAGGCGCGCCTTAACACAAGTCGGCGGCTGAATACGCCGGTCGCCGCCGGTTACTGGATGACCGTCACAGCGCGGCGGTTCTGCGCCCAGGCCTGCTCGTTGTGACCGAGCACCGCCGGCCGCTCCTTGCCGTAGCTGATGGTGTTGATCCGGTTCGCGGCGATGCCGAGCGCCACCAGCGCCTGCTTGGTCGCATTGGCGCGACGCTCGCCGAGGCCCAGGTTGTACTCACGCGTACCGCGCTCGTCGCAGTGGCCTTCGATGGTCACCGTCACGGAGGGGTTCTGCTTCAGGAGATCAGCCTGCTTGGCGAGGACCTGACGCGACTCCGGCGTGATGTCGCTCTTGTCGAAAGCGAAGTAGATCCGGTCACCGACCTGCTGCAACTGGCTCTGCAGCGCGGCCGTACCGGTCGGAGCCGCCGAGGTGCTCGTGCCGGCGCTGGCACCGCTGGTGTTGGCGTTCTCGGCTCCCTTTTGGGCGCAGCCGGCGACCAGCAGCAGAGCCGCCACCAGGCTCAAGGTCTTAAAATTCATCTTATGCTCCCTTCGAAGATCTGGGATTGAGTTGGCTTGGATTGTTCGGACGGCGTTGCCCCTGAGGCCCCACACGAGATGGCCGCTGTCGGCCGCGGAAAAACGCGCCACGGTCGAAAACGGGCCGGACTATAATGTTCTTCTGCCATTGGTTCAAGGGCTTCCCAGCGGCGACCACGCCGGATCGGAAGCATCCTGCGGGGTGATGACTTCGCGCTTGTTGTAGCCCGTGAGGTCTATCGAGTATAGGCGTGTCACATCGCCGCGGGGCCCGGTGGGGTTCTGGGCAAAGTACATGAGGACGCGGCCATTGGGTGCCCAGGTCGGTCCCTCCACCAGGAAGCCGTTGTCCAGCAGGCGCTCGCCGGAGCCGTCAGGCTTCATCACGCCGATATAGAAGCTGCCGCCCTCGATCTTGGTAAACGCGATCAAATCGCCGCGCGGCGACCACACCGGCGTGCCGTAGAGGCCGTTGCCGAAGCTGATGCGGTGGATGTTCGACCCGTCCGGATTCATCACGTAGATCTGCTGCGAGCCGCCGCGGTCGGAGTTGAAGACGATCTGCTTGCCGTCCGGCGAGTAGCAGGGCGAGGTGTCGATCGCTGAATTGTCCGTGAGGCGGACCGCCTGCCGCGTGCGCAGATCCAGGGTGTAGATCGCGCTGTTGCCGCCGCTCGCCATCGACATGATCACCTTGTTGCCGTCCGGCGAGAAGCGCGGCGCATAAGTCATGCCGGGAAAATCGCCGAGCACTTCCTGCTGTCCGGTATCGATGTTGAAGAGATAGACGCGCGGCGTGCCACGGGCATAGGAGAGATAGGTGATCTCCTGCTGCGTCGGCGAGAAGCGCGGCGTCAGCACCAGCGCACGGCCGTCGGTGAGATAGCGATGGTTGGCGCCGTCCTGGTCCATGATGGCAAGACGCTTGATCCGCTTGTTGGCGGGCCCGCTCTCGGAGATGTAGACGATGCGGGTATCGAAATAGCCGTCCTCGCCGGTGATGCGCTTGTAGACAGCGTCCGCGACGATATGAGAGATGCGCCGCCAGTTCTGCGCCGTCGTCGTGTAGGCGAAGCCGGTCAGCTGCTCGCCGGCGACCACGTCCCAGAGCCGGAACTCCACCTTGAGACGGCCGTCCGGCTGCGTCGCGACGTCGCCGGTGATCAGCGCCTGGGCATTGATGATGCGCCAGTCGCTGAAGCGCGGCGCCGTGTGGCTGTCGGCGATCTGCTGGATGAAGGCGCGGCGATCGAGCGGCTGGAACAGGCCGGAGCGCTCGAGATCGGCGGAGACCACCTGCGCCACGTCCTGGCCGACCTGCTGGTCGTTCGGCTGCGCCGCGCCGAAGGCCGGGATCGCGATCGGCATCGGTGCGATCTTGCCCTGGGTGATGTCCATGTGGATCTCGGCGCGCGCCATCGGCGCCGCAAGCGGCAGCAGCGCGCCGATCAGCAGCACGAGACGGACCCGGGCGGCGGCGGAGCGGATCATTTTCTTCATGTCACGTCCTTGGGATCGAAGGTGATGGTGAAGGTCTGCCACTGATCGTATTTCTCCGGCGGCAGCTTGAGCGGCTGGCAGCGCGGGTTGAGGAGAGCGCGGCGGGCGCTGTCGGCCGCCGCCTGGAAGAAGGGATCACTGAGACGATCGCTGTTGAGAAGCTCTGCTGACCGGACGGTACCGTCCTGATTCATGTAGACGCGGAACTCGGGCTTCAGGTTCCCGGCATCCTTGGCGCCGGCCGGAATATTCCAGCACGCCTCGATCTGCTGCTTCACCAGGTCGAGCTCGTTGGTGGTGAGCTGCGCGCCCAAGGGAGCGATCGGCTGCGAGCTCGCCTTCGCCACCTGAGTCGCCGGGCTCGGCTTCGGCGGCGTCTCGGTCGGCTGCGACTCGCTGCGCTTCGCCAGATTCTTCAGGAGCGCGTCGAAGGCCTGGTCCTCCTGCTGCTTCTTCTTGGCGTTGTCCTGCGGCACCGGCGGCTTCGGCGGCGGCGGCTGGGGCGGCGGCGGCTCCGGCTTCGGCGGCGTGGGTTTGGGCGCGGGCGTGGGTGCCGGCGGCGGCGGCGGTGGGGGCGGCTCAGGCTTCGGCGGCTCGGGCTTCGGTGGCTCAGGCGGCTTCGGCGGCTCCGGCTGCGCCTGCGCCACCTGCGGCGGCGGCGCCGGGGGCGGCGGCTTCGGCGGCTCGGGCTTCGGCGGCTGCTTCGGCGCCTCCACCGTCTTGTCTTCCGGCTTCTGGGTGGGCTTCGGCGGCGTGTCGTTGAGCTTCGTGGCCTTGGTCTCCGGCGCCACGTTCACCAGCTGCACGACGATCGGCGTGTCCTCGAGCGGCGGCGACGGAAAGATCAGGTCCCAGAGATGAAAATACGCCATCAGCACGATGCCGACGTGCAGGAGACTCGAGAAGAGGACACCGCGGCGCATGGGAAATCAGGGACGCGAGGTAGACTTCTTCTGGCTCTGGTCCGCCTGCTCGCTCACCAGAGCGACCTTGCTGAAGCCGGCACCGCTCACCAGCCCCATCACCTCGAGCACCCGTCCGTAATTGACGGACTTGTCGCCGCGCACGTAGATGCTGGCGGTCGGGTTGTTGTTGGTGATGGCCTGCAGGCGCGCCACGATCTGGTCGACCTCGACCGGCGTCTCCTGGAGATAAACGCTGCCGTCGGCCTTGATGCTGATCACGAGCGGCTCCTTCGGCTCGTTGATCGGCGCCGCCTGGGTCGACGGCAGGTCCACCGGCACGCCGACGGTCAGCAGCGGCGCCGTCACCATGAAGACGACGAGCAGCACCAGCATGACGTCGACCAGCGGCGTCACGTTGATCTCGGACATCGGCCGGTAGGGCCCGCGCTTGCCGTTGCGGCCCGAGGCGGCGAGGAAACTGGCGGCCATGGATCAGCTCTTCTCGTCGAGCTGGCGCGACAGGATCGCCGAGAACTCCGAGGCGAAGGCGTCGAGCCGGCCTGCATAACGACCGAAATCGGTGGAGAACTTGTTAAAGGCGACCACCGCCGGGATCGCCGCCACCAGGCCCAAGGCGGTGGCGAAGAGCGATTCCGCGATGCCGGGCGCCACCACCGCGAGGCTGGTGTTCTTGGCGGCGGCGATCGACTGGAACGAGTTCATGATGCCCCAGACGGTGCCGAACAGGCCCACGAAGGGCGAGGTCGAGCCCACCGTGGCGAGGAAGGGCATGAAGCGCTCGAGCCGCTCCATCTCGCGGCCCACCGTCACCTGCATTACCCGCTCGATGCGCTGCTGCAGGCTCGTTCGCATGGTGGTGCTGGCGGTGAGGCCCTTGGCGGCGCTCCGCCGCCACTCGCGCATGGCGGCGGCGAAGACCGCCGACATCGGATCGACCGGCCTGGTGCCGATGCGATCGTAGAGATCGTCGAGCGATCCGCCGGACCAGAAGCTCTCCTCGAAGCTCTCCGCCTCGCGGCCCAGGCGCCGCAGCTTGGTGAACTTGTCGAAGATCACCGCCCAGGACCAGAAGGAGGCCGCGAGCAGGATGAACAGCACGAATTTGACGATCATGTCGGCCTGCAGGAAGAGGCCGATGATCGAAAGGTCGTGCGGGACGGCCCCGCCGAGCGAGACCTGATCGATGGGATTACCGGGCATGCTGAGGGTTCACCCCTGACGGTTGGATGGAGGAGGGTCGATGCGCCGCCGTGGCGGAGGAAATCGAATCGAGCGCCGCGCGGAGCTCCGCCGGCAGGCGCTGCGGCCTGCCGCCGGCGCCAACGCCGACGCAGGCGATCTGGAACTCGAGCGCCACCAGGATCGCCTCCTGGCGCCGGATCTCCTGGGAGAGATCGAGGGTGGCGGCGCCGCTGCCGGTCATCCGCGTCGCCACGGTGAGATCGTCATCGAGGCGGCCGGCAAGGCGATAGTCGGCGGTGGCGTGCCGCACCACGAAGATGAGGCCGGACTCGGTGCGCAGGCGCTCCTGCTCGAAGCCGAGGTTGCGCAGCATCTCGGTGCGGGCGCGCTCGGCATATTTGAAGTAGTTGACGTAATAGACGAGCCCTGCCGCGTCCGTATCCTCGTAGTAGATGCGGACGGGATAGAGGTGCCGGCCGTCGCGGAAGATGCCGGAGCGCGGCAGCTCGGTGCTCACGATGCCGCCTCCTCGTCCTCGTCGGCGGCGAGCAGGTCGAGCTGCGCGGTCGGCGGCCGGAGCGGCGTCAATCCGAGATAGCGGTAGCCGATGTCCGAGAGCATGCGGCCGCGCGGCGTGCGCTGGATGAAGCCCTGCTGGATGAGATAGGGCTCGATCACCTCCTCCACCACGTCGCGCTGATCGGCAAGCGCCGCCGCCAGCGTCTCCGCCCCCACCGGGCCGCCGCCGTAATTCTCGGCGATCAGCAGCAGATAGCGACGGTCCATGGCGTCGAGCCCGTTGGCGTCCACTTCGAGCCGGCTCAGCGCATGGTCCGCCGCCTTGGCATCGATGCGGGAGACTTCGGCTACCGCCGCGAAGTCGCGCACGCGCCTGAGCAGCCGCGCCGCGATGCGCGGCGTGCCGCGCGAGCGCCGCGCGATCTCGGCGCCGCCGGCGGCATCGAGCGCCATGCCGAGGACGCGCGCGCCGCGCACCACGATCTGCTCCAGCTCCTCCGCATCGTAGAAGACGAGGCGAAGCGGGATGCCGAAGCGCTCGCGCAGCGGCCGCGTGATCAGGCCCGAGCGGGTGGTCGCTCCCACCAGGGTGAAGGGCGGCAGATCGATCCGGACCGAGCGCGCCGCCGGCCCCTCGCCGATGATGAGATCGAGCTGGAAGTCCTCCATCGCGGGATAGAGGATCTCCGCCACCGCCGGCGTCAGCCGATGGATCTCGTCGATGAAAAGGACGTCGCGCGGCTGCAGATTGGTGAGGAGCGCCGCCAGGTCGCCGGCGCGCTGGATCACCGGGCCCGAGGTGGCGTGGAATCCCACCCCCATCTCCCGCGCCACGATCTGCGCCAGCGTCGTCTTGCCGAGGCCGGGCGGCCCGTAGAGCAGCACGTGATCGAGCGCCTCGCCCCGCGCGCGCGCCGCCTGCACGAAGACGCGGAGATTTTCGCGGGTCTGCCGCTGGCCCACGAACTCGTCGAGGCTGAGCGGTCGGAACGACGCCTCGCTCGCATCCTCGCCGCGCGGCTCCGGCGTCACCATCCTGGGCGCCGTCATCGTGCGAGCTCCTTGAGGCTCGCCCGGAAGAGTGCGTCGAACTTCGCGTCACCGCCGAGGCTGCGCGCGGCGCCGGCGACCGCGCTGAAGGCGTCGCTGCGCGGATATCCCAGATTGACCAGCGCCGAGACCGCATCGGCGGTGATGCCGGCTTCGGCCGGCGCCTTCCCTGGGCTCGGAGCCGCCGCCGGACCGAGCGCCATGCCGCCCATCTTGTCCTTGAGCTCGTTGACGATGCGCTGGGCGAGCTTCGGACCGACGCCGTCGGCGCGGGTCAGCGCCGCCTTGTCCTGGGCCATGACCGCGGTGGCGAGCGCCTCCGGCGTCAGCGCGCCCAGCAGCGCCAGCGCAGTCCGCGCGCCGACGCCCTGCACCGTCGTCAGCAGGCGGAACCAGCCGCGCTCGCTCTCGTCGGCGAAGCCGTAGAGGTGGATGTGATCCTCGCGCACGTGGGTCTCGATCAGCAATCGCGCCGGCTGGTCCCGCGCCGGCAGCCGTCCGAGCGTGCGGGCGGAGGCGAAGACCAGGTAGCCGACGCCGTTCACGTCGATGACGACGCTGTCGCCGCCCGCCTGCGCCACCACACCCGCCAGCGAGGCGATCATCGCGCCACCTCCTGGGCAGCAACGGTCCTCGGCGTCCACGCCCGCTTCGTCTGCGAGTGGTGGGCATGGCAGATCGCCGCCGCCAGGGCGTCGGCGGCGTCGGGATTCTCGGCGAGGCAGCCGGGCAGCAGACGGCGCACCATCATCTGCACCTGCTCCTTGTCCGCGTGACCGACGCCCACCACCGATTTCTTGATCAGGTTGGTGGAGTATTCGGTCACCGGAAGGCCGCGCTCGGCCGGCGCCAGCAGCACCACGCCGCGCGCCACCCCGAGCTTCAGCGTCGAGGCCGGGTTCTTGTTGACGAAGCTCTCCTCCACCGCCGCCTCGTCCGGCTGGAAGCGCTCGATGACCTCGCCGATGGCGCGGAAGAGCGTCACCAGCCGGTCGGCCAGCGCGTCGCCCTGGCGCGAATGCGCGACGCCGTGCGCCACATAGGTGAGCCGGTTCCCGGTCACGTCGATCACGCCCCAGCCGGTATGGCGCAGGCCCGGATCGAGGCCGAGGAGACGGAGCGACGTGCCGGAGGCCATCATCGCGTTCAGGCGGAGAGCCGCGCCAGCACGTCGTCCGCCATCTCGAAATTGGCGTAAACGTTCTGGACGTCGTCGCTGTCCTCGAGGGTCTCGAGGAGCTTCAGCAGCGAGTCGGCGGCGTCGCCCGAGACCGGCGTCGTGGTCTTCGGCCGCCAGACCAGCTTCGCCGACTGGGCCGGGCCGAAACGCTTCTCGAGGCCGTCGCGCACCGCGTTGAGATCGTCGGCAGCGCAGGTGACGGCATGCGCCTCGGCGTCGCTCTCGACATCATCGGCGCCGGCCTCGACCGCAGCCTCGAACATAGCGTCGGAAGAAGCCGCGGCGGCGGGATAGACCACCTCGCCCTTGCGATCGAAGAGGAAGCTCACGCTGTTGCTCTCGCCGAGATTGCCGCCGGCCTTGGTGAAGGCGGCGCGGATGTCGCTGGCGGTGCGGTTGCGGTTGTCGGTGAGCGCCTCGGCGATGATGGCGACGCCGCCGGGACCATAGCCCTCGTAGCGGACCTCATCGTAGTTCTCGCCCGCCTCCTCGCCGGCGCCGCGGCGAATCGCGCGATCGACCGTGTCCTTCGGCATGTTCGCCTGCTTGGCGGCGGTGATGGCGGCGCGCAGCCGCGGATTCGAGTTGGCATCAGGAAGGCCGGTACGGGCGGCGGTGGTGAGCTCGCGGATGATCTTCGTAAAGATCTTGGCGCGCTTCTTATCCTGCGCGCCCTTCCGGTACATGATGTTCTTGAACTGGGAATGGCCAGCCATGGCGGATCGCTAAGTCGTGAGGCTACAGCTGGCGACCATACCATACCTAGTAGGAGACTCGCACCCCCTCAAGGCCCCTCCGATCGCACGCTGAGAAGCGCGGGTGTAACTCTCCAATATGGCAGCAATGGGGCGAGTCCCGCCCGTTTTCGGGGCTTCGGCGCTGCTTTTCCGGCGGCACGCTCGCTATCATGCGCCAGGCCCGCGAGCGGACGGGCGACGGGAGGGAACCAGCAGCATGCTGCCGCGCGGATCGACCTACGAGGAGGTGGCGGCGCGGTTCCGCTGGCGAGTGCCGGGGCACTACAACATCGGCGTCGATGTCGCCGACCGGCAGGCGGCAGCCCACGGCGATCGGCCGGCCCTGATTTTCCTCGACGAAACGCAAGCCGAGCGCCGCTTCACCTTCCGTGAGATGGCGCGCCTCGCCGATCGTTTCGCCAATGTGCTGGTGGCGCGCGGCCTCCAGCGCGGCGACCGCGTCGGCGTGCTGCTGCCGCAGTCGCCGGAGACCGCGATCGCCCATGTCGCCGCCTTCAAGGCAGGCCTCGTCTCGGTGCCGCTCTTCACCCTCTTCGGCGAGGAGGCGCTTGCCTTCCGCCTCGGCGACAGCGGCGCCCGCGCCCTCGTCACCGACGCCGTCGGCCTCGAAAAGATCGCAGCGATTCACGACCGGCTGCCGGAGCTCGCGACCGTCTTCGTCACCGGCGGCGCGGCAACCACGGGCACCTTGGATTTCGACGCCGAGCTCGACCGCGCCCGCGACAGCTTCACCGCCATCGACACCGCGGCGGACGATCCCGCGATCATCATCTACACCTCGGGCACCACCGGGAATCCCAAGGGCGCGCTCCATGCCCATCGTGTCCTTCTCGGCCATCTGCCGGGCGTCGAGATGCCGCACGAGTTCTTCCCTGCGCCCGGCGACCTCTTCTGGACGCCGGCGGACTGGGCCTGGATCGGCGGCCTCTTCGACGTGCTGCTGCCGGCCTGGCACCATGGCGTCCCGGTGCTGGCCTACCGTGCCCGCAAGTTCGATCCCGAGGAGGCCTTTGCCCTGATGGCGAAGCACGGCGTCCGCAACACCTTCATGCCACCGACCGCCCTCAAGCTGATGCGCCAGGCGAGCGAGGGAGCGCGGCGTCCGCGCCTCGATCTTCGCACCGTTGCCAGCGGCGGCGAGACCTTGGGCGACGAGCTCCTCGACTGGGGGCGCGCCACCTTCGGCGTCACCATCAACGAATTCTATGGCCAGACCGAGTGCAATCTGGTGGTCGGCAACAACGCGCCGCTCTTCCCGGTGAAGCCCGGCTCCATGGGCCGCGCCATCCCAGGGCACGAGGTCGCCGTCGTCGACGAGAGCGGGCGCATGCTGCCGCCGGGCGAGGATGGCCATATCGGCATCCGGCGGCCGGATCCCGTGATGTTCCTGCGCTACTGGAACGATCCCGAGGCCACGACACGCAAATTCGCCGGCGACTATCTCCTCACCGGCGATATGGGCCGGCAGGACGCAGCGGGATACTTCTGGTTCCAAGGCCGATCCGACGACGTCATCACCAGCGCCGGCTACCGCATCGGCCCCGGCGAGATCGAGAACTGCCTGATGAAGCATCGGGACGTGGCGCTCGCCGCCGTCGTCGGCGTGCCGGACGCGCTCCGCACCGAGATCGTCAAGGCCTTCCTGGTGCTGAAGCCCGGGCGCAACGGCTCGCCGGACCTCGCGCGGGAGATCCAGGATTTCGTCAAAGTGAAACTGGCGGCGCACGAATATCCGCGCGAGGTCGAGTTCGTGGACGCGCTGCCGATGACCACCACCGGCAAGATCATGCGGCGGGAGCTGCGCAAGAGAGGATGAGGGAATGAGCAAGATCGTCGACTACTACTTCACGCCGGCCTCGCCCTGGAGCTATCTCGGGCATCGGCGCCTGGAGGCGATGGCACAGCAGCACGGTGCCGAGATCCGCTACAAGCCGGTCGACTACGGCAAGATCTTTCCGGTCTCCGGCGGCCTCCCTCTCGGCAAGCGCGCGCCGCAGCGCCAGGCCTATCGCCTCTTCGAGCTCGAGCGCTGGCGCAAGGCGCTGGAGGTGCCGATCACCGTGAAGCCGAAATTCCACCCGGTGGCCAGCGATCTCGCCTCGCAGCTCATCCTCGCCGCCGAGCAGCAGAGCGGGAAGCCGGGCGCCCTCGCCTTGCCGATGTTCCGCGCCTGCTGGGTCGAGGACCGCGACATCGCCGATCCCGCCACGCTGGCTGCGATCGCCGGCGAGCAGGGTTTCGACGGCGCCGCGCTGCTGACTCTGGCGCGCTCGCCCGAGATCGTCTCGCGCTACGAGCAGCTGACGGCGGAGGCGATCGAGCGCCAGGTCTTCGGCGCGCCCTTCTATATCTATAAGGGCGAGCCGTTCTGGGGCCAGGACCGCCTCGACTTTCTGGACCGCGCGCTGGCGGAGTGAGGGGTGGCCGTCCCGGTGTCGACGCTCGCCGATACGCCCGCTCTCGCCGCGCCGCCCCGCTTCCGCGGGCGGCTGCCGCTGCTGCGCTTCCTGCGCATGCTGCGCGACAGCTCGGTGGCCACATACGGCGAAGAGGCTTATGAGCGGCCGGTGATCGAGCGGCGCATCCTCTGGCAGCGCTATCTCGTCATGAACGCGCCCCGCGGCATCGAGCGGGTCCTGCTGGAGAACGCCGGCAATTACGTCAAGAGCCGGATCGCCCGCCGCCTCGTCGAGCCCGGCCTCGGCAAGGGGCTCCTCACCAGCGAGGGCGAGGCGTGGCGGCGGCAGCGCCGCATCATGGCGCCCGCCTTCGATCATCGGAGCCTGATGTCCTACGCGCCGTTGATGGCGGATACGACGGCGGCGGTGCTGGCGCGCTGGGATGCGCTCCCCGCCGGCGCCACGATCGATATGGCGACGGAGATGATGCGCCTCACCCTCGCCATCATCGGCCGCGCCATGTTCTCCACCGACGCCGAGGAGGTGCGCGACCTCGTCGAGGACGCGGTCGGGCGCTATCAGGTGGCGGTGCGGCCGGGACTTCTCGATCTCCTGGACGTCCCCGACTGGGTGCCGCGGCCCGCGAGCCGCGGCTGGTCGCACATCTTCGACCGCTTCGACGCGATGATCGCGCGGCTGATGCAGCGGCCGCCCGGAAGCGGGTCCAAGGACCTGCTGGCGCGGCTCCTGGAGGCGCGCGACAGCGAGACCGGCCAGGGCATGAGCCCTCAGGAGGTGCGCGACCAGGTCGTCACCATCTTCATGGCCGGCCACGAGACGACGGCGCTGGCGCTGACCTGGACCTGGTATCTGCTCGCGCTCCATCCGGAGGCGGCGGAGCAGTTCCGCGCCGAGCTCGACCAGGTGCTGGGAGGCCGCGCGCCCGGTTTCGAGGATCTCCCGCGGCTCCGCTATACGCGGATGGTGCTGGAAGAGGCGATGCGGCTTTATCCGCCGGCCCACACCATCTCGCGCCAGGCCCTCGAGGAGGACGAGGTCGAGGGCTATCGGGTGCCGAAGGGCTCGATGGTGTTCATCGTGCCCTGGCTCATCCATCGTCATCGCCTGCTCTGGGAGCGGCCGGAAGTGTTCGATCCCCTGCGCTTCGCGCCGGAGCAGGCGGCGGCGCGGCCGCGCTTCGCCTATCTCCCCTTCGGCGGTGGCCCGCGCATCTGCATCGGCGCCGGCTTCGCCATGCAGGAGGCGCTCACCATCCTCGCCTTGCTGGGGCAGCGCTACCGCATGCGCCTCGTCGACGGCTTCCCGGTCGAGCCGGTCGGCCTCATCACGCTCCGCCCGCGGCACGGGCTCAAGATGACGATCGAGCGGCGCGCCTGAGGCGCTGACATGAACCCCCTGGGCCGATGAACCGCGAGCTCCTCTATTCCTTCATCACCCTGCTGGTGATCGTCGACCCGCTCGGCACCGCCGTCATGTTCACGGGGTTGACACCGAACGCGACGCCCACGCGCCGGCGCGACATGGCGCTCCGCGGGACGCTGATCGCGACCGGCATCATCCTCATCTTCGCGATCGGCGGCCGTTTCGTGCTCGATGCCATGGACATCTCGCTCGCCGCCTTCCGCATCGCCGGCGGGTTGCTGCTGTTCCTGCTGGCGACCGACATGGTGCTGGCGCTGCATTCCGGCATCCGCAGCACCACCGGACCGGAGCAGGCGGAGGCCGAGCGGAGCCGCGACGTCGCGGTGTTCCCGCTGGCGATACCCCTGCTGGCCGGACCGGGCGCCCTCACCTCCATCACCCTGCTGATGGGAACCGCCAAGGGCCTCGGCGAGCAGGCCTGGGTGCTGGCGGCGCTGGCGGCAGCGATGCTGCTGACCCTGCTGGCGCTGCTCGCCGCGACCCAGGTGGCGCGCCTTCTCGGCGTCACCGGCGCCAATGTGGTGACGCGGGTCCTCGGCATCGTGCTGGCGGCGCTCGCGACGCAATTCGTGATCGACGGCGTCCGCGAGAGCCTCGGCCTCGGCTGAGGCTCAGCCCGGCTCCTCTTCCTGCAGCGACAGCAGGCTCGCATTGCCGCCGGCGGCGGTGGTGTCGATGGAGAGCGTGCGCTCCACCGCGAAGCGATAGAGATAGTGCGGCCCGCCCGCCTTGGGCCCGGTGCCGGAGAGCCCCTCGCCGCCGAACGGCTGCACGCCGACGACGGCGCCGATCATGTTGCGGTTGACGTAGGCGTTGCCGACGCGGAGACGGCGATGCACCGCCGCCACCGTCTCGTCGATGCGGCTGTGGATGCCGAGCGTCAGGCCATATCCTGTGGCGTTGATCGTGTCGAGCAGCTCCTCGAAGCGGTCGCGCTTCCAGCGCACGACGTGCAGGATCGGTCCGAACACCTCGCGCTCCAGCCGCCCGATGCGGTCGATCTCGAAGGCGGTGGGCGGGAAGAAGGAGCCGGATTCGACGCCGCTCGGCAGCGCGCACTCGTAGAGCAGCGTCGCCTCGCGCTTCATCTTCTCCGCGTGGCGCTGCAGGATCTGCCGCGCATCCTCGTCGATGACGGGACCCACGTCGGTGGAGAGCAGCCCGGGATCGCCGATCGCGAGCTCCGCCATGGCGCCCTTCAGCATGGCGATGACGCGGTCGGCGATGTCGGCCTGCAGGCAGAGCACGCGGAGCGCCGAGCAGCGCTGGCCGGCGCTGTTGAAGGCGGAGAGCAGCACGTCCTGCACCACCTGCTCGGGGAGCGCGGAGGAATCCACCACCAGGGCGTTCTGGCCGCCGGTCTCGGCGATGAGCGGCACGATCGGGCCGTTGCGCTGGGCGAGCGACAGGTTGATCGCCCGCGCCGTCTCGGTCGATCCCGTGAAGGCGATGCCGCTGATGCGGGGATCGGCGACGAGACGCGCGCCCACGGTGGCGCCGTCGCCCGGCAGCAGATGCAGCACCTCCGCCGGGACACCCGCTTGGTGCAGCAGTCGCACCGCGGCAGCGGCGATGAGCGGCGTCTGCTCGGCGGGCTTGGCGATGACGGCGTTGCCGGCGGCGAGCGCCGCCGTGATCTGGCCGGTGAAGATGGCGAGCGGGAAGTTCCAGGGGCTGATGCAGGCGAAGACGCCGCGACCGTGCATCTCCAGCGCGTTGCGCTCGCCGGTGGGGCCGGGCAGCGCCATCGGCGCCGCGAAATCGGCGCGGGCGCGGAGAGCGTAGTAGCGGCAGAAATCGACGGCCTCGCGCACTTCGGAGACCGCGTCGGGAATGGTGCGGCCACCTTCCCGCACGATCAGCGCCACCAGCTCGGGGAGGCGCTCCTCGTAGAGATCCGCCGCCTTCTCCAGCGCCGCCGCGCGCTTGGCCGCCGGCGTTGCGTCCCAGTCGTCGCTCGCCCGCGAGGCACGGTCGAGGGCGAGATCGACCTGCTGCGCGCTCGCCTCGCTGACGCGGCCGACGACACGGCGGCGGTCGCTGGGATCGTTGACGGCGCGGTCGGCGCCGGTGAGCTCGACGCCGCCGACGATCGGCGCCGCGGTCCAGGGCCCGCGCGCCGCCGCGTCGAGCGCGGTCCTGAGCTTCAGGAGCTCGCTGCGGCTCGAAAGATCGGGGCCGCGGGAGTTCTTGCGCTCGGCGCCGTAGAGATCGCGCGGCAGCGGGATGCGTGGATGCGGCTTCTTCGGCAGCTTGCGCAGGCGCGCGATCGGATCGGCGATGATCTCGTCGATCGGCGCCTTGTCGTCGACGATGCGGTTGACGAAGGAGGTGTTGGCGCCGTTCTCGAGAAGGCGCCGCACCAGATAGGCCAGCAGGTCCTCGTGGCTCCCCACCGGCGCGTAGACGCGGCACGGCCGGTTGAGCTTGTCGACGCCCACCACCTGCTCGTAGAGCGCCTCGCCCATGCCGTGGAGGCGCTGGAACTCGAAGTCGTCGCGGTTGCCGGCGAGTTCCAGGATGGTTGCCAGCGTGTGCGCGTTGTGGGTCGCGAATTGCGGATAGAAGGCGGCGCGGTCGCCGAGCATGCGCTTCGCCGCCGCGATGTAGGAGACGTCGGTCGCTACCTTGCGGGTGAAGACGGCGTAGCCGTCGAGGCCGCGCTCCTGGCTGCGCTTGATCTCGCTGTCCCAGTAGGCGCCCTTGACGAGGCGCACCATCAGCCGGCGCCGGCTGCGCGCGGCGAGATCGGCGAGCCAGTCGACGAGCGGCAGGATGCGCTTCTGATAGGCCTGCACCGCAAGCCCGAAACCGTCCCAGCCGGCGAGCGAGGGATCGAGCGCGAGCGTCTCGATGAGATCGAGGGAGATCTCCAGCCGCTCGGATTCCTCGGCATCGACGGTGAAGCCGATGCCCTGCAGCTTCGCCTGCCGGGCGAGCGCCAGCAGGCTCGGCGCCAGCTCGCGGAGCGCGCGCTCGCGGGTCGCCTCGTCGTAGCGTGGGTGGAGCGCCGAGAGCTTCACCGAGATGCCGGGCGCCGAGAAGACGTCGCGGCCGTTGACGGCGGCGCCCAGCGCGCCGATCGCCGCCTGGTAGCTCTCGAAATAGCGCCGCGCATCGGCGGCGGTGCGCGCCGCCTCGCCCAGCATGTCATAGGAATGGCGATAGCCCTGCTTCTCCGGCCCGCGCGCGCGGTCGAGCGCCTCGGCGATGCTGCGGCCCATGACGAACTGGCGGCCCAAAATGCGCATCGCCGAGGTGACCGCCTGGCGCACCACCGGCTCGCCGGAGCGCGCCACCAGCCGCCGCAGCACGCCGGCGAGGTCGCGCTCCTCGCCGTCGCTCTTCATCAGCCGGCCGGTCAGCATCAGCGCCCAGGTGGAGGCGTTGACGAACAGTGATTCCGAGCGGCCCAGGTGCTGCGACCAGTCGGCGGAGCCGAGCTTGTCGCGGATCAGACGATCGACGGTCTCCGAATCGGGAATCCGCAGCAGCGCCTCGGCGAGGCACATCAGCACCACGCCCTCCCGCGAGGAGAGCGCGTATTCGTGCAGGAAGGCGTCGAGGCCGCCCTTGCCGAGACGCTGCCGGCGCACCTCGGTGACGAGGGCGCGGGCGCGCGCGGCGATGCGGTCGAGGGTTTCGGCGGGAAGCTCCACCGCGCTGAGCGTGCGCTCCACCGCCGCGGTCTCGTCCTCGCGGTAGCGCCGGTCGAGCACGGCGCGCGGTGCCGTCGGCGCCGCCGGCGTCTCGGTATAGATGAAGCTCATCCTGTCTCTCCCCGCCCCCTCGGATCGCGGGGGAGAGGCGTAGCACGGGTCAGCGGGCGGGCAAAAGAGCACCGGCGTCGCGGGGGTTGGTGGCGCTCCCCAGCAACCCCTGCGGGCGGAAGACCAGCACCAGGATCAGCATCGCGAAAATCGCCGCATCCTTGTAGTCGGTGCCGAAATAGCCGGACCAGAAGGCGTCGAAGAGTCCGAGCAGCAGCCCGCCGAAGAGGGCGCCGGAGATCGAGCCGAAGCCGCCCAGCAGCGCCGCCGTCAATGCCTTGAAGCCGAAGAGGTATCCCACATAGGGATCGATCTCGCCGTAATAGAGGGCGACCACCAGCCCGGCAAGCGCCGCCAGCGCGGCGCCGAGCGCGAAGGTGATGGCGGTGGTGCGATCGACGTCGACGCCGAGGAGCGCCGCCATCACCGGATCGTCGGCGCAGGCGCGCTGCGCCCGCCCGGCGGGTGTGCGCAGCACGAACCAGGCGAGCGCCGCGGCGACGGTGATCGACAGCGCGAGGATCATGATCTGCGCGCCGCCCACGGTGACGCCGAAGCCGTCGCCGGTGAATATCGTGATGCGCGCCGGCAGCAGATCGGGGAGCCAGCGGTTGCCGGCGCCCTGGGCGAGCCGGACGTATTCGCGCAGCGCGATCGAGAGGCCGATGGCGGCGATCAGCGGCGCCAGCACGCCGCGGTCGCGCAGCGGGCGGTAGACCAGCCGATGGATGGTCCAGCCATAGACCGCGCTGCAGAAGCCGGCGCCCAGGATCGCCAGCAGCAGGGCCGCCGGCAGGAAGCCCAGCCCCAGCACGATCAGCGTCGCCAGCAGGATTGCCATCAAATAGCCGCCGATCATGAACATCTCGCCGAAGGCGAACTGGATCGTGCCGGTGATCCCGTAGACGAGCGAGTATCCGACCGCGATCAGCGCCAGCACGGCGCCGAGGGTCAGGCCGTTGACGAGCTGCTGCAGGAAATAGGCAAGCGAGCGCAGCGGACTCATCGGCGCCGATGGCGGCAGCGCATCCACGAGATCGGCGGGCGGCGTGAGGCCGAAGGCGCGCCAGAGGAAGATCATGCGCTCGAAGGAGAGCGGCGCGCCGTCGAGCCACACCTGCCGGAGCACGAGCCGCGCGTGGCTCAGCCGGTTGCCGCCGAACTCGCAGCGCGCGGCGCGCGGGATGCCGCCCGCCTCGAAGGCGAGCGCGATCGAACGGGGATGCGCGGGATCGCTGCGGGCGGTGAGCGTCGCCGGCGTCTCGCCGCCAGAGAGCAGCGCCGGCAGCACCTGCTCGCAGATCGCCGCCTGGCGCGGATCGGGACCGCAGCCGGTCAGCAGCGACAGCAGGGCGAAGGCCAGAGCGAGACGCGGCTTCATCGGCGCAGGGCAAGACGCGGGGTTGCGGGCGGGCGCGAGTTTGGAGAGGATGGAGCTTACCAGTCAATTCTCTTGTGGGGGTGATATGGCAGAGGCGCACAACTCCGCGCCGGCACTTCCGATCCGAGGCGAGCGGGCCGGCAAGCTGCCGCTGATCGGCGGCCGGCTCTGCCTCGACTTCGCCAACACCGCGAACGGCCGCGGCACCGAGCATCACACGGAGAATCTCTGGGATTATGCCGCGCTGCTGACCTGGAGCCGCCGCGCCGGCGCGATTGACGCCGCGCAGGCGGAAGCGCTGGCCACGGCGGCGCGCCGGCACCCGCGCGCCGCCGAGACGGAGCGCCGGCGCGCGATCGAGCTGCGCGAGGCGATCCATCGCTGTTTCGCCGCCCTCGCCCACCGCCGCAAGCTCGATGCCGGCGATCTCGCCGCGATCAACGAGACGCTCGCCCAAGCGCTCGGCCATACGCGGGTGACGCCGGTCAAGAGCGGCTTCGAATGGGGCTGGGAGGACGACGAGCCGATGCTCGACCGCATGCTCTGGCCGATCGTGCGCTCGGCGGCGGAGCTCCTCACCGCCGGCAACCTCGACCGGGTCAAGCAATGCGGCGGCTGGGACTGCGGCTGGCTCTTCCTCGACCTCTCGAAGAACAACAGCCGCCGCTGGTGCGAGATGGAGGTCTGCGGCAGCCGCGCCAAGGCCCGCGCCTACTACGCGCGCAGGCGCGCGGCGGAGGAGCGCACGCCGTAGAAGAACCCGCGGAGATCTCCTCGCGAAATTGGCTTCGTTTCGCACAGTCACATTTGCTGCCGAGGCTCCGCTCCGAAGCGACGAGTTGGGTTCGTTTCGCAGAATTCACCCCTAACTCTCCCGTCATGGCCGGGCTTGTCCCACGAGTGTCCGGTTCAGCGAAATCGGTTGTCGAAGTGGTGGATCGATGCGCCTCTCCATCGTCATGCCCGGCCTTGTGCCGGGCATGACGAGTGCTGGAGCGGATCCCCTCACAGCCCGTGATGGGCGACGCGGAGGTCGTCGGCGGTGAGCTTGCCGGTCTTCTGGGTGTCGATCTCGGTGAAATGCTGGCGGGTGGCGGCGAGGTACTCGTCCTGGGTGATCTTGCCGTCGCCCTTCTGGTCGAGGGTGTGGAAGAGCGTCTCGCGCCGCTCGAAGCTGGCCTCCACCCGCGCCTTGCGGACGGGGCTCGCGCGGTCGAGGGAGCGCTGCGCCGCGGCCATGAACTCCGTGTGGTCGACGACGCCGTCGTGATTGCGGTCGAGGCGCGCGAACTGCGCGTTGGCGAAGCGCTCGGCATCGGCGAGGGTGATGTAGCCCTTCTTCTCGGTATCGATGCGGGTCAGGTAGCGGTCGGCCCAGTCGCGCCGGGGTGTCGAGGCGGGAGCGCTCTGGGCAAGCGCCGGCACGGCGCTGGCGATCAGCGCGGCGGCGACGAGGGGCGGCACGAGCCGGCGGGCAATGGACATGGGAACCTCCGTTGGGGTTGAGTGGAGCCGGTTGATGGGGGTCTGGCGACCCAGAACCGGTGTATGTTCCCTATTTGTTCTTATCGAGTCAAGGGCCCTCGCCCCGGGGTTTTCGACCGGGGTTTTCGACTGGGTCTTTCGACTGGGCCTTTCGACCGGGGGACGCTTCCGGAAGAAGCGCCCTAGGAGATCAGAGGCGGCCGTGCTATCGGCGTCGCGCGCGGCAAGACAGGCATCCTGATGTTCGACTCTCTCCTGGCCATCTTCTGGGCCACCATCGATCTCCTCGAAGGCCTCGCCAGAGACTATGAGGGCGCGGTCGCGGTGATCGCCGCCGTAGCGCTCGCCGTCATCTACGCGATCCTGCGCCCGCGCCGCCGCTCGACGCGCGGGAGCGATTGAGGGCAGCGCCCCCGCTCAATGGAAGTCCCGGCTCCGCACCGTCAGCTCCGGCGCTGCCGGGCGCTCGGCGTGCGGCAGGGGCGCGTGGAGCTCGCGAAGCCGCGGCGAGAGATCGACGAGCCGCTCGGCGACCACGTGGATGACGAGCCCCTCGCGCTGCACGAGGCCGGTGCAGGCGAGGAGCGTCGCGCCCATCACCTGGCGCCGGAAGCGATCGAAGGCATCGGGCCAGACGACGAGGTTGGCGATGCCGGTCTCGTCCTCGAGGGTCACGAAGACGACGCCCTTGCCGCTGCCCGGCCGCTGCCGCACCAGCACCAGCCCCGCCACGGTGGCGCGGCTGCCGGGCTTTGCGGTCGCGAGATCGCCGGCGCGTGACGTGCCCTCGCGGGCGAAGCCGGCGCGCAGCAGCGCCATCGGATGGCTTTTGAGCGAGAGGCCGAGGAAGGCGTAATCGCTCACCACCTGCTCGCCGAGGCGCAGCTCGGGGAGGCGCACCGCGGGCTCCGGCGCCTGGCGGAGATCCGGCGCGAGGCCGGCGAAGAGCGGCAGGCGGTCCTCCCGCATCCCCTTCACCGCCCAGAGCGCGCGGCGCCGGTCGAGACCGAGGGAGCGGAAGGCATCCGCCTCGGCGAGACGCTCGAGCGCCCCCTTGCCGAGACCCGAGCGCTCCAGGAGATCGAGCGGGCTCCGATAGCCCGCGCCGCGATGCTCGACGAGCTTCTCCGCATCCTTCTCGGCGAAGCCCTTCACTTCGCGCAGGCCCAGGCGCAGCGCCGGCTGCTCCGGCTCCGGCCCGGGCTCCAGCGTGCAATCCCAGCCGCTCGCGTTGATGTCGGGGCCCAGCACCTCGACGTCGTGCTCGCGGGCATCGCGCACGATCTGCGCCGGCGCGTAGAAGCCCATGGGCTGGCTGTTGAGGAGCGCCGCCGCGAAGACCGCGGGGTAGTGGCACTTGATCCAGGCGGAGACATAGACCAGGAGCGCGAAGCTCGCGGCGTGGGATTCCGGGAAGCCGTATTCGCCGAAGCCCTGGATCTGCTTGAAGCAGCGCTCGGCGAAATCGCGCCGGTAGCCGTTCCCCACCATGCCGCCGATGAAGCGGTCGCGGAAGGTGTCGACCTTGCCGGTGTGCTTGAAGGTCGCCATGGCGCGGCGCAGCCGGTCCGCCTCGGCGCCGGTGAAGCCCGCGCCCACCATGGCGATCTTCATCGCCTGCTCCTGGAACAGCGGCACGCCGAGGGTCCGCTTCAGCACCGCCTCGAGCTCGGCCGAGGGATAGTCCTCCTTCTCCTTGCCCTCGCGGCGCCGCAGGTAGGGATGCACCATGTCGCCCTGGATCGGCCCCGGCCTGACGATCGCCACCTCGATGACGAGATCGTAGAAGCTCCTGGGCTTGAGGCGCGGCAGCATGCTCATCTGCGCGCGGCTCTCGACCTGGAACACGCCGACGGAATCGGCGCGGCAGAGCATGTCATAGACCCGCGGGTCCTCCTTGGGCACGCTCGCCAGGGTGAAGCGCTCGCCGTGATGCCGCTCGATCAGCGCAAAGGCGCGGCGGATGCAGCTCAGCATGCCGAGGCCCAGCACGTCGACCTTGAGCATCCCCACCGCCTCGAGATCATCCTTGTTCCACTCGATCACCGTGCGCTCGGGCATCGCCGCGTTCTCGATCGGCACCAGCTCGTCGAGCCGGCCCTTGGTGATGACGAAGCCGCCCACATGCTGGGAGAGATGACGGGGAAAGCCGATGAGCTCGCCGGCGAGCGCGAGGGTGAGCCGCAAGGTGCGGTCCCTGGGATCGAGGCCGAGCGCCTTCATCTCCTTCTCCAGCACCGGCTCGTCGCTCCAGCCCCAGACCGAATTGGCGATGAGCGCCGTCACGTCGGGCGTCAGGCCCAACACCTTGCCGACCTCGCGGACGGCGGCGCGCGCGCGATAGCAGATCACCGTGGCGGCGAGCGCCGCGTGCTCGCGGCCGTATTTCCCGTAGATGTGCTGGATCACCTCCTCGCGCCGCTCGTGCTCGAAATCGACGTCGATGTCGGGCGGCTCGTCGCGCTCGGTGCTGATGAAGCGCTCGAACAGCAAATCGGTGAGGGTGGGATCGACCGCGGTGATGCCGAGGCAGTAGCAGACGCTGGAATTGGCCGCCGAGCCGCGGCCCTGGCAGAGGATCTCCTTGGAGCGCGCGAATTGCACGATGTCGTGCACGGTGAGGAAGTAGGGCGCGTAGTTGAGCCGGCCGATGAGGTCGAGCTCGTGGCGGAGCTGCACCGCCACCTTCTCCGGCACGCCCGCGGGATAGCGCCACGCGGCCCCCGCCGCCGCCAGCCGCTCCAGCCGCGCCTGCGGCGCAAGCCCGTCGACGGATTCGTCGGGATAGCCGTAGCAGAGCTGATCGAGGCTGACGTCGCAGCGCCGGGCGATCTCGGCCGTCCGCGCCACCGCCTCGGGGTAATGGCGAAAGAGCCGCGCCATCTCCTCGGCGGATTTCAAATGCCGCTCCGCATGGGCCATCAGCCGGAGACCGGCCTCGGCGATGGTGCAGCGCTCGCGGATGCAGGTGACGACGTCCTGCAGCTGGCGTCGCTGCGGCCCGTGATAGAGCACGTCGTTGAGGGCGACGAGCTTGAGCCCGCTCCGCTCGGCGAGCCGCGCCAGGCGGTAGAGGCGCTTGGCGTCGTCGCCGCGATAGAGATGCTGGGCGCCGAGATAGGCGCGCTCGCCGAAGCCATGGGCGAGCTCGGCAAGCCAGCCGGCGAAGCCGGCGTCGAAACGCTCGGGCGGCACCGCCACCAGGACCTGGCCTTCGCCATGAGCCACTACATCGCTGTAGGCAAGCCGGCATTCGCCCTTCTGGGAGCGCCGCTTGCCGTGGGTCAGCAGCCGGCAGAGCCGGCCGTAGGCGGCAATGTCCTGGGGATAGCAGAGCAGGCTCGGCCGATCCTCGAGGTCGAGACGGCAGCCGATCACCAGCCTGCTCCCCTGCTCCTTCGCCGCCCGATGCGCCTGCACGATGCCGGCAAGCGTGTTGCGGTCGGTGATCGCGATCCGGCGCTGGCCGAGCGCCGCCGCCTGCGCCACCAGCTCCTCCGGATGCGAGGCGCCGCGCAGGAAGGAGAAATTGCTGGTGACCTGCAGCTCGACGTACTCGGTCATGGCGGCGGAACCAGGATGCGTGCTTCGAGACGGGCGCTGCGCGCCCTCCTCAGCATGAGGAAGATCGAGGATGGAATTAAGAAAAGCGCCTCAGCCTGAGGAGCGCCCGTGAGGGCGCGTCTCGACGGCCGCACGATGCCAGCCCCACCCCTCACGCGAACACCCCGTGCAGATACCAGCGCGGCGCCGCCGCTTCCGGCCGGTGCAGGCCGGCGCGGTAGAGCCAGAAGCGGCGGCCCTCCATGTCCTCCACGTGGTAGTAGTCGCGGAGCGCGCCCTCTTGTTCGTCCGCGGGCGAGAAGCCGCCACGCCAACCCTTCTCGCCCGCGTAACGCTTCTCCTCTTTCTCGCGCCACCATTCGCCGAGGATGCGCTCGGGCCCGTCGGCGAGGCGCACGCGATGCAAGTGCCGGCGCCAGCGGAACAGCAGCGGCGGATCGTCCGGCACCGGCGCCACTGCCTCCACCGGCTCCGGCCGCGCCAGCAGGCGGATCGGCCGCGGCCGGTCGAGGGGCCAGGGCGCGCCGCTCTTCACCGTGGCGAAGACCGGCGCGGGATTGGCCGCGCGCTCCGGCAGGTGGCTGTCCTGCGGGCGATGGAGGGTCACCGAGCCGGCGCCGAGACGGTTCTCGAGGCGGTCGACGAGAGCGGCGAGCGCCGCATCGCCGACGGCGGAGCCGGCCGGCAGGGCGCCGGCGAGCGCCGCCTGCTTCTCCGCGAGCCTCTCCGTCCCCAGCGCCTCGAGCCGCATGTCCTCGATGCCGAGATCGGGCTCGACGCGATCCAGACGCTCGACGAAGAGCCGCGCCAGGTGGCGGGGATCGCGGCTCGGCTGCGCGGTGCCGGCCTCGAGCGCAATGACCGCGCCGTCGACACGATAGAAGGCGAGCCTGAGCCGCCGCGCACCCATGCCGTCGGCGGCGAGGAAGCGGCAGAGCGCCTGGGCGAGCGAGGCGATGGCGGCGGCGAGATCCTCCGGCCGCGCGATCGGCTCGGCGAAGCGGCGATGCGCCGCGCGGACGGGCTCCGGTGGCAGCGGCGACAGCGGCTCCGGCAGGTTGCCCAGCGCCTGGTCGAGACGCTCGGCGGCGGTGAGGCCGAAGCGCGCCACCAGGGACGGGCGCGGCAGCTTGTAGAGATCGCCGATGCGGCGCAGCCCCAGCCGCTCCATCAGCTCGACGGTCTCGCTCGGCAGCCGCAGCACGCGCACCGGCAGCAAGGCCAGCGCCACCCGCGCCGCGCCCGGCGGCACCACCGTCACCGGCCGCGCGCCGGCGCGCGCCATTGCCCAGGCGGCGCCCGGCGTGTCGGCGATGGCGGCGCGCGCCTTGATGCCCTGGCGCTCGAGGCGCGCCACCAGCTCATGGGCGAGATCGCCCTCGCCGCCATGGAGATGCGCCGCGCCGGTGAGATCGAGCCAGACGCCGTCGCCGCCGGCGGGCGCGGTCCAGGGGCTGTAGCGGCCGCACCAGAGAGCGAGCCGCTGCAGCGCCGCCTGATCGCCGGCGGGATCGGCAGCGAGGACGGTGATCCCGGGCTCGATCGCGCGCGCGTCCGCCAGCGCCATGCCCGGCGCCAGGCTCGCGGCAAGCGCGGGATCGACCGCGGTCAGCACGCCGCGGCCGCCCACCCAGTCGACGACGACGGCGGGCTTAGCCGACGGCGCGGAGAGGGAGCCGCCGGCCCGGCGCTGGCGCTCGATCGGCCAGCCCGGCAGCCAGAGCGACATGACCCGTCGCATCTCCTGCCTCCACGATCCAGTCCGCGGGAACGCCGCCGCGGCAGCGCCACAGTTCCAGCCGCCAGCGCGGCACGCCGACGCCGGGCTCGTCCTCGCGCGAGCGGCTCGGCAGCGCGCTCGCCTGCCAGCGCGTCATCGCCGCGAGCGGCGCCGCGCGCTCCGTTGCAGCCTGCGCACCGAGCCGCCAGCGGCGCAGCGCGAAAGCGGTGACGCCGGATTGCGCCGCCGCCAGCTGCAGCCGGCGGCTCTGAGTGAGGGTGAAGCTGCCGACCTCGCCCACCACGGCGGCAAGCGCGGGAACGCGGAGCGCGTCCTCCATCGTCTCGAGCACGCCGCGGTCGTCGCGGGCGCGCACGCGGATGAGCCGCGCGGGCGCGAGACCGCAGCCGGCGAGACCCGGCCCGTAGAGATCATCGCCGGCGAGGCACCAGAGCACCGGCCGCGCCGGATCGAGCCGCGCCAGGATGCCAGCGAGGAAGGCCGCCGCCACGGCGCCATCCTCGCCGTCGCCGGCGACCCCGCCGACCTCATGGAGCGCGCCGCGGGCGAGCCCGCCGCCCGGCAGCGCCCCGTCGATATCGGGCACCTCGAAAGGCAGCCTGCCCCAGCGGGCGGCGGTCTCGCCCGCCAGCACCGCCACCTCGTCCCGCAACAGCTTCAGTCCCGCGCGCATCCGGCTCTCCGTCCCCCGACGGTCGCCACCGCCGGAGCTTCGCTGCCAAGTTGTAGGGATGTTCATTTTTTGTTCTTTCGACGGGCGCTGTCAAGGGCGCGATGATCCCTCCAAAGGGTTTCGGTGAGTACTCTAGCATGGCGGGACAACCCGCCGGTCCGAGTTGATTTTAACTTTTGTCAGAATAGCTTATGTGCCGCACTAGAAAACACGGGGGAAGTCCGCGAGGTGGCACAACCTATGAGAGCAGCATCAGGGGTATCGAATGAGTCTTCTCGCGCGGCTTCTCCTCCTCGTCACCATCGCCGTCCTGCCGACCCTCGCCCTCCAGGTCTATAACGAAATCGAGCTGCGCCGGACGCAAACCGCCGAGATCGGCGATCTCACCCAGCGCTACGCGCGCCTCATCGCCACCGATCAGGACAATGTCGTCGAGGGCACCCGCCAGCTCCTCTCGGCCCTGACCACGCTGCCGCAGATCCAGGACGCCGACAGCCGGGACTGCAGCGGCGTCCTCGCCAGCCTCAACCGGCAATACCCGAGCTACGAGCGCCTGGCGGTGTTCGACGTGACCGGGCGGCTGCTCTGCTCCAGCACCGAGCCGAGCGCCAGCGACGCCCTCGAGCTGAGCCTGCCGCACATCCGGGCGGCGCTCGCCGACGACCGTTTCGAGGTCAGCGACTACCAGGTGCGGCCGGACACCAATGCGCGGATCGTCGAATACGCGCTGCCGCTCCATGACGCGAACAACAACATCACCGGCGTCGCGGTGGCGGTGCTCAACCTCGACCGGCTCACCGCCGAGCTCGCCGAGAAGCCGATCCCGCGGGACATGGCCGTCAGCATCGTCGACCGCCGCGGCACCGTGATCGCCAGCACGCCGGACCCGGTCTGGGTCGGCTCGCGGTTGCCGACCAACCTCCTCGATGAGCTGCGGCCCTCCGCCGCCTCGCCCGCGCCCGAGACCGCCGTCGAGCTCACCGATCCCAAGGGTGTCGAGCGCATCTACAGCGATGCACCCTCCGTCCGCTTCCCCGGCCAGTTCTTCGTCATCGCCGGCATCGACAGATCGGCGGCGCTCGCCAGCGTCAATCGGTCGACGATCCGCACGGCAGCTCTGATCCTCGCCGGTCTCGCCCTCGCGCTGCTCGCCATCTGGGTGGGCGGCGATCACTTCCTGCGCCGGCCGCTCAACATCCTGCTGCAGGCGGCAACCCGGTGGCGCGCCGGCGACTGGTCGGTGCGGGCGGCGCTGCCCGACAAGAGCTCGGAGATCGGCCGCCTCGGCCAGGCCTTCGACGCCATGGCGGACGTGCTCAGCGAGCGCGAGCGCGAGCTCAACCGCTCGAAGAACGACGCGGAGTCGGCAAGCCGCGCCAAGACGAATTTCCTCGCCAACATGAGCCACGAGCTCAGGACGCCGCTCAACGCCGTCATCGGCTTCTCGGAGATGCTGAAGGACGGCTATGCCGGCTCGCTCAGCAGCAAGCAGCGCGAATACATCGACGACATCTACGGCTCCGGCCGGCACTTGCTGGAGCTGGTGGGAGACATCCTCGACATGTCCACCATCGAGGCCGGCAAGCTCGAGGTGCATCCGGTGCTGGTGCCGGTGCGGCGTGCCATCGACGGCGCCATCAACCTGATCCAGGCACGCGCCACCACGGCGGCGCTGGCCCTCGTCATCGAGGTGCCGGACAATCTGCCTCTGCTCTATGTCGACCACGTCCGCTTTCGGCAGATCCTGCTCAACCTGCTCTCGAACGCGGTAAAATTCACGCCGCGCGGCGGCTCCGTCACCGTCTCCGCCGCCGGCGACGGCGACGAAATCGTGATCGCCGTCGCCGACACCGGCATCGGCATGCGCCCCGAGGACATTCCGCAGGCGCTGCAGCCGTTCCGCCAGGTGGAGAACCCCTTCAGCCGGCAGAACGACGGCGTCGGGCTGGGCCTGCCGCTCGCCAAGAAGCTCACCGAGCTCCATGGCGGCACGCTGGAGATCACCAGTGCGCTCCGCCGCGGCACCGTGGTGACGCTGCGCTTCCCGCGCCATGCCAGCGCCGAGGTGCATGACCTCGGCGAGGCGCGCAGCAACCGCACGCGCGCCTGAGAGCGAGGATGCGGTAGCGGCAGGGCCGCGCGGGATCCCTGGATCCGCTGACGTCTGCCACCGTCATCCACCCCTTGAGCCGGGGCCGCTGGACAGCGGCCCCGACGCTCCGGCACTCTCACGGCCACCCAGCATGGAGTGACCGTTGCCCGATCAAACTTCCCCGCCGAGCGATCCGAAGGAGGTCGTTCGCGGCTTCAACAAGATCCTTGCCTTCCGCATCGCCGAGTGGCGCGACGGCTTCGCCCGCGTCGAGGTCGACCTGCAAGAGCACCATCTCAATCGCTCCGGCCTCGTCCATGGCGGCGTGCTGGCGGCGCTCATCGATGCCGCCTGCGGCTATACCGGCGTCTATCCCCTCGTCGAAGGTCAGCCGCGCCGCGCGGTGACGCTGTCGATGACGACGACCTTCCTCGGCCAGGCCGGCTTCGGCACCATCGCCTGCACCGCCGAGCGCCGCGGCGGCGGCAAGAGCATCTTCATGGCGAGCGCCGAGGTGAAGGGGCCGGACGGCCAGCTCGTCGCCATGGGCGAGTGCGTCTACCGCTACATCCCCGACAATCCCCAGGGTGCGAAGAAGTAGCGATGGCGGACGACATCGTCAGGACCGCGACGCGGATCGTCTACGAGAACCCCTGGATGCGGGTGCGCGAGGACGCGATTCGGCTGCGCGACGGCAGCACCGGCATCTACGGCGTGGTGGAGAAAAGCGATTTCGTCGTCGTCGCCGCCGCCCAGAACGGGCGCCTCCACCTGGTGGAGCAGTTCCGCTATCCGGTGGGCGGCCGCTACTGGGAGCTGCCGCAGGGCTCCTCGGCGCAGGCGAGCGATCCCGTCGCCGTCGCCCGCGCGGAGCTGCGCGAGGAAGCCGGCATCGAGGCGGCGACCCTCGTCGATGCCGGCGAGCTCTTCATGGCCTATGGCGTCGCGACACCGCGCTTCCACGTCTTCCTCGCCACCGGCCTGCGCCAGGTCGCGACGGCGCGCGAGCACAGCGAGCAGGACATGATCGCCCGCGCCTTCGAGCTCGCCGAGGTCGAGCGGATGATCCGCGACGGCACGATCAAGGACGCCTTCACCGTGGCGGCGCTGGGACTGCTCCGCCTCAAGGGGATGCTGTAGCGATCCCTCGCCTACGGCTCCGCCGCGATGCTGGCCCAGCAGGTGATCGCGCTGCAGACCGAGCTCCAGCGGCCGAAGCCCTTGTAGATCTGCGCCGCCAGCGCCGACTGCTGCTTCAGGGTGAGGCCGTCGGCCTTGATCTGGGGATCGGAGACGTTGCGGATGGCGAGCCAGCGCGGCGCGTTCGAATTCATCTCCTTGACCACCAGCCCGAGCACCGCGTCCCCCATCTCCGAGCAGTCGCCGAGCCCCTGCAGCTTGTAGTGGTTGTCCGAGGTGTCGAAGCCGAAGAAATCCGTGGTGACGACGGAGGATTTGAGCGCGCTCGGCGCGACGCGGACGATCTTCGGCAGCCGGGCATTGTCCTTCGGCAGCTGCGCCGCATTCGCCTTGAAGAGCGTGCGCGCGGTGGTGAAATATTCCGAGTTGGCGGGCACGCTGGCGTAGCTGTCCTGCGCGAAGGGCTCCTTCTTGAACTTCGAGATGCAGTCGAAGCGGACGATGGAGCTGACGATGACGTCGCCGACCTCGAACTCCTTGCCGATGCCGCCGGAGGTCCCGGTGGTGATCACCAGCTTGGGCCGCACCTCCGAGATGATCTGCTGCCAGACATCGATGTTCGGGAGGTCGGGGCCATCCTGGGACATATGGGAATCCGACTTGAAGACGACGACCGACTTGCTGCCGATCGAGGTCGTCCAGTAGGCGCCGAGGCGGCCGAGCTCGAGCGCCGGGCAGCCTTTGCGCATCTTCTTGGCGAGGGCCGCGAAGTTGTGCGTGTAGGGGACGTAGTCGTTGTGGGAATCCTTGCCCGGCGTGAGCACCCGGCTCAGCGCATGGCCCTCGTCCACGGTCCAGGTGACCACCAGCACGTCCGCCTGCGGCAGCGGCTTGTCGCCGCCGCCGGGATTGGAGCCCGTCTTGGGCGCGAGCCCCTTGGGCCAGGGAATGTCGTTGAAGCGCGAGAGGCCGGTCGCCGTGCTGAAGGACAGGAACTGCAGGCCGGCCGGCGCCTCGGAATCGAAGTCGATGATCTCGCGCTGGAAATCCTCGGGCCCGGCGGTGGCCGTCTCGCTCGCCGGCTCGAAGGCGAAGGTCTTGGCCGGCGGCGGCTTCGCGATCGGATCGAAGCCGAGATTGCGCTCAACCCACTTGCGGTCGACTTTCATGGCCATTCCCCTTCCGCCTGATTGGCGCCAGCGAAGCAAAGGTGCTGCGCATCAAAGGAGAGCGGCGCCCCGCCCCAATCGAGGCTGCGCTGCCCGGCCGGCGGCGGCAATGAACTAGGTCACAGGGGTCGCGAGCCTCGCTGGCGGCCAGAGCGCCAGCGCCTTCTCGTAGGCGAAGAGCGCCGGCGCGCCGCCGGTGTGGATGAAGACGACGTCGTCCGCCGGGCGCCAGCGCCCGCCATGGATCAAGGCGATGAGCCCGGCGAGACCCTTGGCGGAATAGACGGGATCGAGCACCAGGGCTTCGAGCCGGCCGCCGAGCCTGATCGCCTCGATGGTCGCCGCATGGGGCACGCCATAGGCCGGCCCCGCGTGGCCCGCGACCACCTCGACGCGATCGGCGGAAAAGGGCGCCTGCAGGAGCTCCGCCGCCGCGACGCCGTAGCGGAGCACGTCGGCGCGAACGCGCTCCGGCTCCGCATCGATGTCGATGCCGACGATCTCCGTCTCCGGCAGCGCGAGGGAAGCGCCCAGCACGAGGCCCGCCTGGGTGCCTGCGCTCCCCGAGCAGTGGACGATCGCCCGCGGAGTGAAGCCGAGGCCGGCGCTCTGGCGGGCGATCTCCGCGATCGTGCTGGCGTAGCCGACGGCGCCGAGCGCATTCGAGACGCCGTAGGGGACGACGTAGGGCCGGCGTCCTGCCGCGGCCAGTTTTGCCGCCAGCGCCTCGATCGCCCGGTTGCGGTCGCCGCACCAGTCGAGAGGATGCAGCTCGGCGCCGAAGAGACGGTTGAGGAGCGCGTTGCCCGACGTCTCGTAGTCGGGCGTCGGCGGCGCGAGGCGGCCGTGATAGACGACGAGATGGCAGCGGAGACCGAGCCGCGCCGCCGCGGCCGCCACCTGGCGCTGGCTGTTCGACTGCACCACGCCGCCGGAGACCAGCGTGTCGGCACCGGCATCGAGCGCCTCGCGCAGCACGTAATCGAGCTTCCTGAGCTTGTTGCCGCCGAGACCGACGCCGGTGCAGTCCTCGCGCTTCACCCAGAGCCGCGGGCCGCCGAGATGCTCGGCGAGCCGCCGCATCGGCTCCAGCGGCGTCGGCAGATGCGCGAGGCCGAGGCGCGGAAACCGCGCCAGCCGCGCCTCCAGCGCGGCGACCGGCGCGCCGCTCACGGAGCCGCTGCGCTAATAAAGATTTTCCTTGTAGGACCGCGCGATGCGCTGCTCCGCCTGCTCGGCGGTGGTGCCGGCGGGCTTCGCCTGCTCGATGATGATGCGGCCGAGCGTCGGGAAGGACGCGCGCTCGACCTTGTGGTCGTCCCGCCACAGCCGGCTGCGGATCAGCGCCTTGCCGCAGTGGAAGAACACCTGGCGGACGGCGACCATCACCATCATGCGCGGCAGCTTGCGGTCCATCACCGAGCCCGCCAGCAGCTCGGGATCGCGGGAGAGCGAGGCGCGGCCGTTGACCCGCAAGGTCTCCTCGATCCCCGGCACGAAGAAGAGGAGCCCCACCTCCGCCTCGGCGACCAGGTTGCTGAGCGTGTCGAGGCGGTTGTTGCCGGGCCGGTCGGGGATCGCCAGCGTGCGGTCGTCGAGGACGCGCACGAAGCCCGGCTGATCGCCGCGCGGGCTCACATCGGTGCCGACACCCGGCCGCGTCGAGCCGATCACCAGGAAGGGCGAGAGGGCGATGAAGTTGCGGCAGTGCTGATCGATGTGATCGAGCTCCTTGAGCCGCGACAGCTCGGACTGCGCGGGATAGCAGGCGCGCAGCGCCGCCTCGTCGGTGATGGTCTCCGGTGCCAGTCGTCCGTCATCGCTCATCGCTGGATCCTCCTGTTGCAATGACGTTAGGCCCGACTGCCCTGTCGAGCAAGCTGCCTCAATATTTCCCTCTCCCCGCAGGGGAGAGGGATATTTTGGAGGGAGACATTATGTGAGCACCCTCACTTCCCCTCGAACACCGGTGGGCGCTTGGCGAGGAAGGCGCGATAGCCGTTTTGGAAATCCTCGGTATCGAAGGTGGCGTAGGCCTCGTCGAACTCGGCCGGCGAGAGCGGCTTCGGATCGAGGACGCGGCGGGCGAATTTCTTGTGCCAGCGATTGACCAGCGGCGCGCCGGACGCGATGCGGTTCGCCGCCGCATAGGCCTCGCTCACCACCTGGTCGTCCGGCACCACCCGCGTCACCAGTCCCTTCTCCTTCGCTTCCTGGGCATCGAAGACGCGGCCTTCCAGCAGAATCTCCAGCGCCACGGTGCGGCCCACCAGCGCGATGAGCGCCGCGATCTCCGGATAGCCCATGGTGACGCCGATGCGGTTGATGGGGACGCCGAAGCGGCTCCCTGCGCCGCAGATCCTGATGTCGCAGAGCATGGCGAGCTCGAGTCCGCCGCCGACGCAGAGGCCCTGGATCAGCGCCACGGTCGGATGCCGGCACTCGCCGATCCGGCGCATCACCTCGTGCATGAGGAGGCCATACTCCCGCGCCTGGACGGCGTTGCCGCGCAGCGTCTCGAACTCGCCGATATCGGCGCCCGGCGCGAAGGCGCGCTCGCCGGCGCCGCGCAGCACGATGGCGCGCACGCCGTCGTCCGCCTCGAGCTTGGCGAAGACGTCGTTGAGGCCGGTCCACATCGGCATGATGAGCGCGTTCAGCTTCTCCGGCCGGTTGAGGGTCACCGTCACCACCCCACCCTCCCGCGCCGTCAGCACCAGCTCCGCCATTCCCGCCCTCCTTCCGCCATTTTCCCCGCCGCACCGTAGCAGCAGGACCGGGGCGGGAGCACCGCCTAATCCGGGCCACCCGTTGCCCCGCGCGCGCTTTGGCCTTAAACAAGGCGCGCCCCAACCGGAGACGAGCCCCCCATGCCTGAGGCGAAGAGCCCCGCCGCGACGGATGCCGCCGAGATCACCTCCCGCATCCTGCTGGAGACCAAGGCGGTGCTGTTCCGGCCCGACGAGCCCTTCACCTTCACCTCGGGCCGGGTGAGCCCAGTCTATGTGGATTGCCGCCGCCTGATCTCCTTCCCGCGCGCGCGCGCGAAACTGATGGACCTCGCGGTGGAGACGGTCACCCGCGCGGTCGGATTCGAGGCCTTCGACGCGGTCGCCGGCGGCGAGACCGCCGGCATTCCCTTCGCCGCCTGGGTCAGCGAGCGCATGGGCCTCCCCATGCTCTACGTCCGCAAGAAGGCGAAGGGCTTCGGCCGCAACGCCCAGATCGAGGGCGAGATGAAGGAAGGCGCCCGCGTGCTGCTGGTGGAGGATCTCGCCAGCGAGGGCACCTCCAAGCTCAACTTCATCCACGCGATCCGCGATGCCGGCGGCGAGATCGGCCACGCCTTCGTGATCTTCCACTACGGGATCTTCCCGAAGAGCGTCGAGATGCTGGCGGCGGAGGAGGTGACGCTGCATTCGCTCGCGACATTCTGGGACGTGCTGAAGGTGGCGCACGGGCTCGGCTACTTCACGCCGGAGCAGTACAAGGCGGTGCGCTCCTATCTCGAGAATCCCGACGGCTGGGCGCCGGCGGCGGCGCCCGCGCGCTGAGCCGCGGCCCAGCGATCCGCCGCCGCCAGGACCAGGACAGCTCCCGTGCCGATGTGGGACAGCCTCATCGAGGAAGCGCAGCACTATGTCGGCGAGTACGGCTATTGGGCCGTCTTCCTCGGCGTCTTCCTGGAGAATTTCGGCCTGCCGACCCCCGGCGAATCCCTGATGATCGCCGGCGCGGTCTTCGCGTCGGCCGGCAAGCTCGACATCTACACGCTGCTCGCCCTCTGCTGGCTCGCCGCCGTCATGGGCGACAACATCGGCTATGCGATCGGCTACAAGGGCGGCCGGCCGCTCGTCGAGCGCTACGGTCCCCGCGTCGGCATCAAGCATTCGCACATCGAGCACGTCGAAGGCTTCTTCCAGCGCCACGGCGGCGCGGTGGTAGTGTTCGCCCGCTTCGTGGTGGTGCTCCGGCAGCTCAACGGCATCGTCGCCGGCACCATGGGCATGAGGTGGTGGCATTTCGTCGCCTACAACGCGCTCGGTGCCGCGCTCTGGGTCGGCTTCTGGGGCGGCCTCGCCTTCTGGCTCGGCAAGCGCTTCAAGGAGATCCTCAAGGCCGAGCACTTCGCCCAGCCCTACGTCATCGCCGCCATCGCCGCCGCGATCATCGTCGCGATCGGCTATTATTTCATCGTCGTCCGCCGCCGGCCGAAGAAAAGGAAGCGCGCCGCGCGAGGGTCGTGAGGCCGGCGTCAGTGAACCGGAAGCCGCGCCCACTCCGCCGGCAGAAGATCGGCGCCGCGACCTGCCGGCGCCAGCAGGGCGTCGAGCAGCGCGTTCGCCTCCCTGAGGCAAGGCGTGTCGAAGCCCTCCGTGAACCAGAGATAGATCGGCTCCAGGAGATCGCGAGCCTCGTCGCGCCGGCCCTGATCGCGCCAGAGCCGGGCGAGACTGCAGGCGGCGCGGAGCTCCAGCAGCTTTGCCTGCTGCCGCTGCGCGACCATCAGAGCCTGCTGGAAGCAGGCCTCGGCATTGCGCTCGTCGGAGAGGCGGCGCAGCAGCTCGCCGCGTGAGCGCTGGAGCTCGGCCTCGCACCAGCGCTGGCCCGAGCGGTCGAGCTGCGCCAGCGCGTCGTCGAGACGCTCGAGGGCTTCCCGTGCGGGACCGACGGCCACGGAGAGATCCGCGACCCTGGCCCAGAAATAGGGGATGAGCGCGGCGGCGCCGAGATCCAGGAACGCCGCCATCCCCTCCCTGAGGATCTCGATCCCGCGCGCCCGCTCCTCGGTTTCCGCCAGCAGCCAGCCGCGATAGATCGTCGCCACCGCGGCGTAGAAGGGGAACTGGTGCTCGGCCGCCAGGCCTGCCAGCTCCTCGGTGGCCCGGCGGAGCGGCTCCACCTCGCCGAGCACCGCGTAGCAGCGGCAGGAGAGCGCCAGGGCGTGCGACAGGGTGTGCGGATTGAAGAGCGCCCGCGCGGCGCGGAACCCCGCGGCGATCTCCCGCGACGCCTGCTCGGGATATCCGAGATGCACCAGCGCGAGGGCGTGCCACATCGACGCGATCGCGAAGTTATGGCCCGGCGACAGGAAGGTGTAGGAGCGGCTGTCGGGCTGATGCAGCGCCAGCACGAGCTCAAGGTGCTGGCAGGAGGTCGAGAATTCGCCGCGCGCGAACAGGCTCATGGCGCGCATGGAATGCGCCATGGCAAGGAGCGCCGGCTCCTCCGATCCCTCGATGAGCTGCAGCGTCTCGTCCGCGAGGACATGCGCCGCCGCCTCGCCGCGCGAGAGATTGTAGGAGAACTGCCCGTAGAGCACCGGGAAGAGCGCCTCGGCATCGCCGATCCGAGCGCAGAGCTCCCGCGCCCGGGCGTAGCCGGGCCGCGTTTCCGGCGCCGTCCATCCGCGGTCGGCGGTGAGCGCCTCGGCGAGGAGCAGCTGCAGGCCGAGCTCGGTGCGGTCGCGCTCCCGGCTTTCCGGCAGGCGCTCCAGCATGCGCAGCCCCTTGGTGAGCTGGGCGATCGCCTCGCGGTTGGCGCGGCGCTGGATCGCCCGCCTGCCGGCATTGTGCCAGCGGCTGACCGCCCGCTCGGCATCCCCGGCCCGCGCCCAATGCTGCGCCAGGATTTCCGGCGGCGTCGCCGGGAACTCCGCCTCCAGGGTCGCCGCGACCCGGGTATGGAGACGCTGGCGCGCAGAGCGCAGGAGGCTCCCGTAAGCGACGTCCTGCACCAGGGCGTGCTTGAAGAGGAAGTTGGCCTGCGGCGGCGTCCCGTCCTGGAAGACGAGACCGCTGGCGGTGATCCGCTCCAGCAGCGGGCGGAGCTCGGCCTCGTCCCGACCCGCGATGGCGGCGAGCAGGTGATAGGAGAACTGGCGGCCGACCACCGCCCCGATCTGGGCGAGCTCCTTGGCCGGCCCCAGCCGGTCGAGCCGGCTCGTCAGCGACGCGTGGAGCGTGGCGGGAATGTGATGCGGCCCCGCCGGGATCGACGCCACCAGCTCGCCCGCCTCCGTCGTGCCGGCCTCCACCACCGCCTTGGTCAATTCCTCGATGAAGAGCGGCACGCCGTCCGCGCGCTCCAGGATCTCCTCGACGATCTCGCCGGTGAGCGCCTCGCCGCCGCTGAAGCGGTTGACGAGCTCGGCGCCGGCGGGCCGGTCGAGCCGGTTCAGTGTCAGCAACTTCACTCCGGGCTCCGGCGCCCAGGGCGCGTCGAAGTCGGGGCGGAAGGTCACCACCAGCAGGACTGGAAGCCGCGACACCTGGCGGATGACACGGCTCAGCAGCTCGAGGGTCGTCGGATCGATCCACTGCGCATCCTCGAAGATCGCCAGCATCGGCCGGTGGCGCGAGAGCGCCTCGATCTGCCGCCAGAGTGCCTGCAGCGTCCGCTCCTTGCGCTGGGGAGACGCGAGGTCGAGCCGCGGATAGCGCCGGTCGACCTCCGCGAGCGCGAGCAGCTCGGCGATCAGCGAGGCGTCCTCCGCCAAGGCCGACTGCCGCGTCAGCAGGGCCTCGAGCTTGTCGAGCTTCGCGACCGGACTGTCCTCCGGCTCGAATTCCGCGGCCCGCTCGAGCTGGGCGATCACCGGATGGAGCGCGCTGTCCGTGTGATGGGGCGAGCAGAAGTATCGCAGGCGGAAATGCGGCTCTTCCGCCACCTGCTGCATCAGCGCCGCGGTCAGGCGCGATTTCCCGATGCCGGCCTCGCCCGAGAGCAGGACGACACGGCCCTCCCCCCGCTTCGCGTGCTCCCAGCGCCGCAGCAGCAGCTCCAGCTCCCGGTCGCGGCCAAGGAGCGGTGCCGTGCCGGTCTCGTGCAGCGCCTCGAACCGGCTCATCGCCGCGCTCAAGCCCGTCACCTGCCAGACGTGGACGGTGCCGGCGAAGCCCTTGAGCGCCAGCGCGCCGAGGTCACGATAAGTGAAGAGCCCGCCGGTGAGACGGCGCGTGCCGGGCGCGATCACCACGGTGTTGGGCTCGGCCGCCGCCTGGAGCCGCGCCGCGAGATTGGGCGTCTCGCCGACGACGTCGTAATCCCGCGCGGGGCTCTCGCCGGCGAAGTCGCCCACCACGACGAGACCCGTGGCAACGCCAACCCGGATCTGCGGCACGATACCGCAAGGCCAGCGGCGTCGGCCGAGCCCGCTGATCAGCGCCAGCCCGGCACGGACCGCGCACTCGGCATCGTGCTCGTGCGCCTGCGGATAGCCGAAATAGACCAGCACGCCGTCGCCCAGGTAGCGGGCGACGAAGCCGCCGAACTGCGTCACGGTCTCGGTGACGTATCTCTGGTAGGCGATGATCACCTCGCAGAGATCCTCCGGATCGAGCCGCACCGAGAGCGCGGTCGAGCCGACGAGATCGCAGAACATCATCGTGAGCTGCCGCCGCTCGGCGGCAGCCGCCGCCGGCAGCGCCGGCGCAACGGGGCCGATCGCGAGCTCCGCGTCGCAGCGCGCGCAGAACCTTGCCAGCGGCGGGTTGCCGCCGGCGCAGGAGGGACAGGCGACGGGCTGCGCTCCACCGCACGCGGTGCAGAAGCGGCTGCCTGCCGGCAGACCGGTCCGGCAGCTGACGCAAACCATGCTGCAGCTCGTCTCGGCCGGCTGGATCGGGGCTGGAGCATTCGCTATTGCTGTCATCTGGGGCGTGCGCGCTCACGAGTCGGCTGCTGCCGGACGGCTGCCGCATAATGCGGCCACACCTCGCAGATCCGTGAGGAAACTGTCGCGGAGCTTTGTTAGGCAACGATGTCAGGTCGCGGGATTCGGGTTTCATTTGTAACATCGCGCAGCCTGGGCGCGACGCGCGGCGCGGGATCGCAATGCCTCAGCCCTTGACCGCCCCCGCGGTGAGGCCGTGGATCAGGTGGCGCTGCAGGAAGGTGAAGAGCACCGCCACCGGCACCGTGCTCATGATGACGCCGGCGGAGAGCGGTCCCCATTGCACCTCGTACTGGCCGACCATGTAGAGGAGGCCGGCGGAGAGCGTGCGCATGTCGGTCTGGGTGGTGAAGGAGATCGCGAACAGGAGCTCGCTCCAGGACACCACGAAGGCGAAGATGGCGGTCGCCGCGATGCCGGGCGCGGCGAGCGGCAGCACCACGCGGCAGAGCGCGCCGAACTGGCCGCAGCCGTCGATCATCGCGCTCTCCTCGAGATCGCGCGGGATCGAGCTGAAATAGCCCACCATCATCCAGACCGTGAAGGGGACGGTGAAGGAGAAGTTCGAGTAGATCAGCGCCTGGTAGGTGTCGATGAGGCCGAGCGCCCGCCATTGCGTCAGCAGGGGCGCGATCAGCAGGACGCTCGGGAACATCTGCGTCGCCAGGAAGATCAGCAGCAGCGTGTCGCGCCCGGCGAAGCGGAAGCGGGCGATGGCGTAGCCCGCCAGCACCGACACCGCCGTGGTGGCGACCATGGTGACGGAGCAGACCCAGAGGCTGTTGAGGAAGAAGCGGCTGAACGGCGTCACCGGCGAGGTCCAGGCGTCGACGTAGTTCGCGAAGGTGACGTGCCGCGGCAGGTATTGGAGCGGCGTCGCATAGAGCTCCTGCCGGTCCTTGAGCGAGGTCAGCAGCATCCAGATGAAGGGGCCGAGCGCGAAGGCGGTGAGCGCGGCGAGCCCCGCCCAGAGCACCGGGCCGGCGAGCAGCCGCTCGACCACGTCGGAGGCGGAGCGGCGCCTCATCCGACCTCCTCCACGCCGCGGGTGGTGCGGAGGTAGAAGACGGTGAAGACCAGCATGATCAGCAGCAGCACCACCGAGAGCGCGCCCGCATAGCCGAAATCGAGGTTCGAATAGGCCTGCAGCAGCGTGTAGGTCGAGGTGATCTGGGTGGCGTTGGCGGGGCCGCCGCTCGTCATCACGAAGATCAGGTCGGCGTAGTTGAAGGTCCAGATGATGCGGGTCGCCGTCGCCACCACGATGATCGGACGCAGCAGCGGGATCGTCACGTGCCAGAAGCGCGCCAGCACGCCCGCGCCGTCGACGCGGGCGGCCTCGTAGAGCTCGGCCGGGATCGCCTGCAGCCCCGCCAGCAGCATGATCGCGAAGAACGGGATGCCGCGCCAGACGTTGGTGAACACCACCGCCGGCATGGCGAGATCGGGCGACGACAGCCAGGCGACTGGATTGTGCATCCAGCCGGCTCTCATCAGGAGGTCGTTGATGAGGCCGTAGTTCGGCTGATAGAGCCATTCCCAGATCAGCCCCACCACCACGCCGGGGATGATCCAGGGCAGCAGGTTCAGGGTCCGCAGCAGGGCGCGGCCGGGGAACGACTGGTGCAGCAGAAGGGCCGCCCCGAACCCGACGATGAACTGCAGCACCACCGAGCCGAACACCCAGACGACGGAGTTCCAGAGCGTCAGCCAGAACACCGGGTCCTGCACCAGGCGGACATAGTTCCCGAGCCCGATGAAGTGGTAGTCCTGCGGCTTGTAGAGGACGTCGTTGTAGAGGCTCATCTTGATGGCGAGCCCGATCGGCACCACCACCGTCGCCAGCAGGCAGAGCGCCGCCGGCACCAGATAGGCGTAGCCCACCAGCAGCATGCGCATCCGCAGAGTCAACAGCCGGCGCGTGCGCCGGCTGCCGAGAGCGATCTGGACCGTGCTCATGACGGTACCGCAGGAGCTGCTAGGTCATCTCCTTCCTGAGGACGTCGGCGAACCTGTCGAGGCACTCCTTCGGCGAGATCTTGCCGAGGATCGCCTGCTGGATCAGCGGCACGCCGTCGGAGTCGATCCTGCCGCCCCAGCCGGGATAGGCGAGGTAGGGGCTGACGATCGCGAACGGGAAGGAATCGATGAAGCCGTTGAGGGCGGGATCCTTGGAGAATTCCGGTCTGGCGACGATCGACTTCCGCGCCGGCAAGAGGCCGAGGGTGGTGCAGTACATGAAGCTCGGCTCGTCCTCGAGCATGAAGCTCATGAACTGCCAGGCGCCTTCCTTGTTGCGGCCGGCCTTGAAGGCGGTGAGCGTCTCGGAGAAATAGAACGACGCGCGCTTCTTCGCCGGACCGACCGGCACCGGCAGCGTCGCGAAATTGGCGGCGCCGACGTTCTTCTTCTGCTGGCCGACCGATCCCGAATTGTGCTGGTACATGCTGGTGACGCCGCGGCCGAAGGTCTCGACGATCTCGACGAAGCCGTCGGTGGCGGCGCTCGGCGGCGTGACGTGATGCTTCAAGGCAAGGTCGACGTACCAGGCGAGCGCGTCGACCGCCTCCTTGGAGTTGATCACCAGCTTGCCGTCCTTGAGCACCTCGGCGCCGTTGGCATAGGCGAATTCGCTCGGATAGAGGACGGCCCAGGTGCCGGCGCCGCGCATGCCGTAGCCGTACTGGTTCTTGTCCGCCTTGGTGAAGGCGGTGGCGATCTTGAGGAACTCGTCCCAGGTCCAGTCCGGCGCCGGCTCCTTGAGGCCGAGCTCCTTCAGCCGGTCGGTGCGGTAGAAGATCGCGTCGAGGGTGAGCGAGAGCGGCAGCGAGACGATCCGGTCCTTGATCGTCACCGTCTGCCAGGCCGTGGTCTGGACGTCGGCGTAGTGCTTCCACGCCTTGGCGCGGTCGGTCAGGTCCTCGACCGCGCCCATGCCCTGGAACTGGCCGACCCAGTTGTCCCAGGCCTGGCAGAGGTCGGGCGGGCTGCCGGCGCTGATCGAGCTGATGAGCTTCTGGCGCGCCTGCGCCTGCGGCACGTACTCGATCGCGACGACGAAATCCTTCTGCGACTGGTTGAAGCGCTCGACCAGCGAATTCATCAGCGCGATGCGCGTCGGCTCGGGAACGCTCCATTGGAAGCGCACCGGCTCCGCGCCCCAGGCCTTGCGTGGTCGGATGAACGGCGCGTCCCACCAGCCGAGCTCGGCGGCGGAGATCACTCCGGTGGCGGCGAGCGTGTGCAAAAGCCTGCGGCGGGACAGCGACCAGCGGTCGTCCATGCTTTCCTCCCCTGCTCGTTCGTTCGGTTTCAGTGACCGTTTCAGCGAAGTTATACGGTCATACGATGTCTGGCAACCTGTGGCCGGCGCCAGAGCCCGGAGGGCCGCCCTGCCGAGACCGCAAGCCGGTCCCGTCCGCCGCAAAAGCCAGCGTTACGGCCGGGAAAATCCGTGCGATCTCAAGACGAAGCATCGAGCCATCTCGGCCAGCGATGGGCTCCATCTGATCTAATCGCTACCGCCGGGGATCCGGCGGCCGCAAGCTTGGGCCTGCCGAGCCCGCGGAAAATCCATCCCGCCGAGGGCATCGCGGAGACCGCCCATGACCGAGGCCTACGAGATCATCGAGCATCAGTACGACGTGGTGATCGTCGGCGCCGGCGGCGCCGGGCTCCGCGCGGCGCTCGGCATGGCCTCCTCCGGCCTCAAGACCGCCTGCGTCACCAAGGTATTCCCGACCCGCAGCCACACGGTGGCGGCGCAGGGCGGCATGGCGGCGGCGCTCGGCAACATGGGCGACGGCGACGACTGGCGCTTCCACATGTACGACACGGTGAAGGGCTCCGACTGGCTCGGCGACCAGGACGCGATCGAGTACATGTGCCGGCAGGCGATCCCGGCGGTGCTGGAGCTCGAGCACTACGGCGTCCCCTTCTCGCGCATCGAGGACGGCCGCATCTATCAGCGCCCCTTCGGCGGCCAGACCATCGAGTACGGCAAGAAGATGGCGCAGCGCACCTGCGCCGCCGCCGACCGCACCGGCCACGCCATCCTGCACACGCTCTATCAGCAGTGCCTCGCCCACAGCACCGAGTTCTTCGTCGAGTACGTGGCGCTCGACCTCCTCATGGACGGCGAGGGCCGCTGCCTCGGCCTCCTCGCCTGGAACATGGAGGACGGAACCCTCCATCGCTTCCGCGCCCATCGCACGGTGCTGGCGACCGGCGGCTACGGCCGCGTCTATTTCTCCTGCACCGCCGCGCACACCTGCACCGGCGACGGCAACGCCATGGCGCTCCGCGCGGGGCTGCCGCTCGAGGACATGGAGTTCACCCAGTTCCACCCGACCGGCATCTACGGCTCCGGCTGCCTCATCACCGAGGGCTCGCGCGGCGAAGGCGGCTTCCTCACCAACTCGGAGGGCGAGCGCTTCATGGAGCGCTACGCGCCCCACGCCAAGGACTTGGCCGGCCGAGACGTGGTCTGCCGCTCGATGACCATCGAGATCAACGAGGGGCGCGGCTGCGGCCCCAAGAAGGACTACATCCTGCTCCACCTGGAGCATCTGGGCGCCGAGCTCCTGCATCAGCGCCTCCCCGGCATCATCGAGACAGCGCGGATCTTCGCCGGCGTCGACATGACGAAGGAGCCGATCCCGGTGACCCCCACCGTCCAC
>DATJOK010000034.1:0-2908 GCA_035507155.1 Allostellaceae bacterium
GCGGTTCGAGATGGAAAAGCAGCATGCCAAGGCGATGCGCGATCTTGCGCCCGGCGCGATCACCGATCTCACCGGAATTCTCGCCATCGGCCGGGAGCATGTCGTCGCCGAAGAGATGGAGCCGCTGAGGTACGCCGTCGGCCGCGTCATCGGTCGGATCCAGACGGACATACTCGATGATATTTGCGGACACCATCCGGAGCTCGATGACCTGCGCTAGGGAGCCGGCTCTGCCGCATGCGGTCCCAAAAAGTACATGGAATTCACTGGGCGGCCGGAGCGTTAGCTCCTCAGACTGCGCGGGGATGACCGGCCCGCAGCGTTCCTAGAACGCTTCAGACGACGATCACCCCGCATCGCGAGTTGAGGAGAGGACGATGTCGCGAACCCGTTCGCGCCTGTGGCTCTGCGCCGCTCTGCTGCTGGCGGCCTCGACGCTCGGCGGCTGCGTCTACGCGCCGCCGCCACCCGCTTATTACGGCGAACCCTACTACGGCTATCCCGCCTATTACGGTCCCGCCTACTACGGTCCCGCCTATTATGGCCCCTCCGTCGTCGTCGGCGGCCGCTTTCACGTGCGCTGACGCTCGCTCGCTGAAGCTTGCCCGCGCTCCGTCGCCCCCGGCCTCATGCCGAGGACCCAGGTCGTAAGGCCGAAGCCAGATCGCGAGCGTCGACACCCGCCTCAAACCGGATCGTCGCGGCGAGCGACAATTTCGACTGGGCGCAGCAGTTTCCTGTTCAATTCGGGAATCCGGTCGCCTGGAACATGCCAGGATCCGCTGCCCGGCTGATTCAACTGATTTACGAAATCCGAGAAATAGCCGCCGGGGAGATTGAATCGCAGGAGCGCGACGCTTCCAGTCGCTTCGAGCATGAAGGCGCGCATCTCGGCGGCGGCGGTCGCATCGTAGAATCTGACCGCCAGGCTGGATTCATGGATAGGCGGCAACGCGCGAAATCCGGCCGCCTCGATCCAGGCGATCTCCGCCGCGGTGACGGCGCAGCACAGCGATGCGCCGCCAAAGCCGCCGCCCCTTGGGCCGGTGTTGAGCCACCAGTCATTCTGCCAATCCTCATAGCCGAACAGCATCCCCTCGAGCCGTTCGAAATACTCGTTCCATCCCCCGGACTTTCCCGCAGCCTCCCATATCAGCCTCATCGCCGGAATGCGCCACTCCTCGCCCTTGGGTGTGTAGTAGACGGTTCTGAAACCGAGATATTTCCCGCGCGGCTGCTCCCACGCCTCAAGAACTTCCTCGCGGTGGAGGGTCCCTTCCTTGACGTGATGATCGAAGCGGTCCTCGCCCTCGAAAGTCATGGGCGGGTAGCATTCGGACATTCGGGCCAGCTTCTTCCTGCCATCGAGCAATAGCGGCAGCTCGTAGCCGGTGTGGACGAGGTAAGGGATCGTCGAGTGTGACAGACGAAAGAGGTCGATATCCCGCTCTCTGATGTCCACCTGCCCAGGATCAAATCGGACGCCGAATTCGGCAACCAATGCCACCAGCTCACCATCATCAAGTCGGTAGCCGTGGCGCAAATCCGGATCGGCGTCAGCCCCGGGGCCCAAGATCGCGCGAAGCTTCGCCAGATCTGGCACATGAAACTTCGCCTGCAAGACCGCGCACCAGCGCTCGCGGTCAAAGACTTGAACGATGAAGTAATTGGAACTCGCCGAAACACGATCCATCGTGACGCCGCTCATTTGCCCTGAGCAGAGAGATTCTTTCGCCGTGTCTTCCAAGGCGAATTTGCCATGCCACTTCGCAGGCGTCGTCTTCCCTCACCCTCCCGCCGCTCGCGCGTCGGGCCCCTCCCTCTCCCGCTTTGCGGGAGAGGGTTCGTGCGCCACCCTCACCCCCGCCCGACGAACGGCATCTTCGACGCCATGACCGTCATGAACTGCACGTTGGCCTCCAGCGGCAGGCTCGCGATGTAGAGCACCGAGTTCGCGACGTGCGCCACGTCCATGCGCGGCTCGACCATCATGGTGCCGTTGGGTTGCGGCACGCCCTTGGTCATGCGCTCGGTCATCGGCGTCACCGCGTTGCCGATGTCGATCTGGCTGCTGACGATGTCGAAGGGGCGGCCATCCAGCGCGATCGACTTGGTGAGGCCGGTGACCGCGTGCTTCGTCGCCGTATAGGGCGCCGAATGCGGGCGCGGCGCGTGGGCCGAGATCGAGCCGTTGTTGATGATGCGGCCGCCCTGGGGCTTCTGCGCCTTCATCAGGCGGATCGCCTCCTGGGCGCAGAGGAAGGAGCCGGTCAAATTGGCGTTCACCACCCCCATCCACTGCTCGTAGGTGATGTCCTCCATCGGGATCGCCGGCGTGCCGCCGCCCGCGTTGTTGAAGAGCACGTCGAGCCGGCCGAAGGCGGACTTCACCTCGGCGAAGAGGTTGCGCACCGAGGCGGGATCGCCGACATCGGTCGGCACTACCAGACTCTTGCCGCCGCCCTTGCCGAGCTCCGCCGTCTCCGCCAGCGCCTCGCGCCGCCTGCCGGCGAGCGCCACCGAGTAGCCGTCCTTCAGAAACGCCAGCGCCACCGCCCGGCCGATGCCGCTGCCGGCGCCGGTGACGACCGCAATCTTTCCCGTCGATGCCATGATCTTCCTCCCGCGCGATCCAGATATCGCCGGGAGCGATGTTAGAGCATTTGCCGCCGCGCTGGATACGGGGTCGCGGAGGCCGTCTCAGCCCTGGAAGTCGGCAGCTTCGGCCGGTGGCTCCTCACCGCCGCCGTGCCCGCGCTCGACCGGGCCCTCGAGATGGCGGAGCCGCCGCGAGAGCACCTGCATCACGGCGACGGCGAAGCCGGGCTGCTCCTCGATCAGCGAGAAGAAGCGGCGGCCGTCGATCTCCACCAGCTCGCAGTCGGTGACCGCGACGGCGGTGGCGCTC
>DATJOK010000035.1:0-8191 GCA_035507155.1 Allostellaceae bacterium
ACTCGGCAGCGCGGCTCCCGGGCTCGCGGAAGGCGTCGCGCAGCCGGTCCCAGTCGTCGGCGCCGACGCGGCGGAAGGCGTCGCGGACGGTCATGTGGCCGAGCGACGTCGGATGCCGGCGCGTCTCGCGGAGCTCCCTGAGCACGGCCTCGCAGGCGCCGATCACCGTCTTGAACAGCAGGCCCGGGACGATCGCCAGGCGATAGCCCATCTTCTCCGCGTCGTCGAGAGCGACCGGCGGCGTCTTGCCGCCCCAGACGATGTTGAGGAGGCAGGGACCCTTGACCAGGCGCGGCACCGCCGCGACCTCCTCGAGCGTCTGCGGCGCCTCCAGGAAAGCCATGTCGGCGCCGGCGGCGAGCGCCGCGTTGGCGCGCCGCACCGCTTCGTCGAAGCCGGCGCCCGCGCGGGAGTCGGTGCGCGCAATCAGCAGGAAATCCGGGTCGTGCTTCGCGGCGGCCGCGGCGCCGATCTTGGCGAGGAAGTCGTCGAGGGGAATGATCACCTTGTCGTCGAGATGCCCGCATTTCTTCGGGAAGCCTTGATCCTCGATGTGGATCCCGGCGGCGCCGCGCTGCTCGTACTCGCGCACGGTGCGCACGACATTCAGCTCATTGCCGTATCCAGTGTCGGCGTCCGCGATCACCGGGAGCTGGACCGCGGCGGCGATCCTGCCGGCGTTCTCCACCATCTCGGTCATGGTGACGAGCCCGTAGTCGGGATAGCCATTGGTGGCAGCGGTGCCGGCGCCGGTCATGTAGACGGCGGGAAAGCCCGCCTGCTCGACGAGCTTGGCGGTGATGCCGTCATAGGCGCCCGGCGCCACGACCATGGCGTCTCGATTGAGCAGCTGGCGCAGGTGTTTCGCGCGGCCCATGGCCTTGTCCTCCCGACATCGTTCCTGCGTCGTCGAGCGTAGCGTCGCCGCATCCTGCGGGCAAGGTGACCACGAACCGCCGCCGTCAGCACAAGAGGGCCTGCGCCGCCGGAGGGGCATGTCGGTGACAGACCGATGGCAATTCTGTGACGCCTCAGATCTCACACGCGCAGGCGCAACCGAATTCGGAATCATGCCATTGAGCGTCGGGCCAGCGATCGCGGTCCGGCTGCAGAGGACGCGGGGGGCATGGGACTCTCTCTTGCTTCGGAAGAACACGGCGAGCTTCTCGACGGCCCGCCGAATGGCCAAGTAAGGCGCGCGCCTCTCTGCGCCGGCGCGATCCTTTCCAGGCTGGTCCTCGGCGCGCTGCTGGTGCTGGGTCTCAACGGGGCCTTCGCTGCCGCCATCCTGCTGACCGACGCCCTGGTGCCGAACGCCGCATTGAAGGAGCGCGTCCTTCACTTCATCGCGGCCGGTGAGATCACCGCCGATAATTGGCCCCGGGATTTCACCGGCCACACTCTCGATCGCTATTCCGACTGCACCGCGGTCTCGACCAATCTCGTGGGACCTGCCGGTCGCAGCGCGGTGGAACTGCTTCGTGACGCCGATGTGGTGGGGCCGCTGCCGGACGGCCGCGAGGCCTGTGCCGTTCTGGTGCAGATGGCGAACGGTGCGCCGCTGCCGGTGCTGAACTACTTCCGCTACTGGCATGGCTACCAGATTCTCACCAAGCCGCTGCTGCTGCTGGTCGACCTGACGACGCTGCGGACCGCCTCGGGCATCCTTTATCTCGTCGCCGTCGCGGCGTTCTTTGTCGTCACTGCAACGGGCCGCCACGCGCTCTTCGAGGGCGCCTATCTCGCCCTGGGATTCACGCTCCTCACCGGCGCGGAGAATCCGAACGGCGTCATGGTGCACAACCTGGCACTCCTCGCCACGTTTGCAGGCGGCATTCTGCTGCATCGCGTGGCGCGGCGTGCCTCGCCGTCGCGGCTGTTCTTCGCCGCGCTCGTCATCGCCGCCGGCATCGGCTTCATCGACGAGAACTATGTGCCGCCGCTCGCGGCGATGGTCCTGGTGCTCGCTTCGATCTCGTCGCGGCGCCAGGCGGGCTGCGAGAGCCCGCGCGTTCTCGGCGAGACCTTCGCCGTGGTGCTGTTTGCCTGGGCGGCCGGCTATCTCGGCACCATGCTGCTGCGGGTCGGTCTCTCGGCGCTGCTGCTGCCGGATCCCTGGGCCGGCGCCAAGGACTTCCTCGTCCAGCTCCTGTTCCGGATGGGCGGGGAGGTGCCCTGGGAGACGCACGGCGTCTTTGCCCCGATTCTGCGGAATGCGCGATACGTCGTCATGAATCCCGTGCTGCCGATATTCCTCATCGGCACCGCGACGGTCGTGGCGGCACGGCTCGCCGCCGGCTGGCGCTTCGTTCAGCGCAGGAGCGCCTCCTATTACCTGCTGATCGCCGTGCTGCCGCTCTTCTGGTACATGACCTTCCGCAACTACAGCATCATCCACGCCTATTTCATGTATCGGTGGGCGGCTTTCTCGGTGGTCTGCGGCGTCGGGGGGCTGCTGACGAGCCTGCAGCCGGACAGGGCGGCGGTCGCAGCGCCGAGGCTTGCGGGCCTGACGAGACCGGCGGTGATCGACGCGGAAGAGTGAGGACGCTCGATCGCTCGACATTGATGAAGCGCGTGACATTTGTGGCGTCCGGCACTGGTCTCTCGATTGCCATGACGCCGTGGCCGCTTGACCCTTGGCAGCATCGGGTCTTGCCCGCATAGTCGCCCCCGCGCGCCGCTTTCGGAGCGCGGGCGCAGCTCGACCATTCTCGCTTGGAGTCACAGCCGCAAAATGCCCACGAGCATCCTGGTGACCGGCGGCGCCGGCTATATCGGCAGCCATGCCTGCAAGGCGCTGGCGCGCGCCGGCTACCGGCCCGTCACCTACGACAGCCTGGTGCTCGGCCATCGCGAGGCGGTGAAGTGGGGGCCGCTGGTGGAGGCGGATCTCGCCGATTCAGAGCGCCTCGCCGACAGCCTCAAGCGCTACGACATCGCCGCGGTGATGCATTTCGCGGGTTTCATCGCGGTCGGCGAATCGGTGACGAATCCCGGCCGCTATTTTCGCAACAACGTGATGAACACCCTGGTGCTGCTGGAGACGATGCAGGCGCAGGGGCTGAAGCGCATCGTCTTCTCCTCCACCGCCGCGGTCTACGGCCTCCCCGACATCGCGTCGATTCCGGAAACGGCGCCGCAACAGCCGGTGAATCCCTACGGGGAGAGCAAGCTGATGGTGGAGCGGATGCTGCAGTGGTACGGGTCGGCGCACGGGTTCACCCATGCGACGCTCAGGTATTTCAACGCGGCGGGGGCGGATCCCGAGGGGGAGATCGGCGAGGACCACCAGCCGGAGACCCATCTCATTCCGCTGGTTCTGGAGGCGGCGCTGGGGAACCGGGCGCAGATCGACGTGTTCGGGACGGACTATCAGACGCCTGACGGGACGGCGATCCGGGACTTCATCCACGTGCAGGACTTGGCGGAGGCGCATGTGAAGGCGCTGGACCGTCTGCTCTCCGGGGGGCTGAGCCTGACGCTCAATCTGGGGACGGGAACGGGACACTCGGTGCGGGAGGTGATCGCGGCAGCGGAGCGGATCACCGGGCACCGGATCCCGCGGCGGGAGGGCCCGCGGCGGGCAGGCGATCCGCCGGTGCTGGTGGCGGATGCGAGCCGGGCGCGCGAGGTCCTGGGCTGGACGCCCGGCCTCTCCGACCTCGACACCATCATCCGAACCGCCTGGGCCTGGCATTGCCGGGATCTCGGGGAACGCCAGGTCGCCGCCGGCAACTGAGCCGGTCCGGGCTCAGCAAGGGGACGGGCATAGCGGCCCTCCAGAGGGAATAGCCGGCTTCCTGGCGGCGTTGTCCTCAGACCCCTTTTTGTGCCCTTCTCCGCGACGGAGATTCTTTTCATGAACGAGACCCCCACCGTGCTGCCGGAAAGCTCGGCGCCGGCGACCTCAGCCGCGCTCGCCCCGGTCCGGGTCTACGGCAAGTTCTTCTTCGCCGGCGGCGAGAAGCTCTACGTCAAGGGCGTCACCTACGGCCCCTTCGCGGTCGGCAGCCACGGCGGCCAGTTCCCGGAGAAGGACGTGGTCATCAGGGATTTCGCCCTGATGCGCGAGATGGGCGCCAATGTGGTGCGGGTCTTCACCGTCCCGCCGGTCTGGCTCCTCGACCGGGCGGCGGCGGCCGGGCTCCGGGTGCTGGTGGGCATCCCCTGGTCCCAGCACGTGACCTTCCTCGACAGCCGCAAGATCCAGAGCGAGATCATCCGCAACGTCGGCAACGCCGTCCGCGGCCTCAACCGGCATCCGGCGATCTTCGCTTATCTCATCGGCAACGAGATCCCGCCGGACATGATCCGCTGGCACGGGGCCGACAAGGTGCGCGCCTTCCTGCAGCGGGTGATGAAGACGGTGAAGGACATCCACCCCACCGGCCTCGTCAGCTATGCGAACTTCCCCTCGACGGAATATCTCACCGTCGATTTCACCGATTTCGTCTGCTTCAACGTCTACCTCCACGACGAGGCAGCGTTCCGCCGCTACCTCTCGCGCCTCCATAACATGGCGGTCGACCGGCCGCTGATGCTGACGGAGTTCGGCATCGATTCCTTCCGCGAGGGCAGGGAAGAACAGGCGCGCATACTCTCCTGGCAGATCCGTGCCGCCTTCGACATGGGCGTTGCCGGCACCTTCGTCTTCGCCTGGACCGACGAGTGGTTCACCGGCGGCCATCTTATTGAAGATTGGGCCTTCGGCCTGGTGGACCGCGATCGGCATCCGAAGCCGGCCTTCGCCGCCGTCGCCGAGCGCTTCCAGGAGCCGATCCCGCCGCGGCTCACGCGCACGCCACGGGTCTCGGTGGTGGTCTGCTCCTACAATGCCGACCGCACCATGGAGGACTGCCTCGCGTCGCTCGAGAAGCTCACCTATCCCGACTACGAGGTGATCGTCGTCAATGACGGTTCGACCGACCGCACCCTCGAGATCGCCGAGCGCTTCCCCTATTGCCGCATCATCAGCCAGCCCAACAAGGGGCTGAGCGTCGCCCGCAACGTCGGCGCCGAGGCGGCGACCGGCGAGATCGTGGCCTATACCGACAGCGACTGCGTTGCCGATCCCGACTGGCTCACCTACCTCGTCGCCACCATGGAGCGGAAGGGTCTCGTCGCCTGCGGCGGCCCCAATTTTCCGCCGCCGGAGAACAGCCTGGTCCCCTCGGCGGTCGCGGTCTCGCCCGGCGGTCCGACCCATGTGCTGCTCACCGACGACACTGCCGAGCACATCGCCGGCTGCAACATGGCGTTCCGCCGGGACGTGCTCCTCGGCCTCGGCGGCTTCGATCCGATCTACCGCGCCGCCGGCGACGACGTCGACATCTGCTGGCGCTTCCAGGATGCGGGCTACACCATCGGCTACAGCCCTTCGGCCACCGTCTGGCATTACCGCCGCAACACCGTGAAGGCCTATTTCGGCCAGCAGCGCGGCTACGGCAAGGCGGAGGCGCTGGTCTACGCCAAGCATCCCTACCGCTTCAACCTGCTGGGCCAGGCGAAATGGGCGGGGCGGATCTATGGCGATCTCGCCTCCTCGCTGCTGCTGTCGCGCCGGCCGATCATCTATTCCGGCGTCTTCGGCCGCGGCCTGTTCCAGACCCTCTACGCGCCGCCCTCGTCGCTGATGACCTCGCTGCCGCTCAGCTTCGAGTGGAATGTGGGCGCGCTGGTGGCGGCGCTCGCCGGGATCGTGCTCGGCGGCTGGTTCTGGCTCCTGCTGCTGCCGCTCCTCACCACCTGGGTGCTGGCGATCAACTGTGCCCTCAAGGCCCCGATCGACAAGCGCTTCACCGGCTTGAAGGCACGCGCGCTGGTGGCGGTGCTGATCTACCTCGGGCCCTTCCTGCGCGGCTGGGAGCGCCTCAAGTGGCGCTTCAAGGGTTTGAAGGCCGAGGAGCGGCCGGAGAGCCTTGACCCCATCGAGCAGAAGGCGCGCCTCTCCTGGCGCCGCTGCGCGTTCCAGCTCTCCTACTGGAGCGAGCGCAGCGATGAGAAGGAGACGTTGCTCGGCGGCCTCATGCGCACCCTCTCCGAGCGCAAGTATTTCGTGGTTATGGACAGCGGCTGGGGCGACTGGGATCTCACCGTCTCCCGCGGCCTCTGGAGCCAGGCGAAGCTGCTCTGCTGCGTCGAGAACCACGGCGGCGAGAAGCGGCTGCTGCGCCTGCGCTGCCGCCTCGGCCTGTCGCGGCTCTCGAAGTGGCTGCTGCGCGGCTATGCGGGGATCGCGCTGGTGGCGCTCGTCGCCGGCGCCCCGCTCGTCGCCGCAGTGGCGGCGCTCGCCGGCCTCACCCACGGCGTCTTCATCCTCCATCACACTCTCGAGTTCGGCGGCGTCATGCATCGGATCGTCGACGGGGTGGCGAAACGCGCGGGCCTGCTGCCGGTGGCGCCGCTCGGCAAGTCCCGTCCGGAGCCGACGCTCGCCGCCAGCGCCGCCTAGGGACGGAGCGGCTCCCATGCTGAGCCGGATGCTGCCGTTCCTCAGGCCCTATCGCTGGCGCTTCCTCTTCGCTCTGGCGCAGGTGTTCCTGATGGCGGGCTTCGAGCTCTTGAAGCCCTGGCCGCTGCAGGTCGTCATCGACAACGTCCTCTCCGGCAAGCCGGCGGCCGTCGCCTGGCTGCAGGGCTGGTCGGGGCCGGCGTTGCTGATCGGCGCCTGCATCGCCCTGGTGGTGGTGAATTTCGGCAGCGGGCTGCTGACACTCCTCCACAACGTCACCACCATCAGCGTCGGCCAGCGCATGGTGGCCGATCTCCGCGGCGCCCTCATGGGGCATCTGCAGCGGCTGTCGCTCGCCTTCCACGGCCGGCAGAAGGTGGGCGATCTCATGTATCGCGTCACCTCCGACAGCTTCGCCGTGCAGACCATGCTGATGAACGGCGTGCTGCCGATCCTCTCGGCGGTGATCCTGCTCGCCGGCATGCTGGCGGTGCTGTTCCCGATCGACTGGCTGCTGACGCTGCTGTCGCTGACGGTGGTGCCGGCGCTCTTCGCCCTCATCAGCGTCTTCAACCGCAAGATCAACATCGCCGCCACCGAGGTGCGCGAGCGCGAGAGCCTGGTCTACAGCCTCGTGCAATGGGCGATGAGCTCGATCAAGGTGGTGCAGGCCTTCACCAAGGAGGAGGAGGAGCACCGCCGCTTCATGGGCGCGAGCCGGGCCAGCCTCAACGCCACGCTCAAGCTCTACGGCTGGCAGACCTTCTACTCGGCGGTGGTGAACGGCGTGATCGCCGGTGGCACGTCGCTCGTCGTCTATGTGGGGGCGAGCGCGGTCATGAGCGGCCGGCTCAGCCTCGGTCAGCTCATCGTCTTCATCTCCTACCTCGCCCAGCTTTATACGCCGATCAACCAGATCACCCAGAGCTGGGGCTTGATCGCCGGCGCCCGGATCGGCGCCCGGCGCTGCTTCGAGATCCTGGACATCGAGGCCGATCTCCGGGACGGCACCCGCGAGTTCCCGCCGACCGGTGCCAAAGGCGCCGTCGAGTGGCGGGGCGTCTCCTTCCGCTATCAGCCGGAGACGCCGGTGCTCAATCGCGTCGATCTCAGGATCGCGCCCGGCACTAAGGTGGCGGTGGTGGGGCCGACCGGCGCCGGCAAGTCGACCCTCCTCGGCATGCTGCCGCGCTTCTTCGATCCCTCGACCGGCAGTGTGCTGATCGACAGTGTCGATATCCGGGAATACCGGATCCAGTCGCTCCGCCGGCAGATCTCCATGGTGCTGCAGCCGCCGCTGGTGTTCCCGCTCTCGGTCAAGGACAACATCGCCTATGGCCGCCCCGGCGCCTGCGACGAGGAGATCGAGCGCGCGGCCCGGCTCGCCCGCATCCACGACCGCATCATGAAGATGCCCGCGGGCTATGACAGCGCGATCGGCGAAGGGGCGGGGGCGCTCTCCGAGGGCGAGAAGCAGCGCCTCACCATCGCGCGGGCCATCCTCCGCGCCGCGCCAATCCTGATCCTGGACGAGCCTACCTCGGCCCTCGACGTCGAGACCGAGGCGATGGTGATGGAAGGGATCCGCCGTCTCACCGAAGGCCGCACCACCTTCGTAATCGCGCACCGGCTCTCGACGGTCAGGGATGCGGATCTGATCCTGGTGCTGCGCGACGGCCTCATCGTCGAGCAGGGCGGCTTCCAGGAGCTGCTGCGCCGCGGCGGCGCGTTTGCCGA
>DATJOK010000036.1:0-2011 GCA_035507155.1 Allostellaceae bacterium
GGACCGATCGGCTCACCGCCTGCGACCGCTACCGCGCGAAGGCGTACCGCGTGGAGCCCGTGCCCGGATCGCCGGGACAGTACTTCGCCTACATCGCCTACGACCTCGACCTCTTCGAGCCGGGGTCGATCGCCAACCTGAGCGCCTCGGTCATCGGCAACGTGTTCGGCTTCAAGCCGCTCAAGGCGCTGCGGCTCGAGGACATGCGTTTCCCGGCCGCCTACGTGAAGACCTTCGCCGGGCCGCCCACCGGGATCGTGGTCGAGCGTGAGCGGCTCGACAAGTTCGGCCGGCCGCTGCTCGGCGCCACCGTCAAGCCCAAACTGGGGCTGTCCGGCAAGAACTACGGCCGCGTGGTCTACGAGGCGCTGAAGGGCGGCCTGGACTTCACCAAGGACGACGAGAACATCAACTCGCAGCCGTTCATGCACTGGCGCGACCGCTTCCTCTACTGCATGGAAGCCGTCAATCGCGCGCAGGCCGCCACCGGCGAGGTGAAGGGGACCTACCTCAACGTGACCGCCGGAACCATGGAGGACATGTACGAGCGGGCGGAGTTCGCGAAGGAGCTGGGCTCGGTCATCGTCATGATCGACCTCGTGATCGGTTACACCGCCATCCAGTCGATGTCGCGCTGGGCACGGCGCAACGACATGATCCTGCACCTGCATCGCGCGGGACATTCCACCTACACGCGCCAGAAGACACACGGCGTCTCCTTCCGCGTGATCTCGAAATGGATGCGGCTCGCCGGCGTCGACCACATCCATGCCGGCACGGTCGTGGGCAAGCTCGAGGGCGATCCCAACTCCGTGCAGGGCTTCTACAACGTGCTGCGCGAAGGCCGCAACCCGGTGGATCTGCAGCGTGGCATTTTCTTCGAGCAGGACTGGGCCGGCCTGCACGGCGTCATGCCGGTCGCATCCGGCGGCATTCATGCCGGGCAGATGCATCAGCTGCTGCACTATCTCGGGGAGGACGTGGTGCTGCAATTCGGCGGTGGCACCATCGGCCATCCCATGGGCATCGCCGCCGGCGGAATCGCCAATCGGGTGGCGCTCGAGGCGATGGTGCTGGCGCGCAACGAAGGCAGAGACATCTGGAACGAGGGACCGGAGATTCTCCAGCGGGCGGCCAGGGACTGCGCGCCTCTCAAGGCCGCCCTCGATGTCTGGGGCGAGGTGACCTTCAACTACGCGAGCACCGACACGCCCGATTTCGTGCCGACGCCGGCCGTCGCCTGAGGAGTCGTTCCATGCGAGTCACACAAGGCACCTTCTCGTTCCTACCCGATCTCACCGACGAGCAGATCGCCGCACAGATCGAGTATTGCCTCGGCAACGGCTGGGCGGTATCGGTCGAATACACGGACGATCCGCATCCGCGCAATACCTACTGGGAGATGTTCGGCACACCGATGTTCGACATCCGCGACGCCGCCGGTGTCATGACGGAGGTGAACGCATGCCGCAAAACGTTTCCCAACCACTACATCAAGGTCAATGCATTCGATTCCACGCGCGGTCGGGAGTCGCTGCGGCTGTCGTTCATCGTCGCCCGGCCTGCCGCCGAGCCGGGATTCTCCCTGGTGCGCGCGGAAGGGCCCGGCCGGAGCGTGCGCTACACGACCCGCTCGTATGCGACGGAACGTCCCGAGGGAGAGCGCTATTGAGCGCCGCCCATGAACGCGAGAGTCGATGAGTCCTACGACCTGGAGGCGGTCTACCGCGACTCGCACGTCGGGGAGGTGCTGGACAATCTCGACCGCGAGCTCGTAGGGCTGGCGCCCGTCAAGAGCCGCATCCGCGACATCGCGGCGCTGCTGCTCATCGACAAACTGCGACGTGCCGTCGGGCTCTCCTCCGGTCCCCCGGCGCTGCACATGTCCTTCACGGGCAATCCCGGCACGGGCAAAACCACGGTGGCGATGCGCATGGCGGAGATCCTCCATCGCCTCGGCTACGTGCGCAAAGGCCACCTTGTGGCGGTCACGCGTGATGACCTCGTCGGG
>DATJOK010000037.1:0-11164 GCA_035507155.1 Allostellaceae bacterium
TGCCGCACAGCCCGGCGGGTTGACAGGTGGGTGACCCATCCCCATACTCACCCGCTTTCCCCGGTACTTAGCGAGGGCTCTGACCCTTTCGGGGCGGGGAAAGTGGGAGCGACCAGGACATGACGCGCGAAGCGAGCCGGCAACACCGGCTCCGGCAAACGCAGGGACAGAGCAAGCGGCAGCGACGACGATAACCCTCGTCTTTGCGGCCTGATCCCTTCGTTTCGACCCTATTTCTCGCGCAGGAGACCGTCCCGTGATTCCAGCAGTATTGCCGACCTATGCCCGGAACGAATTGGCGTTCGACCGGGGTGAGGGTGCCTATCTCTTCGCCACCAACGGTAGGAAATACCTCGATTTCGCCAGCGGCATCGCCGTCACGGCGCTTGGCCACTCGCATCCGCACCTGGTGAAGACCTTGATCGAGCAGGGCCAGAAGCTCTGGCACTGCTCCAACCTGTTCCAGATCCCGGAGCAGGAGCGCCTCGCCGAGCGACTGGTGGCGAACAGCTTCGCCGACAGCGTCTTCTTCGGCAATTCAGGCGCCGAGGCGGTCGAGCTCGCGCTCAAGATGGTCCGAAAGTATCATGACGACAACGGACATCCCGAAAAGTACCGGGTGATCGCCTGCACCGGCTCCTTCCACGGCCGCACGCTCGCGACGCTCGCAGCCGCCGGCAACGAGAAGTACCTGAAGGGGTACGACCCGGTGGTCGAGGGCTTCGATCACGTGCCGTTCGAGAACCTGAACGAGCTCCGCGCCAAGATCAGCGGCGAGACCGCGGCGATCCTGGTCGAGCCGGTGCAGGGCGAAGGCGGCATGCGCGCCGGCTCCGACGATTACCTCCGGGGGCTGCGCGCGGTCTGCGACGAGTTCGGCCTGCTGCTGGTGTTCGACGAGGTGCAGTGCGGCATGGGCCGCACCGGCAAGCTCTTCGCCCACGAGTGGCCGGACGTGAAGCCCGACGTGATGGCGGTGGCGAAGGCGCTGGGCGGCGGCTTCCCGGTCGGCGCCTGCCTTGCCACCGAGAAGGTGGCGAAGAGCATGACCGCCGGCACCCACGGCTCGACCTTCGGCGGTAATCCGCTCGCCATGGCGATCGGCAACGCCGTCCTCGACGTGATGCTGGAGAAGGGCTTCTTCGAGCGGGTGCAGAAGGTGAGCGGCTATTTCCGCGGCAAGCTTCAGGCCGTGGTGACGAAATATCCCGGCGTCTACGCCGAGGTGCGCGGCAAGGGCCTGCTGACCGGGCTGCGCTGCGAGGCGCCGAACGGCGAGGTCAGCGATCGGCTGCGTGCTGACGGTCTCCTCACGGTGACCGCCGCCGACAACGTGGTCCGGCTGATGCCGCCGCTCATCGTCGGGGAAAGCCACATCGACGAGGCGATCGGCATCATCGACGGCGTCGCCCGCAAGTGGAAGCACTGAGGGCGCGGGTGATCCATGGCCGGGCCTCGGCATTTCCTCGATCTCGACCGACTCGATGGGCCGGAGCTGCGCCGCATCCTCGATCTCGGCAAGGTCTATAAGCAGAACGGTCGCGCGAGCAGCGACAAGCCGCTCGCCGGCAAGACGTTGGCGATGATCTTCGAGAAACCCTCGACGAGGACGCGCATCTCCTTCGAGGTGGCGATGAAGCAGCTGGGCGGCGACGCGGTGATCCTCAGCGCGTCGGACAGCCAGCTCTCCCGCGGCGAGACGGTGGCGGACACCGCGCGCGTGCTCTCGCGCTACGTTGACGCCATCATGATCCGCACCACTCAGGCCTCGAAGCTGGAGGAGCTCGCCCAGCACGCGACGGTGCCGGTCATCAACGGCCTCACCGACACCAGCCATCCCTGCCAGCTGATGGCCGACGTGATGACGCTGGAGGAGCACAAGGGCGCCGCCCGCGGCAAGGTGGTGGCCTGGAGCGGCGACGGCAACAACGTGGCGGCGAGCTGGATCCACGCGGCGGTGCGCTTCGACTTCGACCTGCGCATCGCCTGCCCGGACTCCCTGCAGCCGCCGCAGCGCCTCCTCGACTGGGCGCGCGCCGAGGGCGGCCGCGTCTCCGTTACCTCGGCGCCGGAGAGCGCCGTCAAGGGCGCCGACTGCATCGTCACCGACACCTGGGTCTCCATGGGCGTCGAGGCGAGCGTCAACCGGCACAACCTGCTGGCGCCCTATCGCGTCGACGAGCGGCTGATGGCGGCGGCGAAGCCGGACGCTATCTTCATGCACTGCCTCCCGGCCAAGCGCGGCGAGGAGGTGAGCGCCGGCGTCATCGACGGGCCGCAATCCGTCGTCTGGGACGAAGCGGAAAACCGCCTCCACGCGCAAAAAGGCATCCTCGCCTGGTGCCTCGCCTGACCTGACCCGATCGGACGCCTGAGCAAGGCGGGAGCCGCGAGGTGCCCGCCCTGCCGCCGATCTTTGTCCGTTGCGGAAAGAGACTGTAATGACCCTGCCGGCAATCGCCGATGATCTCGTGCAGCCGTTCGAGATCGAACCGTTCCATCTCCGGGGGCGCCTCGTGCGCCTCGGGCCGATGCTCGACACCATCGTGCGGCGCCACGACTATCCGGCGCCTGTCGCGGTCATGCTCGGCGAGGCGATCGCGCTCGCGGTGGCGCTCTCGAGCGCGCTCAAATACGACGGCATCTTCACCCTGCAGACCAAGGGCGACGGCGCGATCCGCCTGCTGGTCGCCGACGTCAGCAGCAGCGGCGCCGTCCGCGGCTACGCCCAGTACGATGCGGAGAAGCTGGCGCAGGCGGCGGCTGGCGGCGGCAACTCGGTGCCGCGCCTGCTGGGCGCCGGCTACCTCGCCTTCACGGTAGACCAGGGCGAGGACACCGAGCGCTACCAGGGTATCGTGGCGCTGGAGGGCGCGACGCTCGCCGAATGCATCCATCATTATTTTCGCCAGTCCGAGCAGATCGCCACCGCCATCAAGGTGGCAGTACGCCAGGATGGAGAGGGCCGCTGGCGCGGCGGCGCGCTGACCCTGCAGCGCCTGCCGGAAGAAGAGCGCGCCGAGGTCACCGGCTCCCGCGAGGCCCGCGACGACGGCTGGCGCCGCGCCCTCATCCTGATGTCCTCCAGCACCTCGGAGGAGCTCACTGATCCCGCGCTGTCCCCGGAAGCGCTGCTGTTTCGCCTCTTCCACGAGGACGGCGTGCGGGTCTTCCGCACCCATCCGGTCCGGGCCGAATGTCGCTGCTCTCGCGAGCGCATCGACCGGGTGCTGCGCTCGCTGCCGGCGGAGGAGCGCCGTGACCTCGGCGAGGAGGATGGATCGGTCACCGTCACTTGCGAGTTCTGCAACCGGAGCTACCGGTTCGATCCGGAGGCGGTGGCGGCGATCGCGGCGGCCTGACCCGGGCTTTCCCGAAATTGTCGCGGCTGCCGGCCTTGAATTTGCCCTAAACCGGCGGCAGTGTCCGGCCGCATTGCCGGTCAACTCGAGGAGGTCGGTCGATGGCGCGTGCCTGGATTTATCGTGCGATGTTCGTCGGCGCGCTGCTGGCGACGCTATCCGCCTGCAGCAGCCCGCCGCGGCAGCCGGAATTCGGCGACATCACCTTCAACGGCGAGCCTAAGATCCATCTGGCGGTGGGCCGCATCGAGTTCGTCCGCGAGTATCAGCCGAACCTGCAGCCGCCGCACATCGAGGAGCGGCTGCCGGTGCCGCTTTCCCACGTGACGGAGAACTGGGCGCGCGACCGGTTGGAAGCGGTGGGCGGTCCCGGCCGGGCGGTCGTGACGGTCGTCGATGCTAGCGTGCTCCAGATTCCGGTGCCGACCCAGGGCGGCCTCACCGGCACCTTCACCAAGCAGGTCGATACGCGCTACGAGGCGCGCCTCGCCATGCGCGTCGAGATCAAGGACGATCACGGCTTCGCCGTGCGCACGGCGAGCGCGCAGACGCAGCGCACGCTCACCACCGTCCAGGGGATCAGCCTCAATGAGCGCAACAGCACCCTCTATCGGATGGAGACGGATCTGGCGACCGACCTCGATCGCCAGCTCACCAACGATATCCGCGCCAATTTCGGGAGCTACGTGCAGTAGCCGCGCGGCCGGGCGCCGGTCAGACGTTCCCGATCGAGCTTGCGCCCGGCGCGCCGACCAGCGCCAGGAACTCGCGCCGCGTGCTGGGATCGTCGCGGAAGGCGCCCAGCATGTGGCTCGTCACCATGCTGACGCCGGGCTTGTGGACGCCGCGGGTGGTCATGCATTGATGCGCCGCTTCGAGCACCACGCCGACGCCCTTGGGCTGTAGCACCTCGCTCAAGGTGTTGGCGATCTGCACGGTCATCTTCTCCTGGATCTGCAGGCGGCGCGCATAGACCTCGACGAGGCGCGCGAGCTTCGAGATGCCGACCACGCGGTTCCGCGGCAGATAGGCCACATGCGCCTTGCCGATGATCGGCGCCATGTGATGCTCGCAGTGGGATTCGAAGCGGATGTCCTTCAGCACCACCATCTCGTCGTAGCCGTCGATCTCCTCGAAGGTGCGTTGCAGCAGTTCGACCGGGTCGCTGTCATAGCCACGGAAGAATTCCTCGAAGGAGCGCACGACGCGCCCCGGTGTGCCCTTGAGACCTTCGCGGTCGGGGTCGTCACCGGCCCATTCGATCAAGGTGCGGACGGCGGTCTCCGCCTCGCCGCGGGAGGGGCGCTGGCGCGGCGCGGCGCCGCCTTTGCGCGCAACCGCGCGGATCGGCTCTGGCTTTGAGGACATGGAGGCGACCTCCTGCTGGGTTGGGCGCCGTCTCGCGCCTTCAGTTGAGGCGGATGGGCTGATGCGGGCTGTCGAGGGAGAAGGCGGGAACCGCGACGTCGAAGCTCTCGCCCGCCTTGGTCTCCATCTCGTAGCTGCCGACCATGATGCCCGAGGGCGTCGGCAGCGGCGTGCCGCTGGTATACTCGAAGCTCTCGCCGGGACCGAGGATCGGCTGCTCGCCGACGACGCCGGATCCTTTCACCTCCTGCATGCGGCCGAGCGCGTCGGTGATGCGCCAGTGGCGCCGCCGCAGCTGCACGGTCTCGCCACCCTTGTTCTCGATGCGGACATGATAGGCCCAGACATAGTGATTTTCCGCCGGAGAAGATTGATCCTCCAGGTAGAAGGGCTTCACCGTCACCTTGATGGAGCGGGTGGTGGCCGAATAGAGGGCCGCCTGGCTCCGCCCGGAGGAGCGTCTAGAAGGGGACACAGAAGGCGCCATCGGTCATCGATCCATTCTCAATGAGAGGAAAGCCGCGTCAAGGTTTGCCCGCCCGCTCTATTCCGCCGCCGCCGCGTCGGCGCGGAGCGCGGGCCGCCTGACCTTGCCACTGAGGCCGAAGGCGGTGAGCACGGTGAGGGCGAGCGCCGCCGCCGAGAGAACGAACACCAGCCGCGGCTGGCCCTGGTCGAGCATGAACCCCAGCACCGGCGGCGTCACCGCCGAGCCGAGATCGAGCCCGGAATAGACGAAGCCGAACACCTTGCCGGTGGCGCCCGGGGGCGTCGCGCCCCGCACCAGCATGTCGCGCGACGGTGTCGTCATGCCGGTGGTGAACCCGGCGAGCGCCACGCAGACGACGATCATCGCGTCGGGCAGCGCGACGCTTCCGACGGTCAGCACCAGGACCGCGGCCACCAGCAGGCCGAGCGCCACGATCCACTCGTGCCGGCGCGTGCGGTCGGCGAGGATGCCGCCGGTGAGGATGCCGGCGGAACCCGCCAGGAGATAGGCGGTGAGCGCCATGTTGCCGCTCTCCAGCGAGATGCCGTAGAGCCGGTTGAGCGCCGCCGGCATGAAGGTCTGATTGCCGATCAGTGCCACCGAGAGCAGCACGAAATAGGCAAAGCAAAGCAGGATCGGTCGCGACGCCAACAGCGCCAGATAGGATGCCGGCATCGCGGCCCCGGCACTTGGTCGCGGCGCGGCGCGGCGATGCCGCTCCTCGAGGAGGATGCTGCTCCGGCTCGCCAGCAGCAGCACGACGGCGAGGCCGAGGCAGCCCACCGCCATCAGCGCGCCGCGCCAGCCGAGGAAATGCTGAAGTGACAGCACGGTCACCGGCGCCGCCGCCCAGCCGATGTTGCCAGCCAGCGTGTGGACGCCGTAGGCGCGCGCCATGCGCGGATGGCTGACCGTGTGGGTGAGGATCGAGTAGTCGGCCGGATGGAAGACGCTATTGCCGAGCCCCGCCAGCACGGCGAGCGGCATCACCATCCAGAAGCTCGACGCGAGCCCCACGAGCCCCATGCTGGTGGCGCCGAGCGCAAGACCCGACAGGAGAACGTTGCGCGCGCCGAAGCGGTCGACCAAAAAGCCCGCCGGGGTCTGCGCCAGTCCCGAGGTGGCGTAGAACAGCAGCATCAGCACGCCCGCCTCGCCGAAGCCGATGCCGAAACTCCGGGTCATGAACGGGAACAGCGGCGGCAGCACCAGCTGGAAGAAATGGCTGAACCCGTGCGCCGTGCTCACCAGTGTGATGATCTTGACGTCGCGGCGCAGCGCGCCCGCGGTGATATCGGTCATGACCCCTACACTACACTCGAATGGGCGGGAAGTAGCGGCAGTCTAGCGCGGGATGCGCCCGGCGGCCAAGCCTCGGAAAATACAAGGTTAAGAAGCGAGCGTGGTGGCCAGAGCGCGACGCCGCCAGGCGCGCAGCTCGACCAGCTTCCAGGTCAGCAGCGCGGGAACCGCGAGCAGCACCTCGCGCGCCCGCTTCAGCAGCGAGAGCGCCAGCCCGACCTCGGGCCCGAGGCCGAACAGCGCGCCCAAGGCGACGTAGCCGCCCTCCTGAACGCCGATGCCCGCCGGTACCAGGAAAGCGGTGCTCCGGAGCGCGAAGGCGAGGCTCTCGAGGATCAGCACCTCGGAGAAGCTCACCGGCGCGTTCAAGAACCAGAGCGCGATCCAGGCCTCGCCGGCGCCGACAATCCAGCCGATGAAATGCCAGAGTGTCCCCAGCAGCAAAGCCCGCGGCCGCCGGTAGATCGCGCTGATCTCGGCATCGATGCCCGCCAGTTCCGGAAGCCGTGCCCAGCTTACGCGGGCGGCCATCCGGTGCGGCAGCGCCGCCGCCCAGCGGAAGAGGCCGCGACGCTGCGCGATGAGGAAAACGAGCGCCGTCGCCACCGCCACGCCGAGGCCCGCCAGCACCCAGCCCGCGAGCGTGTCGTCGCGCCCGTCGAGCAGAAGCAGCGCGAGGCCGAGCGCCGTGAAGGCGAGCTGCGTCACCATCTCCAGGGTCATGTCGACTACCGTCGCAGCGCCGGCGGTGTGGCCGCCGATGCCGTGCAGGATCATGACGCGGATCGCCACCAGCTCACCACCGATCGGCACCAGCCCGCTCACGGTCGAGCGCAGGAAGCGCACCCAGCCCATCAGGAGGGTGCCATGCGCCGGCGGCGGCTCGATGAGCGCGCGCCAGGCGATGCCGCAGGCTGCGATCGGAACCACGTTGAAGAGCGTGATCGCCGCGATGCCGGGAAAGCCCGCGACCATAACCGCCTCCGCGACCTGGCCCGCGCCGACCCAGGCGATGAGCCAGGCGCTGGCGGCAAGTCCGAGGAGGATGGCGATGAGAGGCGCGTGCTTCATGTCGGCAGGTCCTGCGGCCGCATGCGAGGCGTTCCGAGCGCAGCGAAAGTGGTGAGAACGGCGCCGCTCGCCCGCAATGCCTCTCTTACGCCGGGATCTATTAAGGCCGCGTATTCCTGCTCCGGCTCGTAGCTGTCGGGCAGCGGATCGACGCTGCCCCACCGTCGAGTCGCCGGATGCATGTAGAGCTCGCTGGTGCCCTCCGGCAGTGCCGAGACGAATTGACGCACGCGCCGGGGCGTCATATGGCCGCTGTCGTTGAGGCCCAGGATGGTGTCATTGCAGCGCAGTCCCGCGCGCGCGATGCGGCGCCGCATGGTGGCGGTACGCCCGCGCAGCAGCAACCAGCTCATCAGGCGCGCGGCGGCGCGCTCGTGGGTCGCGGCCCAAGAGACGGTGAAGGGCTCGCGCGGCAGGCGCATGGCATCGATCCCGAATTCAGGCGCCAGCCGCAGAAGAATGCGCTGCAGCGTCGGATGCAGATGCAGATGATGGTGTCCGTCGACCCTGTCAAGCGTGAGCCCGGTGTGGCGGAAGAGCCCTAGCTGCGCGCGCACCTCGGCTTCGGCCTGCGCCTGCACTTTGCGGCTGGCGTAGAGAGGCAGGGCGATGCGGATCACGTCATCGAAGAAGCGGCCGTTCGGCTGCACCAGATCGGGGATCTGCTCCGGCGGCAGGGCTGGCCTTCCATCGACCAGGACCACGTGGAGGCCGACGCCGAGCGTGGGCAGGCGGCGTGCTCGCTCCACCGCGTCGGCCGCCGCCGGCGCCGTCACCATCAGGCTTGCGCCGGTGAGGATGCCGTTGCGATGACCGAACTCCACCGCTTCGTTGACAGGAACGGCGACGCCGAAATCGTCGGCGGTGACGATAAGCTGCTTTGCCACTGAGAGTCTGATCCCGTTCAGCCGGTAGGCGAATGCCGCTCTGAGCACCGAGCGGTGCCGACGGACGCGAACAGGCCGAACTCGGCCGCCGGATTTTCGCAAACGCCAAACCGGCCGCGGCGCCGGATCGGCGCGCCCGCGCGTGTCCCCAGCGCGCTCATGGGTTGATCCCCTTATGAACTCTCCCCGAGCCGCACTCTGTCACGGCTGCGTGATCATTGCAAAGCGTTCAGTGGATGAGTCCTGCGATTGCAGGTGCTTGCTTGCGACATTCCACCATCCGCTAACGGAGATGTTAGTGTCGTCGTCCCCTTTCCCGGTGTAGGCAGCCGGCATCGGCGTGCCATGCAAGACCGGGAAAGAGGCTGCCTCATGCGCCGGGTGCTCGTGGTGGAGGACGACGTCGAGACCGCCGGCCAGATGGTCGACTGCCTCGGCCAGGCCGGGTATGCCGTCGATCTGGCACGCAGCGGGAGCGAGGCGCTGGAGCGTGGCCGAGGCGCCGACTACGCCGTGATGACTGTCGATCGCATGCTGCCCGGTGTCGATGGGCTCGAAGTGCTACGCCAGCTCCGCTCCGGCGGCGTGGCGACGCCTACTCTCATCATCAGCGCGCTCGGCGAGGTGGATGACCGGGTGCGCGGCCTGCGCGCGGGCGGCGACGACTATCTCGTGAAGCCCTTCGCCTTCGCCGAGCTGCTGGCGCGGGTCGATGCGCTGGCGCGCCGCAGCGGCGCGATGATGAAGGAGACATTGCTCAGGGTGGCCGATCTCGAGATGGATCTGCTGGTCCGTCGCGTGCGCCGTGCCGGTGCCGAGATCGAGCTCCTGCCCCGTGAATTCCAGCTGCTGGAATATTTCATGCGCAACGAGGGCCGCGTGCTTTCGCGGGCGATGTTATTGGCCGCCGTCTGGGACGTGCACTTCGATCCCATGACCAATATCGTCGATGTCTATGTGGGGCGGCTGCGCCGCAAGGTCGACGCCCATGGCGCCCAGCCGCTCATTCACACCGTGCGCGGCGTCGGCTTCTGCCTCGATGCCGCTCACTAAGGCGCTGCTCGCCAAAACGCTGCGCTCCTCGACCTTCCGGCTGGCGATCCTCTACGTCGGTCTGTTTTCGGCTTCGGTGGCGGGTCTCTTCGCCTACGTCTATGGATCGACGGCGGAATACCTGCGCGGCCGCGACGACGCCGGCATCCTCGCTGAAGAAAGGCTGCTGCAGAGCGTCTTTGCTGCCGGCGGCGCGCCGGCTCTCGCCGCGCTCGTCGCAACGAGGCGCGGGAGCGCGCCCGATGACGATCTCTATCTGGTCGCCGATGCCGGCTTCCGACCACTCGCCGGCACCCTCGCGACGTGGCCGGCGGCGGCGCGGGGTCCGGACGGCTGGGTCGAGTTCCGCATGCCCGACCAGCGACCGCAGGACGGCTTGCCTCCCTTGCTGCGGGCCATCACGGCGACCCTGCCGGATGGGTCCCATCTGCTGGTCGCCAGGAATATCGAGCGCACACGCCGGTTCACCGGCGTCATCGGACGCGGCATTGCCGTCGGGGTTGCGCTCTTCGGTGCGCTGGCGGCGATCGCCGGCATCTCGGTGACGCGGCGAACGGTCTCTCGCATCGAGGCGATCAACGCCACGAGCCGCGCGATCATGGCGAGCGGGCTTGGCGAGCGCATCCCCCTGCGCGACACTCGCGACGAGTGGGATCAGCTCGCCGCCAATCTCAATTCAATGCTGGACCGCATCGAGGAGCTCGTGCGCGGCGTCAAGCAGGTCTCCGACAACATCGCTCACGATCTGCGCACGCCGCTGATGAGGATGCGGGGTCGTCTCGAAGTGGCGCTGCGCCGGCCGCGCGGCGAGGATGATACGGTACTGCTGACGCGGACCGTCGCCGAGCTCGACGACGTACTGAAGACTTTCGCATCGCTGCTGCGCATCTCCTCGGTCGAAGCGCGCGAGCGCAAGTCGGGCTTTGCGCCGGTAGATCTCGGCAAGCTCTGCGCGGAAGTCGCGGATCTCTTCGATGCGGCGGCGGAGGAGCGGGGCGGCCGGGTGCGTTTCGCGGGCGAGCAGGGGGTTCTCATCTGGGGAGACCGGGATCTGCTCTTCGAGGCGCTCTCCAACCTCGTCGACAACGCGGTGAAGCATGGCGGCGGCGAGATCGAGGTGCGTCTCGCGCCGTCGGCGGACCGCGCGGCGACGGTCCTCGCCGTGAGCGATCGGGGTCCCGGTGTTCCCGCTGGCGAGCAGAAGCGGGTCTTCGAGCGCTTCTATCGCCTGGAGCGCAGCCGCAGCACCGGCGGCAACGGCCTCGGCCTCAGCCTGGTGAAGGCGGTGGCGCAGCTGCACGGGGCCGGAATCGCGCTCCTCGACAACGAGCCGGGGCTCGAGGTGGAGCTCAGCTTCCCCGCGCTCTCCGCGGTGTCCCAGCCGGGTTTCGGAGCGGCGGAGCCAACCGTCTCGCCGCCCCGCCATCGCGGCGCGGATGTCTCCGATATGCCGCCGGCGGCTCGGGCCTGAGATCACGCTCGGCCGCCTCCGGCTTGCTGCCGCGCCCCGGCTTCGTCTAAAGTCCGCCCCGGGCGGGTGTAGCTCAATGGTAGAGCAGAAGCTTCCCAAGCTTACGACGAGGGTTCGATTCCCTTCACCCGCTCCAAGATCTTGAACCAACCCCCATGAC